>JANLXT010000143.1:0-15138 GCA_031365225.1 candidate division FCPU426 bacterium
TCGGCCGCTTGGTGTTCACGGGCAGCGCGCAGGGTTTCGTCCCCGCCACGCAAGGCCTTTTCGGCACGCGCCGCCTCTTTGTCCAAGGCGCGAGCTTGGTCATCCAACGCCTGCAAGCGTAGCATGACATCCAAAGTAGCAACGAAGGGTGAGGGTGCGCTCATAAACCACCAAAAAAGCCTGAAAAGCTTGTAAAACATGAAAAAACCAGCACGAACGAGTTTACCCGCCAGTCGCCTGCGGGGCAAGCCGCAAGACAAACGGGCACGATTAGGCGCTCGAGGTTGGATGAAAATCCGTTATAATCAGGCGTTTTCCACCAACTACGGAGCTATCCATGGAATCGCTTGAACGCCTACGCCAAACCGGTCGCAATGATGATTGCCCCTGTGGATCTGGCAAAAAATATAAGAAATGTCACCTGCGCGAAGATGAAGACGGCGCCAGCAAAGCGCTCGCCGAAACCAACGCCAAAGCCGCGGCGGCGCATGTGCACGGCCCAGGTTGCGGTCACGATGAGATCGACGAGCCCAGTGGCAAACCCGTGACTCAAAACAGTGGGGCCACCTTGGTCGCTCACAAGAAGACCCTGAGCCACAAACCCATGAGCACACCCCGCAAAGCGATCTAAAGCTCGTCGATCGCGTTCGCCACCTTTGCCAAACTTTGCAGATCGGGCTCGGTCGCCGCTGCCAACAAAGCCGCCCGCGCCCGCGGCAGATCGAGGCCGCGCGCTAAACGTCCCAGCGCCAACCAAGCCAAGATCCTGGCCGCGGCCACTTCAAAACGGTCCGACCAACGCGCATTGAGTCGTTCAATTTCTTGTAAATAATCTGAACGCAATTTTTCCATTTGCTCGACGGCTTTCGGTCCCAGCACAAAAGCCCAGCCCACCAGATCCACCAACGCATGCCGATAGGCCCCGCGCTTAAAATTTAAAAGGCGTGGCCCTGCGTCCCCGTACCACACCGACCCATCCATCAGGTCCCCGTGCGTCAGGCAAAGATACTCGGCGGGATCCAAATATTCTGACCGCAACTCTTGAATGACCGTGGCCACGCTGGGGTCCGCGCCCAAGCCTACGCGCTCTAACAATGCTTGCACATCCAGATCCCAGACGCGCTGCTCATCCTTTCGGTCCACCGGCGCGCCCAGCAAGTCCGCACGAATCACATTGAACGCGGCCTCGCGCCCCCAGGTTCCCGCGTGCAGACTGGCAAGATTGCACGCCAGCAAGCTCGCGGCCAAGGATCCTCGGCTGTCGTCTTGATTCAACGCCGCGCGCGCGTCTTGCCCCAGGCCCAGGTCTTCCATCAAAAAAAATCCTAACGCCGGATCCGCCGAAAAAAATTCTGGTCCCACGCCACGCGTGGCGGGCGTGTCCGATAAAAAAAACTGACACGCCCAATCCTGCATGCCTTCTGTGTCGCTATCTGCGACTCGCTTGAGCACCACGCTTCCAGGAAAGCTAGGGTCGGGGCTGATCAGCTCTACCCGTAGGACGCGATTCTTGCCGCTGTCCAAGGCCGCGGGCCTCTCAAAGGCATCGATGGTAAAGCCCTGGCCGCGCAGACTAGCCGCGGCGTTTTCCAAAAAATCCATTAACTCGGGTGATGGATCGGCCATCAGCGTGGACCGAGGAGCGAGGCGCTTACTTTGGCGGGATCCGTCAAGGGCAGTTGGCAGGCAAAATCTTGACAAAGATAAAGCGCGGCTTTTTGATCCACTAGGCCCGCCGACGCGGCGAAAGCGGGAGCCAACGTTTGAGTCGAACGCAGCAGGACCAAGTCGGGACGATAGGGCTGGCGCAAAGCTCGCAATAGCGCCTGCGCGCCTGAATCCGTCAGATCCCCCGCCAGCACGGCGTGCGTCGGTGGCGCCAAGGCCAAGACGAGCGCTTCGGTTAGCTTGGGCAGAGCGCGGGGAGAGCGCTCTAGCTCTTGCGCGTGCCCACGCAGGCTCAGCTCGGCGTCCGCGCGCCAATTTTCATCACCCGTCAAGAGCCACAGACGCCGATGATTGAGGGCCATGATGGACGCCGCGGCAGGCTCGACATTGTCGTGGCTTTCTTTGACGCGTGCGATCAAAAGCGGGTCCTGATCCTTGGTCGTCATGTAGACCATGCCATCGGCTGGATCAAAAAAGCGCTCACGCGCCAATTGGGACAAGCGCAGGGCCCAGGCCAGATCCTCGTCGCGCAAGCTGACTTGATGCAGGTCGAGCAGTCCTTGGACCACAAACGCGTAGTCATCGCTATGCCCAGGCACGGCCCGCTCGCCATCGGCCCAACGGCGATACAGCGTTTGACTGCTCTCGTCCCACAGTTCTTTGCGTAAAAAATCAGCGCAGGCGCGCGCGGCGGCGGCGTAGCGAGTTTCGTCCAAGACTGTGGCGGCACGCGCAAACGCTGAAAGCGCCAAACCATTCCATGCGGCGAGCACCTTCTCGTCCCGTTGAGGGCGCGGTCGCTTAGCTCGCCGATCAAAGAGGCGTTGGCGCATGGGCGCGAGTTGTTCGTGGTCCGCGGGTTTGCTGATATCTCTAAAGAGAACGTTCAGTCCTCTAAATTCGGCGTGGGGGTCTTGCAGGACATTGCCGCTTTCTTTGCAACCGTAGGCCTCGCCAAAAATGCGCGCGTCCTCAGCGCCTAAGGTCTCAAGTAGTTCGCTCCACGCCCAGGCATAGAACGCGCCTTCGCGCTTGGGAGCGTGTTTATCCAAGGGATCCGCATTCTCAGGCAGGCTATCGGCGTCTTCAGCTGAATACACGCCGCCATCCACCCGGGTCAGGTCGCGCAGCATGTAATCAAGCGTTTCTCTGGCCACGTCGGCAAAGAATACGTCCCCACTCAGTTGGTAAGCGCTGACATAGTCCACCGCCAGCTGGGCGTTGTCGTAAAGCATCTTTTCAAAATGAGGCACGTGCCAGCGATCATCCGTGCTGTAGCGCGCGAAGCCACCCCCCAGATGGTCCCGAATGCCTCCCTGGGCCATCGCGCGCAAGGTCTTAAGCGCCATGGTAGCGGCTTGAGCGCTCTCGGCGACGCGCCCTTGGGTCGCGAACCACCACGCCAACGTCATCAACAGCTCTTGATTGACTGGCATGGGAAATTTTGGGGCCGGCGAAAAACCGCCCTCGTCGCTGTCAAAGGTTCGCGCAAAACTAACCAAGGCCTGATCCAACATCGCCCGCGGAAGTTCGGTCGCGGGTTGCCCGCCCGCTTCTTGATTGCGCTGAATAGCCTCCGCCAACTGCGAAGCCTGGCGCGCGATGTCTAAGCGTGAGCCTGGGTCGCGCCAAGCCTTGGCAATGCCCGCGATCAATTGCGGCCAACTGGGTCGCTGAAACGCTGGACGCGGTGGAAAGTAGGTTCCTCCAAAGATGGGCTTTCCTTCAGGCGTCACAAAACAATTGAGGGGCCACCCGCCCTGACCCGAGATGGCCAGCACCGCGCTCATATAGATCTTGTCAATATCAGGGCGCTCTTCGCGATCCACCTTCACGCACACAAAATTTTCGTTCATCAACGCGGCCACGGCCGGGTCCGAAAAGCTCTCGCGCTCCATCACGTGGCACCAATGGCAGGTGCTGTAGCCGATAGAAATCAAGAGCGGCTTGTCCTGCGCCTTGGCCAGCGCGAACGCAGCCTCACCCCATGGCATCCAATCCACAGGGTTGTCGGCGTGCTGTAAAAGGTAGGGGGATTTTTCTTGGGCGAGGGCGTTGGGCATTTAGCTCGGGGGCTTTCCCTCTCCCTGGCCGCCTGCGGCGACCTGACCCTCTCCCATTTCGGTATTGAAATGGGAGAGGGTCCTACTAACAGCCGCGGAACAGCGGCTGTTAGTAGGGGGTGAGGGCCCTTAAGGGAGAGTACGGAAGGACCTTCTAAGTTCCTGAACAATAATCTCAGGCGGAAAGCTATTTGGGAACCTCAAGACTCTTAGGCCCACCGCCTGCATCTTGGCGTCCCGCTCGGCGTCAAAGCGCTGATTCTCAGACCTTGCGTGCTGGCCACCATCCAGCTCAATAACCAACTTCAGCGACGCGCAATAGAAGTCCGCGATGTACTGCCCGATCTGATGTTGCCGCCTAAATTTCAGGCCATCCACCTGTCCAGCTCGTAGCAAGTCCCATAACGCAGCTTCGTACCCAGTTTGGGATTGGCGTAGCTGACGCGAGCGCTCAACGAGAGGTTTACCCGAGTAGATCTTTCGAGCTAAGCGCCTTCCCATCGCCCGGGCCTAACCCTTCTCTGCGCGTCGATACCCGTGGGTGAATGCTTTGTCATAAAGTTTGCTGGCCTCGCCCTCTTTTAAGAGCACGCGTCCCACGATGATCATGGCGGTCTTGGTGATCTTGTTGGCTTTGACGCTAGCCTCTAGCTCGCTCAAGGTTGTTTTGACGATGCTCTCGTCTGGCCAACTGGCCTTGACCACGATGGCCACGGGGCAATCAGCGCCGTAATGGGGGACCAGAGCGTCTTGGATCTTTTGTCCCAGCGTGGCGGATAAAAATAGACAGAGCGTCGCGCCCGTCTTGCCAAGTTGTTCTAACTGCTCCCCAGCGGGCATGGGCGTGCTGCGGCCTTCGGCGCGGGTGAGGATAACACTTTGGCTGACACCTGGCAGGGTCAGCTCAACGCCCAACGCGGCGGCGGCGGCCTGAAACGACGAAACTCCAGCCACAATGGACCAGGGCACACCTGCGGCGTCCAGCAATTTGGTTTGTTCTGCCGTGGCACCGTAGATGCTGCTATCGCCAGAATGCAACCGCACCACGCGCTTGCCTTCTCTTTGAGCGGCGATCATGGGCTCGACAAACTGAGCTAAAGCGAGTGGGGCGCTATCAATCAGCTGCGCATCAACGCGGCAATGCGTCAAGACATCGGGGTGGACCAAACTGCCCGCATAGACCACCACATCGGCTTCGCGCAATAAACGCGCGCCTTTGAGAGTGATCAGTTCTGGATCGCCGGGACCGGCGCCAACAAAGATGACAGGTGAGGGCATATACACAAAAGGCCGGCCTGAGGCCGGCCTTCACGTGAGAGAAAAACTTACTTTTTGGCGGCCAGACCCAAGGCCTGGTCGATCTGTGCCTGAGGCAGGCTGGCCTGGTCATAGGCGCTGCGCAACTGCGTCAGGTATTGATTGTTGGCCGCGCTGTTGGCGGGATGCGTTGAGGGATAGGTGTAAAAGATCGCCTCGGTCTCGGTGCCTTCAAAATAAACCAGCGCGGTTTGCCGTTGGCCACCCGCTTCTTCTTTGTCCAAGGCCGGCAGCATGCTTTTTTCTATCAAATAAAGCAGGCCCCACGTTTGGGCTTTTGCATCCTGCACCAAATTGGGCTGGCCTGGATCTCTCGAAAAATCCATGCGCCAGCCTTTGAGGCGACCTTGGCCTTCGAGACGGAGTGTGTCCACGCGCCGATCCAAGCTACGATCGATAATCGTGGTGCCGTATTGCAGATAATAGGTCATGTGAATGCTACCGCGGGGCATGCTTCCCTCGTAAGTTGATCATGGCTCATGACGTTCAAATTTTAACAGCGCGATATAAAGCGCAGTTTGAATCAGTACGGCTGTACCTAAGGCCGCGGCAAAAGCCATCCAGATCGGCCAAAGCGGCAAACCCAAGGCCAGCACGGCACAAAATCCAGCGAAGCTGTTTAAGCCCGCTATCAAACCTTTTAGCACAGCCGTTGCGGAGGCGATACCCCCTTGGCGCTGCGCAAACACTGTCAAGATGGTGCTGGCCACAGGAAAAGGCGTCAGCAAGCCCGCCAAGCGTGGTCCCACATAATGGGCTAGGGCGGTCAAGCCAAGCACCAGGCTCACCGTCGCAAGCACCCGCGCGGGTAGATCCCAGCGATTGGGCGCCGTCGCCACACGTGGCGCACCGCTCTTAGGCAAGCTATGTCCGACCAAAAAGAGAGCGCTCAAGGACCACACGAGGGTCTTACCCAAGCTAACTTGCACGCTCTGTAGCAAGAAAGTCATCACCGCAAAACCGGTCCACCCTGCCACCACACACGCTAAAGGGCTGGCCTCGCCACCCTCTTTGCCAAAAAAGCCGCGCCATGCGTAGGCCAGCGCAAAGACACTTAAAGAGATCAAACCCTCTATCGTTGCCTTGGCAGCGGCGGCGGCATAAAGCGGCCCTTGTTCAAGCGCATAAAAAAGCAGCACCGGCCCCGCCACAATTGGAAAACCCGCGATCCAACCTGTGATCCGCGGACCAAAGCGGCGCCCAAGCAAGGTCGCGACCACCACCAACAACGGGGCCAGTGTGAGCTTAAAGAAAAAAGTCGCGGTTAAAAATTCGCTCAAACCTCTTGGCTCTCTTTCAAGCGCTCCAGATCCCCACCCTTGGTCTCTAGATCATATTTGCCACGGTAGCCCCGCGGGGTCACCATCAGGTCTTTAAAATAATAAGTCTGACTGTTGCCGATCACGATGGTGGTGAGCATCCCAATCTCTTGATCGGCCATCTTATCGAGAGTGGTGCGGACCACGATCTCGCCTTCGCGCCAGGCACTCTTGACCAAACCCACCGGCGTCTCTGGCAAACGATATTTCAAAAAGATCTCTTGCGCTTTGACGATCTGCCAATCCCGGCGGGCGCTCTTAGGGTTGTAGAGCGACGTAACAAAATCAGCGGACGCCGCCGCCTCGAGACGCTTCTCGATAGCTTCCCAAGGCGTCAGCAATGTACTCAAGCTGATGCTACAAAAATCATGGTTGAGCGGCGCGCCCAAGATCGCGCCCACACTGCAGGCCGCCGTGATGCCAGGCACGATCACCACCTCGACATCGGGGTTCGCTGGATCCCAACCCGCTTTCTCTAAGACCTCGTAGACCAGCCCCGCCATCCCATACACGCCCGAATCGCCCGATGAGACGACGACGACCTTTTTGCCCTCTTTGGCCAATTGATACGCCTTGCGCCCGCGGTCAATCTCCTCGGTCATGCCGGTGGCGATGATCTTCTTGCCCGCCAAGAGAGGGCGCACCAGATCGATGTACGTCCTATACCCGATGCAAGTATCACAAGCCTCGATCGCCGCCTTAGCCGCTGGCGTCAGATGTTCCGCCGCGCCTGGGCCAAAACCCACCACGTAAATGCTGCCGGTGCTCATGATTTTGCCTCTTGAATCGCACCAGCGCTCACGCGCGCCACCGCTAAGGTTGCGCGCTTGCTCTTGCGTTTGGTCAAAACTAACTCTTGGACATTAGCCGAGAGCATGGCAGATGGCTCGCTGACGCCGATCGCGCCGGTGTATTTTTCGACGATTGGATTGGGGTCGCTGATGGTGCCCACGGCATTGAGCTGGTCGCGGGTGTAAAAGATCAGCGGCACGCCTAATTTTTCGCCTAGTTGATGCAGGGCTTCTTCTTTGGCTTTAAGGTCAATGCTGGCGATGCTCTTGATGCTCTTGATGCTCAAGCTCGCCTCGTCCAAACCGCTCTGCACCAGACCTAAAACTTCGTCCAGATCCGTGCCAGCGTCACAACCCATGCCCAAGCACAACGTCTTGGGGCGATAGACAACAGCCTTGCCCCAGGACTCACCCAGCTCGGCTTGCAGTGCAGGTGTGGCGCGGTCGCTCACCAAAAGATACGCCTCAAAGTCTCCGGCCGCCTTGGCCGTCACGATGCTGGTAAACTGCTGAATATTTTTCGGTACAGGACTGCTACGCGTCCACCAATTTTTCTCGCCGCCTTCTTGAATAAAGGCCACCGGTTTCTCGTTCACCACCGCGGCGCTCACGGGCGTCACGTTGGCTTTATCCTCAAGCGTCCAACCTAACTCACGTCCCAAAATATCCACGGCGATAGTCGCGCGCACGTCCGAGGCGGTGGTCACCACAGGCAGAGCGCCCAGAGCCTTCGCCACAGCTTCGGTCAACTCATTTGCGCCACCCACGTGACCGGACAACACGCTGATCGCAAAACGTTTGGCGTCGTCCACGACCACGACCGCCGGGTCCTCATCTTTGTTTTTTAAGAAAGGCGCGATGGTGCGTATCACGGCGCCCAGGCTGACCAGATAGACCAAGCCATCGTAGCTATCCCAGGCCTTGGCCGTGAATTCTTTGATGGTGGCAAAGTTCCCGTCTTCCCCTCCGAGGGCCAGCGCCTTCTGCTTTTCGGACACCCAAAGCTCGCAACCCGGCAAAGCCTTCTTAAGCTGCAAGCCGTGCTCAACCCCGTGCTTGGTGATGGCGATCAAAGCCAATTTCATCAGTCAACCAACCTTCAAATTTAAAATGCGTATTTGAAACCCACATAATCAGCTTCAAAGCCCAACGACTCATAAAAGCGGTGCGCGCGCACGCGTTTGGTGTTGCTGGTCAGATTCACTTGCGTGCAACCCGCCTTTTTGGCCAACTTGATCGCATGCCGGATGATCTGGCTACCCGTGCCCAGACCCTGCGCTTCTTCGGCGACGACAATGCTGTCTAAGATTGCCCAAGGTTTGCCGGTCCAATACACCCGCGGCAGCACATACAGCGTGCAAGTCCCCACGATCTTGCGCTTGGTGATCGCCACCAGCACATGCTGGCGTGGGTCCTTGATGATAGCCGCCAATGCCTGGCGGTGCTTGGCCGAAGCCTCGGTTGGTTTGCGCTTAGACCACGCTAAGCCCCCTCGCAGATGGTCATAAAGGCGCAAAAGGTCAGACAGGTCAGAGAGTCGGGCTTTGCGGATCATGCTTGCTCCTTGGTTCCCCAAAAGATGTGAACGGGGTTGAGTGCGTCGAGACGGTGAAGACTTTCGGTAGGGGTCTTGATGGCCTTGCCACGGCTAACTTGCACTTGCATAAAGCCCCAGTCCAGGCCCGAGGCCTGGAACCACGCCAGGGCCTCGGCGATATTTTCGATGGTCACGGCGTTGACCACGACGCTACCGCTGGGCTTTAAGCGGGCCAAACAAGCGTCTAAGATCCCGTTCATCTTACCAGCAGTGCCACCCACAAAAACACTATCTGGGTCGGCGTTGGCTGGGATCTGCGCCAAGACGTCGGGCGCGCTGCCGTGCAAGACCCGCACCGTGGGCGTATGAAAGCGGATGATATTTTCACGGATATTGTCGCAGTCTTCGGCGTTCTTTTCGATGGCCCAGACTTGACCCTGGGCCGCACGCCGCGCTGCTTCGATGGCCACCGAACCAGTGGCGGCCCCGACATCCCAGACATTGGCACCAGGAAAGACGCGCATTTTTGCCAACGAAAGCGTCCGTATCTCGGCTCGGGTGATCAGTCCTTTTTCTGGTTTGCGCTGGGCAAAGGTTTCGTCAGGTAACCCAAAGGCATGAGCCTGAGAACCCGCGGGTGCGCTCGCGCGTTGGGCGATTACGACATTCAAGTCGCCAAAGCTCAAACTTTTTAGGTCCGCCAACGTCGCGGCAGTCACTTTTTCTTGGGGGCCCTCAATGTGTTCCACCACCCACGCCTGAGCATCGCTGGGCCAACCCAGCTCAATCAAATAGCGCGCGACTTCGCCAGGATGATTGGGGGTATCCGTAAAGACGCCCACGCGCAGAGCAGTCGGCGCCAACGCCGCCAGCTCATCCAGAGCGCGACCATGCACGCTGAGCAGCACGGCATCATCCCACGCCACGCCCGCCCGCGCAAAAGCCAGCTGCATGGACGACAGATAGGGATGCACGCGCACACGCGCGGCACCCAACTTGCCGATGAGGTACTTGCCCACGCCAAAGAACAGCGGATCTCCGCTGGCCAACACGATCGGCTTGCCCTCGGGTTTGGCCAGCTCAGCTTCTAAGCGCTCAACCAGCTCTTTAAGGTTGCCCTTCAAGATAAACTTCTCAGCCTTAATATCATTGGCAAACGAAAGATGCCGCACCCCACCCGCCAACAACGTCGCCGAACTGAGCAAAGCGCGCGCAGCCGAGCTTAGACCTTCTAAGCCACTATCCGAGACGCCGAGGATCTGGACTTGAGTGCTCAAGAAAACCGCTCCTTGGGTTCTTTCGTCTTCTTTTTCAACGATGACTTCTCCGAAAATCAATCAGCGTCCCGAAAACTTGATTGTACGTTTTGGTCTTCCCGTCTTTTATATCTTTTCGTGCAAGCGAAATCGACCGCAGATAGCTCGGACTCTTTAGTGCTTCGTCATCCTCTTTCATGTCGGCGGTTTTTCTTATGGAAGGTTTTTTCTTCACAGCTCTGCCTTCCCGATAACATCGCCCTTGTCAAAATCAAAGAGCCAGCTCTCGATGATCAGCGCGCCACCCTGGGCCACGACATGCTCTTTGGCGGTCTGCGCGGCTTTGGCGCAGAGGCTGTCTAAGAAGCCCTGCTGCCAGGGCTGCCCCTGGCTCAGCTCCCAGGCGTAGCGGGCGGTGGTGCCCTTGGCGATGAGCTCGACGGTCTCGGGCGGGGCTCCGGCCGCTTTGGCCAGGTGCGCGACCAGGCTCAGGTCGATGCTGGCCTTGCGGGCGTGGGTGTGGACCTCGCCCTGCGCCAGCTTGGTGACCTTGCCCATCTGCCCCGCCAGGATCGCGCGCCGGACGCCCATCTTGAGGCAGTGATCCAGGGCCTTGCCCACGTAATCGCCCATCTGCACGAAGGCCGGCTCGGGCAAATCCGGCAGCTTGGCCATGGCATAGGTCTCGGTGAGGCCGCCGGTGGTCAGCACCACCGTGTCGCTGCCCTGGTGCACGGCGACCTCGATGCCCTGCTCGACGCTGGCCACGTAGGCCGCCGTGGAGTACGGATACACGATGCCGCTGCGGCCCAAGATGCTGATGCCGCCCAAGATGCCCAAGCGCGCGTTGAGGGTCTTTTTGGCGATGGCCTCGCCATCTTTGACGCTGACGGTGATGTCCACACCCGCGTCCTCGCGCTTAAATTCTTTCAGTCGCTCAAGCGCGTGGCGCGTCATCATCTGGCGTGGCACGGGATTGATCGCGGGGCCACCGACTTCGAGCCCTAAACCAGGCAACGTCACCTTGCCCACACCTTCGCCCTGCAAAAAACGAACCGTGCCAGCTTCGGCGTTCAGTCGGACATGCGCGCGTATCTCGGCCTTGTGCGTGACATCGGGATCGTCGCCACCATCTTTGATCGATGCGCAGCTCACCGATCCATCGCTCTCACGGCGGGTCCACGCTAACGTGAACGTCGGTGTTTGGCCCTCGGGCAAGGTGATAGTGACTTGATCGGTCTGGGCCGACGCCCCGCCCAGCAACGCGCGCAACGCCGCGCTCACGCACGCGGTCGCGTTCGCGCCTGTGGTGAAGCCGGTGCGGGTGCCTTTGGCAGTGGGTTCCATCAGTCCTCGGTCGCGGGCTTGCGCAAAACGCGCAATGCGCCGCTCGTGTCGCGGGTCAGGGCCAAGCTTGCTTGCCCCTGAGAAAGATCGTTAACGCGACGCATAGCAATGCCGGTATAAAATTCAGCAACTTGCGCGTCCGCCAAGTCGCCCACCCAGAGCGCGGTTTGTCCACGCCAGGCCGCCGGCAAACTCTTGAGGCCTTCGACCAACGCCTTATTTTGCTGAGGTGGTTTTCTAATATAGAGTGACGCCGGTACACACGCCAGTGTCACGCTTAAACCCAACGCCAAACTCGGCCGCGCCGAAAGATCCCAGCGTTGAGCGCTTGGCGCCAGACGCAACAGGGCGGGCACCCACGGCAATGTCCAGAACCAGGCTCCCTCGATAAAGCCGAGGCTGGCCAAACCAGACAGACCTGCGCAAAGCCAGAACGCGATTCTAAATTCAATGCCCTGCCGCCCCCAGGCCATGGCGACCAACAGCGCGGACAAGGGTAGCAACGGCAAGAGATAGTTGATCGACGCGCCCATACCCAAGGTGATCAGGGCCAACCAACCCATCGCGGTGGCCCAAAGGACGCGTTCGCTTAAGTCTAGACGCGCGGCTCTTGGTCCAAAACATACCGCCGCCGCCCACGGCAAGCAAACCGCCAGCCCCGCCGCGCCATGCTCGATCAAGTCAGCATAAAAGCCAGGTTGACTGGGGATTTTCCCTATCAAAAGATCATGCCAGGCACCACCGCTAAGGCGCCCCGCTAGATTGTATCCCAGCTCCCAGCCTAAAGCGTGCTTGCCTTGAGTGGTCCAGCCCACACCCAGCCAAAACACGATAAAGAGGGTGGGGGCCAAAAGCAACGCCATGCTATGCCTAGGCGACCAGCGCGCAGAGCGGCTTAAAATCAAGACTAAGATCGCTGGCAACAACCAAGCCAACGCGAACCAGGTCTTAAAAAGCGCCGCCGCCAGCATCCATAAGCCGGCGATCCAAGGCGCCCGACCCTGAGCCATGTCACGGGTCAAAGTATGCAAACCAAGCAAGGCAAAGAGCGTGAACAATGCGTCTAAAGACCCGCACCGGGCATAGAGCAAACTGTGCAACTGTGAGCCCAAAAGCAGGGCGATCAAGCCACCCACCCCTAGGCTGGCGCTTAAACGCCCCGCCCAATAAGCGACCAAGCCTAAGGTTGCGGCGCTCGCCAGCAATGCGGGCCAGCGAATGACCCATTCGACCGGCGCACCCACCCAACGCAAACCCAAGGCCTGCACCCACATTAAGAGCGGGGGTTTATCTAAAAAAACTTCACCCTGCCAGCGCAAGGGCCACCAGCCCCCGTCCCAGGCCGCAGTCCTAGCGATGGCAGCATAGCTCGATTCATCCAAACTAAGCAGGTCAAAACGGCTCAAGGTAGGCGCAAGGATAACCATATATCCTAACGCCAAGAGCGCGGGTGCCATCACCGCCCAGGAGCCAGATCGACGGATCACGCTTGAAGTCTTAGAGTCATGCCCACCATTGTAGCCGATAAAAACGCACGAGCAAGGCTTGCCGTAAACCGACCCCCCGTCCATAATAGCGGCTTGTCCCAACCTTTTTGGAGTATGCCCGTGCCCAAGATCAACGTCCTTGCCAGTGCCCAAAAACCTGCCCGCCCTGATTTAGCGATCGTCTTTTGCCTTGAAGGCCAAGACCTGCACGGCCTGCCTTATTGCGATAGCGCGGTTCAAGCCATCGCCCGTGGCGAACACTTTAAAGGTGCCCGTGACAAAAGCCTGTATCTGCCTGGTCCCAAGCGTGTCCTGCTCTACGGTCTAGGTAAGCTAGAAGACCTTGATATCGAAGTCGTGCGCCGTGGCGCGGGCTCGGTGGCTAAACGCGCGCGCGAATTAAAGGCACGCCGCGTGGCGCTGGTCTTGCCCGGTGACGGCAACAAAGGTGCCTCGCAAGTCGAATTGGCCCAAGCGGCGGCCGAGGGCATTTGCCTTAGTCTCTATAAATTTGAGCGCTACAAATCAAAGGACCCCAAAGCCGACCCTAAGGTTGAGCCCAGCTTTGATCTGATCCTCAGCGCCGCGTCACGCGTGCTTCAAGCCCAAGCGGGTGTCAAAGAAGCCTTGGTGGTCTGCGAGTCTGTGGCGCTGGTCCGCGACCTGGTCAACACCGCGCCCAATGATTTTCATCCCCAAAATGCCGTGATCCAAGCGCGCCGCGTGCAAAAGCTAGGCAAGCGCCTGCGCCTTAAAGTTTTGACGGTCCCGCGCCTTAAGGCGCTGGGCATGGGCGGCATCTTAGGTGTGGGTCAGGGTTCAAGCCGTCCCCCGGTGCTAGTGCATATCCACTACAAGCCCGCTCGCGCCAAACGGGTGGTGGCGCTGGTTGGCAAAGGCGTCACGTTTGATAGCGGCGGCCTCTCCATCAAAGTCGGTAGCGGCATGCAAGACATGAAGAGCGACATGGCGGGTGGCGCCACCGTGCTGGCCACCGTGCTGGCGGCTTCGCGCTTAGGGCTACCCATCGAGATCCACGCCATCGCGCCTTTTGTCGAGAACATGCCCTCGGGCCATGCGTTTCGCGTGGACGACGTGATCACCTTTATGAATGGCAAGACCGCCGAGATCATGAACACCGACGCCGAAGGGCGAGTGATCTTGGCCGACGCGCTGGTCTACGCCAGTCGCTTGAAGCCCGACCTGATCATCGACCTGGCCACCCTGACGGGCGCGGCCATCGTCGCGTTGGGCATGAACATCACTGCTTTGATGGGCGACGACAAAGCCATCGCGAAGTTAAAAGCGTGTGGCGAGCGCTGTGGCGAGAGCATGTGGCAACTGCCGTTGCCCAAGGCTTACCGCTCTCATATTGAGAGCCGCATCGCCGACATAAAAAATACAGGCAATGCTGGCGAGGCAGGCACCATCTCGGCGGCGTTGTTCTTGAAAGAATTCGTCGATGCTTCCATCCCTTGGGTGCATTGCGATATTGCCGGACCCTCGTACCTTAAACGCGAGGACGGCGTCCATCCCGCGGGCGCGACGGGAACCCCGTTGCGCACGTTGATCGAATTTCTCAAATCGTAGGAGCATAAAATGGCATTAGCACCCCCCACCCCGTATCGCCTGACCGAAGTTCGCCAAGAAACACCCGACACCAAGACCTATATCATCAAGCCCGAGGCGGGTGGCGAGGTGATCCAGTACAAGCCAGGTCAGTTTTTAAATCTGTACCTGACGCCTGAGAGCGACAACAAGATGATGCGCTCGTACTCGATCGCCAGCACGCCGACCACCCGCGATCATATCGAGCTGGGCATCAAGATCCAGGGGACTTTCCCTCAATCCCTGAAGGACTTGCAACCTGGTCACATCTTTGGCGTGCGCGGCCCGCTGGGCCATTTTTATTTTGAGCCTGAGACCATGCCTCACTTGGTGCTCTTGGGCGCCGGGGTTGGCGTGACACCTTTGGTGGGCATGCTGCGCTACGCGACCTTCAAGGGTTTGAGCAACCAGATCACGTTCTTAGATGTGAATAAGACCGTCGAAGACACCATCTATCACAAAGAATTGAACGACCTGCACATGGCCAAAAATCCGCACCTCAAGATGGTCTTCTCGTACACGCGCCTCACAGCCGAAGATCCTTGGACAGGCGAGCGTGGCCGTTTGGGTATGGACATGGTCAAGCGGCACATCAGCGACCTGAACAACGCGCATTATTTTATCTGCGGTCCCGACCAGATGAACAAGGACATCAAGGCCGCCTTGATCGAAGCTGGCATCCCACGCGAGCGGGTCAAGTTAGAGAACATGGGCTTTTGAGATTTGCCCTGCTCGGTCTAGCGCT
>JANLXT010000145.1:0-5431 GCA_031365225.1 candidate division FCPU426 bacterium
GGGAACAAGCTTTACTATCTGTATGATGGGCATGGGAACGTCGCTAATCTCATTGACAAAGACGGTACCATTTTCCAGAGCTACTCATACGACGCCTTTGGAAAAAATATTGGTGAGGATGATAGATTTAACGGACTGAGATATGTTGGGTCTTGGAACGTCTTTACAGAAGATGATTTTAGCTTACAGTATATGTGGAATCGTTGGTACTCTCCCGAAATGGGGCGATTTATAAGTCGAGACCCACTTGGTTTTTCGGGCGGGGAGCTAAATCTTTACTCATATGCCCAGAATAATCCCATGACAAATATTGATCCAAATGGCTCATTTGTAATTGCGGCGCCACTTTTTTACCTTGCTGTTGAAGCGCTGGTTCATACAGCTGGAGCTTCTATTGCTTTAGTTGGCATCGCCAAGATAGTGGAAAAGGCTACGGCGGGCGGAAGTAGTGATGATGGAACGGATGGTGGGAAAAAAGCTTGCAAACCTCCCAAACCAAAGGGTCCCAATAAGAACAATCAAGATAAGTTGCTTACTCCGGGGGAAATCAGAAAAATGGGTAAAAAGGGAGTAAATGCTGAACAATTGAAGCGTGATATCACTGGCAATAGAAATACATCAAAATCAGATTTATACAAAGATTCTCAAGGAAATATTAAAGTTAAACCCAAGGGTGGCGCAGGTCCCGGGGAGTCAACTGGTCATAATATCAGGGATTTTTGATGAGCATCGAATATCGTGTCGAATTTGGCGTTGTAAGTAAAAAAATGACCTCAAGTCAATTAGAGGCCAGTTTAGAAATAGTGGCTGACCACAAGTGGGATAAAGGTAGTGTTAGCAAACTAACAAAAAAAACCATGAAGACTAGTGGTATAGAATTAACATCGATTAAATATTTTGGTTTTAAAATTTCCGTAAGTGAGATGGTGCGTATTCTTTTGAAACGCCTTGAAGAAAAGACGGAAAAAGTTCGAATGCTTGCGAAGACTGAGGAAGTAGTTGTTTCTGTGTTTTGTTATTCAAATCAAAATCCGGATTTATTTATCGATAAGGATGTAGTGGCGCATATTGCGGCGCTTGGAGCGTCGTTGAATGTGGATTTTTATCTGATTCCCGCAGATTAATCATACGAGGTTATGCAACTTTTTTGGGTGTAAATTCTGCCCAGGCGGGGCACGAAGTTGAAATTACTAATGAGGCACAACATTTTTTGAGGGAACCGTGAGAAAATTTAAAAAAGTGGTGTTGGCCTATTCGGGCGGTTTGGACACTAGCATTATCATCCCGTGGTTGAAGGATAATTATGGGTGCCAGGTCATCGCCATGGCGGCCGACGTGGGTCAAGGGGAAGAGCTGCGTCCGCTGCGCAAGAAGGCGATCGCCACCGGCGCCAGCAAGATCTATATCGAGGACCTGCGTCAGGAATTCGTGAAGGACTTTGTCTGGCCCATGGTCCGCTCGGGGGCGGTCTACGAGGGGGTTTATCTGCTGGGCACGAGCATCGCGCGTCCCTTGATCGCCAAGCGCATGGTCGAGATCGCTTTGCGCGAGGGCGCGGACGCTGTGGCCCATGGCGCGACGGGCAAGGGCAATGATCAGGTGCGTTTTGACCTGACGGTCAAGGCCTTGGCGCCACAATTGGGCATCATCGCGCCCTGGCGTGAATGGGATCTGCGCAGCCGCGAGGATTGCATCGCTTACGCGCAAGAACGGGGCATCGCGCTGACGGTCTCTAAGAAAAAACCTTACAGTGAGGATCGCAACCTTTGGCATATCAGCCACGAGGGCGGCATCCTTGAGGATCCCTCGGTCGAGTGCCCGGAGAGCGTCTACAGCATGACCACGGATCCACGCAAGGCGCCGAACACCCCCGCGTACGTGAAGATCGAATTTGTCAAAGGCACGCCTGTGGCCGTCAATGGCCGCAAGCTACGGGGCTTAGAGCTGGTCACCCTGCTCAACAAGATCGGCGCGGTGCACGGCGTGGGGCGGGTGGATCTGACCGAGAATCGCTTAGTCGGGATGAAAAGCCGCGGGATCTACGAGACCCCTGGCGGCAGCTTGATCATGGAAGCCCATCGCGCGTTAGAGACCCTTTGCCTGGATAAAGAGACGGCCCGCGTGAAAGCGCAGGTCGCTCAAAAGTACGCCGATCTGGTCTACAACGGCCAATGGTACACGCCGGTGCGCCAGGCCTTGGACGCGTTTGTGAACGAGACCCAAAAAACAGTCACGGGTTGGGTCCGCCTCAAGCTCTACAAGGGATCCATCGCCTTGGCCGGTGTCGCTAGCCCGCACTCGCTGTACAACGATGACCTGGCGAGCTTCACCACGGGCAGCTACAATCATCAAGACGCCGAAGGTTTTATCAATCTCTTTGGCCTGCCCATGAAGGTTGAGAAGCGCTTTAGAAAACGTAGCCGCTGAGGAATCGTATGCCTAAGAAAACTAAAAAAAGCGCCAAGCAAAAACTATGGGGTGGCCGCTTTAAAGGTGGCCTGGACCCGCGTGTGCTGGCCTTTGGGGATAGCACCCACTACGAGCACCGCTTGGTGCCCTTTGACATCGAGGGTTCGATTGCGCATGCGCGCATGCTGGGACGCGTGGGTGTGATCTCGGGCGGGGAAGCCAAGCGCTTGGTGGTCGGGCTTCAACGTATTCTGGGCCTGTGGAAACAGGGCAAGTTCCGTTTGGATCCAGCCTTTGAAGACGTGCATGGCAATATCGAAGCCAAGCTGGGTGAGTTGCTCGGTTCGGTGGCTGGCAAACTGCATAGCGGCCGTAGCCGTAATGATCAAGTAGCCCTGGATATACGGCTTTATCTGCGCCATGAAACAGTGGCATTAGGACAGTTGGTGACGCAGGCCGTTCAAGCCTTGGCCATCTTCGCTGAGCGCGAAGGCGCGGCGGTCATGCCGGGTTACACGCATCTTCAGCGCGCCCAGCCGATCTTGCTAGGGCATTGGGCGCTGGCGCATGCCGAAGCGTTGCTGCGGGACCTGGGGCGCTTGAAGCAAGTGACCCAGACGCTCAACGCCGAGTGCCCCCTGGGCGCCGCCGCGTTAGCGGGCAGCAGCCTGCCACTGGATCGTGCTTGGGTGGCGAAGCAGCTTGGATTTAAGGGCGCCACGCACAACAGCATCGATAGCGTCGCCAACCGTGATCATGTGGTTGAATTTGCCTTTGCGCTGAGCCTGCTCATGGGGCATCTGTCGCGGTTGGGTGAGGATGTCACACTCTATTGTAGCCAAGAATTTGGTTTCTTTGAGCTGGATGACGCTATCGCCACGGGTTCGAGCCTGATGCCACAAAAAAAGAATCCCGATGTGGCTGAGCTGCTGCGCGGTCGCACGGGTCGGGCCTTTGGGCTGTTGACACATCTTTTGACCATGCTCAAGGGTCAGCCGCTCTCGTACAACCGGGACATGCAAGAAGACAAGGCGCTCCTCTTTCAGACGCTGGACATGGTTAAAGAATGTGTGGCGGCGGTGGGCCTGCTGTTTCCAGCGGGGCTCACGCCCAAGCCTGACCGTATGCGCGCCGCCTGCCGCGAAGGATTTTTAGAGGCGACCGATGCCGCGGACCACTTGGTGAGATTGGGTGTACCCTTTAGACAGGCGCACGAGATCGTTGGCAAGGCGGTGTGGCTCTGTCAGCAAGAAGGCTTGACGCTCGCCCAGTTGTCCCTGGCACGTTGGAAAACGCTGTACCCTGGGATCTCGGCTGGCATCTACCGCTCCTTGGATCTGGATGGCATCATCGAGAGCCGCGCCACACTTGGCGGGACGGCATCGCGTCGCGTCGCGTCTGAGCTCAAGGCTTTGCGCGCTCGATTGCGCGCGTTGGCATCGAGCGGGCGCTAGGCGGTCAGGCATGCGCCTGCGCTTAATGGCGGCTATGGTTTTGGTGGGGGCCAGCTTGGCGCACGCAAGCCTCGATGACCCGCTGGTGTCCACTTCGCGGGGTGTGGGCGGTAGCGACTCGATGGCGTTGCAGCAATATTCGTTAGGCGTCGGTAAAGAGCTGATCAAAGAATATCTGAATCTAGATGTGGATGCCTGGGCGCTTTCTTGGGAACGCCGGGGCGAAGCGCTGGCGCGGGATGTGCTTTATGTGCCTGCGGGGACCACGCTGGGCCAGGAGCCGTCGCAAATGCCCGGTGGCGCGGTAGCGGGATCGGCCATGTCTGCGCAGACGCCTCATCCCCGTGGTCTGGATCTACGCCTTGATCTGACGGGGGACATCCTGCGCATCAAGGATCCCCGCGACTTGCCTGTGGCGCTACGGGTAAGCAGTCGCCGGCGCTGGATGGGCATGCCGCTGGAAACGCGCCTTTCGATCCCGTTCTCGTGGAAAGAAAGTGTCGAAGCGGGCGCGCGGGTGCCACTGCCGCAGTTGAACGCGCTTCCGTGGGAGCGTTTCTTAGAATCTTTTGGGCTACAGCCCACGTGGGATCTGAGCAGTGGTTACAGCAATCGACTTGGCGTCAATCAGTTTGAGACTGGCCTAGGTACGCGTTGGATGGAAAACTGGCGTTTCGATTATGATTATCGCACCCGATCTGGGCAGGGTGATTTTGAGGCGTCCCACTGGTTAAAACTAGGGCGCGAATTCTAGGGAGAAATAAATGTATAAAAAAATAACACTCGGTCTAGTCGCGGTCTTGGGTCTTGGTGTGATCATCACGGCGTGTGGGCCGTCGTTGGCAAAAGTAGTCGTGCCCACACCTGCGCCCGTCGGTGCGCTACTCTTAGATAGCGCGGCATCGAGCTTGACCGCGACGGCGATCAAGAACGAGACGGTGCCTGTGGCGGTCGCTTTTAATGGGCTTAAGGGATGGGTCAGCCTCGCGCCAAGCTTGCGTGGGCAACTTAGCGTTGATATCGCTTCGCTTAATACCGGTAACGAGGAGCGCGACAAGAATATCGCGAGCTTGTTCTTTGAGGTGGCCAAGGCCGTCAGCCATCAAAGCGCTCTCTTTCAATTGCGCGCGGCCAAAGAACAGGCGCTTAATCTGACGGATGGCCAAGAGGCCGAGATCGCTGTCGTTGGCACCCTTAGCATGCATGGACGGCAAACTGAGTTAAACGGCCTTCTTAAGGTAAAACGTCTCGGCGCGGTCTATACCGCCAGTTTGGGAGACGCCTGGAAGATCAATATCCCGGCCGTGGGCATGGCCAGCACGCTGGTTAATCTCAATAAGCTTTGCCCTCAGCCGCATCGCGTTGGCGCGGATGTGACGTTGGCGGGTATCCTTACTTTCAGGCCCTAGTCGATGACGCAACTCTTTCTTAAAGCCGCGCTGGTCGGAGATGTATGGGTCTTGTACCTGCTCTTGGCCGCTAGCATTTATTCGGTGTCCGTGATCGTGGGCCGGGTGCGAGTTTTTAGGGCCAACCGTATCGATGTGCCAGCTTTGCTCGAAGCTTTG
>JANLXT010000260.1:0-10980 GCA_031365225.1 candidate division FCPU426 bacterium
CGAACTATGGCAGGCCATGATCGCACGAACTATGGCAGGCCATGATCGCACGAACTATGGCAGGCCATGATCGCACGAACTATGGCAGGCCATGATCGCACGAGAATTATTTTTCTAAGATCCCGATCTGACGCCAGGTGTTGGTGATCACGGGCGGCGCTTTGTAGACGGATTGCGCCATGGTCGCCAAGCAGGCGTCGTAATGGAAGGCGCCCGCGCCACCGCCGGTGACTTCCACATTTTTTGCGATGATCGCGCCCTTAAAGAAGCCGTTGCCACCACCATTGACGCCGACATCGGACTCGGGGCAGTACAAGAGCACCTGTTGTTCGACGGTTCCAGGTAAGTCCACGGTTCCAGCGCCAATGACGTAGATGACAGCGTCGGCCACCTGGCAGCACATGCCGGGCAAGCTACCGTAGCGGTCCAACTCTAACAAGCCGACATCGATGGTGCCGGCTGACCCAAAGCCAGTCAAGATGATCGCCTGACCGTTGATGGGTGAGGCGGTCGTCGAGATATTGGTGTAGCCCGAGGTCAGCCCTAAACTAGAGAGCGGGACCTCGATGGTCTTGTAGGCGGTGGTGATCGTGCCGTAATTAGTGATAGATTTTAAGTAATCGGTGGTCGCGGTGCAGGTTAGGCAGTTGCGCACGCGTAGCCCTATATTAAAGTTCTCGCCACCAACTTTACCCTTTACCTTGATGCGCAAAAGGCGCAGACCACGTAGATCGTAGTTTAGAAGGGCGTTGCCACCCGCGGTTGAGCTCAGGTTGGACCACCACCAGGTGTTGGCGGTGTAGGTGAGGCTCAGGCCCCCGCTGCCCACCGAGGCGGCCGTGAACGAGATGCCGGTGGTCGTTTGAACACGGTCATTGCGAAAGTTGGTGTTGTACTGGGTCGCGTTATCAAAATTATCAACGGTCACTTTGGCGGTGGATGAGACCAGCAGTATTTGAGGATTACCACCCAGATTGATGTTGCCGGTGATGTACAGATGAATGGGGCCACGCGAAGTGTCAAAGGTCCAGATGGTATTGCCGCTCTTGGTAAAATCCACATATTTCCAATAGCCACCACCGGGCACGGGACCAAAAGTCGCCGCCGCGGTCAGATTGCCAGTCCCAGGGCTATTTTGAAACGCGGCCGTATTCTCACCAGCTAAAAAGGTGCTGGCCAGGGGCGGGGTCATGGGCGGGGCAAGCACCGTGGTCAGGCTGCTGCCAAAACCTGAACCCGTGACGCTGGGTGAGACCACGGTCCCGGTCGCGGTCGCCGATCCGGCGTAGGGCCCGATGCAACCGTCATAGGCGTCACCACCCCAACCCGCCGTGTCCACCGCGCTGCTGGCGCTGATGGCGTCACCGCCGGGCGTGTAATTGACATCGTTGCGGTGGATCACCTGCATCAAGTAGCTCTGCCTGCCCGTGGCGGTGTTGCTGACGCGCACAAAGATGGTGCGATCCAGGGAAGTGTCGCCCGTGTTGGTGAGCGCGTTGAGCGTGTCGTCGTTGATGACCGTGGTGGACAAGGGTTCGGCGCGATCACCATCGACGACCTTGATCCAATACTTGACCCCGGGAACATCGCTGAAAGGCGTGCCGGGGGGCGACACGGTCGTGCTGATGCTGGTAAAGCCAACCATGCTCGAGGCGTAGTTCCAGTTGTCCACGCCATTGGCGTCAGCATTGGTCATGGCGGCCACGCTGCGTTGCAAGGCCGCGTCCCCGGCGGCCATGGCCAGATCTTTGCGTTGGGTCTTGGCGGATGAGCGCATCTCGTTGATGACCATGTTGGCCAGCGAGTAGCCTAAGAGCGCCATGATGCCGCCCAGCAAGAGCACCATCAAGAGCCCTTGCCCACGTTGATCATTTTTTAGTGTTAGATTTTTCATGATAGCCTCCTCGGCCACGCGATCTTTTATGGATTACGAATATCAACGTCCCCGACCATTTGGATCGCGGGATCACGGTACTTGCTGTTGTCTTTTAGATCCCAGATCGTGTAGAGCGAATAGCTCACGCGGCGCGTGTCTTTGATGTTGGGGTAGTAAAAGGTCACGGCCTGCAAATTAAACGGGATGATGTACGAGCCCTTGGTGACAGTGCGCCCTGCCGTCCCTGTGATCCACGAACCCTGATAAAAGCCCATGTCCTTTTGCCAAAACGCCATGCTGTTGCCGCGCGCGTCGACAAAACTGATCATGCTCATGGGGGGCTGACTGCTGTCATAACGCGTGATGACCACGCTGGCCGCGCTAGCCTGACGCAGGCCGCTGTTGATGTTGTCGCGAGCGATGCGAGCCTTCTGTTGGCTTTGGATCGACGCGCTGCTAAAGAGCCACATCAGATTGCTCGACATAAAAAAGCGCGCGATGACGGTCGAAAGTAGGCCCATGATGACCACCACGATCATCAGCTCGACCAAAGTAAAGCCTTCTTGATCGCGACGGCGGCTCATGGAAAGGCCGGAAGCGTAAAGTTGGTGGTGACGGGCGTTGCGTTGATGGTGATTGTCGAGACGGTGCTCGTCACGTTTTGGTAGCTAAAAACCTTCGTGGTGGGATTGCGAGTCACGCGATACGCTTCTGATTTGATCGAATAGACGCCATAGGGCAGGCTCAGCGAGTAACTGCCATCAAAGCCGGTGGCGATGGTGTAAGCGCTCATGGTCGTGGACATGGCCTGGGCGGTGTAGGTGCGCGGGCCAGCGGGGTTCGAATGATAGCTGCCGTAGCTGGTGGCAAAGACCATGGCCGCGGGTTGGCTGACGCCATTCAAAAAAGCGCGCCCGTTCACCGAACCCAGCGCCGCGGTGTATGTGGCGCTGATATAATAGGCCTGCGACATGTTGCTGTTGCCACTGGGGTCCACCAAGACCAAGGTGGCGGCGCCGATGGTCAGCGGCAGGCTAAAGCCGGCGGTCGAGCCTACGCGCAGATAAAATTTACCCTTGAGCATGTCTTGCGGTACTTGCACCGCCAGGGTCTTAAGAGAGGCGTCAACCACGCCCGCGGTCACTGTGATTTCACCAGGGGTGAAAGCGCCCGCGCTGGTGCTGGTAAATTTAAAGAACACGCATTGGCAGCCGCCCAGATTGAGTGTGGCCGGAAAGTTGACATCGGGTGGGAAGTTAAGAGTGACATAGGTGTTAGCGGCAACCGTGCTGTCGGTGGTGGACCAAACCGCAAAATTGGCGACACTGCCCGCCGCGTTGGGAAATACATCCACAAAGGGCTGGCTAAAGACCGCCGCGGCCCAAAGGCGTTGAGCGATCAGGCCCAAGAGCAAAAAGCTTAAGATGGGACGTAGGCGCGGCTTCATCGCATATCCGTGATAAGGCTGGTGAGCGTGATCCCTGAGGGCCCCCGATTGGCGACCCACCAGACGCTACTCTGTAAGAGTATGGCGTTGGTCGCCGCGCTGCCGGTCACATAAGCGCCACTGCTAACGTTGCTGGCATAAGAGGTCAAGACACGCCAAGTAAACGACTTGTTCTCAAGGCTGGCGACCTGAGTTATGCCAAAGGCCGAGACGTCGGCGGCCAAGGTCACCTTGGCAAAAAGCCCCGCGTTGCTATAATTGGTGGTGATATTCTTCACTTGTTCCATCTTGCTCAAGGCAAGATTTTGCGCGCGCAAGTTGGTCTTAGAATTGATCATGCCCTCGGTCACGACCTGATAGACCTTGAACCAGGCCGCGATGGTCAGGCTTAGCAAGAGCACCGTCAGCACCGACTCAATAAGTGTGGCGCCAGACTGCTGGTCTTTTTCTCGCAACGCTTGCTCCGTGTTAGACTGTGGTGTGCGCATGACTTTTGCCTCTTGAGTATTATACGGACCCAGGCCCTAAACAGCAGCGTGAATGGCATGCAAATTTTTCATAAACTATTGAGGCATAAGGTTTTTATTGGGCTGGCGCTGGTCAGCTGTGCACTGCCACTTTTTATTATATTTCACGATACGGCACATTTTAAGGTCTGGAAACTGAGCGTTGTGGCGCAAAAGTCACAATTACTGCTCAGCGTGAATGGCCAAAAAATCTTGCGTGCGCCGAGACCAGACTCAAACAAGGGATATTGGACCATTCTTTTTTATGATGACCCAGTCGAGCCTTTTCCGTCGCGACAGGCGTTGGTCAGGCACAATCAGCTTCGCGGTCCAGTGGCCATCGATACAGCGGGGGCACTGGCGTGGGAGCTTCCTTGGGACGATCAAGTTGAGCTTCAATTAGAAGTCCGTGGCCTTACAGACATGGCCCTCTTGCTAGGGCAGTTTGGCGCCGCGAACAGCCAAGGGTTTGTCATACGGCCGCGCTTTAACGATTGTGCTCTTATTGAGCGCCGGCATGGTCAATGGGGCGCCATGAAGGCGGTGGGGCCTTTAGAACCTTTGAATAAAGCTCGACAAGTTTTTGAATTATTGCGCGTGCTTTTAAAAAGTCTTTTTGGCTCGCTGTTGTGGGCGGGCGTGGCCGTGTTGCTGTGCGTGATGGCGGGCACAGGCCGGCCTTGGCGGTGGCGCGTTCACGGGGCTTGGGCAATTTTTTTCGCGATCAGCGCCAGCGCTTTCACCGCGCTGTGGGGCGGACAAGGGGTTCCGCATGTCAGCGACGAGATCGCCGCGCTGTTTCAGGCCAAGGCTTTCGCGCAGCTGCATTGGGCTAGTAGCCCGCCGCCCGATATCGAGGCGTTCAGGATGGAACACATCGTCACTTGGGCGGGAATGTGGAAATCAAAATACGCGCCTTGGTGGTCGTTGAGCCTTGCGCCATGGCAGGCCTTGGGCGTGGCTTGGGTCTGGCCCGCGCTCTTGGCGGGCGCGTCAGTCACCTTGTTAAGGGCGTTTGGTCGGCGCAGTGGTGGCGCGACGCAGGGCGCTTGGGCGGCCGCGCTCTTGGCGTTGTCGCCACAGTTGCTCTTGATGTCAGGCACCTATTTTATTCACGCCGCGGCGCTGTTCTTGGCGTGCGCGTGGGTCTGGGGTCTTTGGGAAGCCGTGGAGGGGCGCGAAACGTGGCCTGTTCTTTTAAGGACGCGCGCTATTCAGCGGGCGTGGTTTTTGGCGGGGCTCAGCCTAGCGGCTTTAGCGGCCATGCGACCCTACAGCGCTCTTTGTCTTGGTATGGCGGGAGCGGTTTGGGTCGGCCTCGTGGAACCCAAAGGTAAAAACTTTTTGGCGCTGGGTGGGGTTTGCTTGTTAGCGCTGGGCGCCATGGCGCTCAGCAATAAATTGAGCAGCGGCGCTTGGTCCCAGTCTTCGTATTTGCTCTATGATGTAAACGACAGGCCAGGCTTTGGCCCTGAGATCGGCAGTTACTGGACCTGGGGCTCACCTGGGCACAACGCCGCGAAAGGCTTGATCAACGCTCGCGTCTATTTAAACGACCTGAGCGCGCGGCTCTTGGGCTGGCCCTGGGGCCTAAGCCTGACCTTGCTGTGGTTAAACTTTATATTGCGCCGCGGCGGACAGCGTCTGGACCATTTGCTGGGCTTGTGTGCCTTGTTCTTAATCGTCGGACATTTTTTTTATTGGTGCTTAGACATGCGCACGTTGGGGTGCTTTTATTGGTACGAAGCCTTGGGCTGTTTTGCCTTTTTAAGCGCGCGAGGGGCACTGGCGTGCATGGATACGTTAAAACAAAATGTCGGCCCGGGCGCCGAGAGCGTGGTGCAGGGCTTGGTCCTTGTGGGCGCCGTGTGGGGACTGACGGTCTTTCAGCCCGCGCAAGTCTTTGGTCTAAGGGATTTTGGTGGGGCGGACGCCCGTTTGCGGGATGTCATCGCGCTCCTGCGCACGACGCCCGCGCTAGTGCTGACACAAAGCCCGCGCGCGCAAATCTATCATTCGGCCTTTGCCCTGCAGGACCCTAGCCTGCGCGGTCCGTGGGTCTTTGCTCGATCCCAAGACCCTGACAAGGACGCGGCGTTGGCGCGGGCATTTTCTGGGCGACGCTTGCTATATTGGGATGGCGAACGCATGCGAACGAATAGGCGGCCATGACACTTAAGCTCCAAGCCTCGCGCGAAGTCTCGCCCTGGATCCTCGAGCTGCTGGCGTTGTTGCCGGTCTTAGCTTTGCTGGGCCTGGCCTATGGGCCGAGCTTGGGCTATGACTTTGCTTGGGATGATGTTCCTTTGATCGTCCAAAATCCTGCTGTTCGAAGCGCCAGCTTTCCCTGGGGCGCCTTTTGGTCTGACTTTTGGGAAGTCAACACTCGCAACGATGGCTTTCGCCATTTTTATAGGCCCATGGTCACGTTGTCCTATTGGCTCAATGCCCGCGTGGGTGGTTTAGACCCTTTTGGTTTTCATCTCGCCAATGTGCTCTTTCATGGGATCAACACCGTCTTTGTATATATTTTGGCGCGTCGCTTTTTTGCGGGCGCTTGGCTAGGAGCATGGATTTGCGCTTTAGTTTTCGCGCTGCATCCGACCCATACCGAAAATGTCACTTGGATCGCTGGGCGCACTGACACCCTGGCGGCTTTGTTTGGCTTGCCAGCGTTATGGTTGTGGTTGCGCTGGGTTGATGAAGGCCGCGCGATCCATCTGGTGTTGGGCTGCGGCCTTTTCTTTTTGGCGCTGCTTAGCAAAGAAGTTGCGCTTATTTTTCCACTGTGGGCGCTTTTGTTGACCAACAAAACAGACACGCTGGCTTGGCAACGTCTGGGCCGCGTGCTTGGCGCCGGCATCGTGACGATCCTGGTCTATGGCGCGCTGCGCTTGATCGCGTTAGACATTTTTTTCAGCGCGCGTGGTTTTGCGGGCTGGGGGCCCTTTTTGCCCGCGCTGGGACTGGTTCTGCTACGTTACTTTGGTCTCTTGGTCGGATTTTTGCCGGTCAATCCACATCATGATGATCTGCGTTTTGGCGAGCTGAGTGGTGCGGACGCGTTGGGAGGCTTGCTTGCGCTGACTTTATTTGTGGTTGGCTTGACACTGCTATGGCGGCGTTCGCGTCACAGCCCCTGGGGCCGCGCTGTCTTGTTGGGCTTTTGTGGCTTGCTACCCGCGTTGGGTTTGGGTAGTTTTGGTGATGTGCTTTACGCGGACCGTTTTTTATATCTGCCAAGCGTGGGGCTTGGTTTGTTTTTGGGCTGGTTGACACAGCAGGCGCTTGCGCGATGGATCGCAGAGAGCCGCCACCTTGTCGTAGGCATGGCGCTCGGTGGCATTGTCGGGCTGGGCTTGATGGCGGGTGCTTTGTGGGCAGCGGCACCGTGGGCCGACAACATCACCCTTTTCAGCCATCTGACGCTCAGCTCACCTAGGTCAGCATTGATCTGGAACGATCTGGGCCTGGCATTGCAGACGGCGCAGCGGCTGCCGCAGGCCGAGAGAGCTTATCGGCAGAGCTTGCGGTTGGCGCCCGACAACGCAAGCGCTCTAGGCAATCTGGCCTTTGTGTTACGCGCGCAGGGGCGCATGGACGAGGCCGACCCATATTTTAAAAGCGCGATCGCGCGTGAGCCACGCGACCCTTTGCAACACTACAACTACGCCGAGTCGTTGGTTGCTCGAGGACGCTTTGCCGAGGCTGAGGCCGCTTACCGTGACACGGTGCGCTTGAAGCCGACATTTTTTAGAGCGCAGCACAATCTGGCTGAACTGCTCTTAAAGCGTGGCGCCTTGCAAGAGGCCGAAGAGCATTTACGTTTGGCGGCTGAGCAAGGGACGCGACCCGCACTCAGTTACAATCTGCTTGGCACCGCGCTGGCGCGGCAAGGCAAGCGCGCGCAGGCCAAAGAAGCGTTTGAACGAGCGCTAACGCTTGAACCCGATCTGATTTCGGCGCGACAAAACTTATCTCGCTTGGACAAAAAATGAAACGACGACCACCCTTGAGCGTGATCGTGCCAGCCAAGGATGAAGCGTTGGCGCTGCCCGATTTATTACTCGCGTGCAAACGCGTAAAACTGCCCAAGGGAACAGAATGGATCTTGGTGGACGATGGTTCGGTGGATGGCAGCGGGGCCCTGGCGCGGCGCGCGGGCTGGAAAGTTTTGCGACTTGAGGGGCGGGGTTACGGTGGGGCGTTGCGGGCAGGCTTTGCCGCGGCGCGTGGCCAATACTTGGCGTTTTTAGACGCGGATGGCACCTATCCACCGCAGGCGTTGGTGACGATGTGGGCGGCTAGAGTCCAAGGTGGCGCGGTGATGGTCAATCGTTTCACGGCGGCGAGCCACATGCCTTGGATCCGCGCGCTAGGCAATCGCGTTTACGGAACGCTGGCCAGCCTGCGTTTTGGACGGCGCGTGCCAGACCCCTGCAGCGGCCAACGGCTTTTTGACCGCGCGTGCCTGGATCTAAAAGCGGAATGGCCTGACGGTTTGGATTTTTCACCCGCGCTTACCATGCGTTGGCTTAAACGCGGGATACCCATCCATTGGTTGAGCTGGGCTTATTTAGAGCGGGATGGCGATTCAAAACTAAAGGTGTGGTCCGATGGTTGGCGTTTTCTTGGGCGGGTGCTTTTTTGGCGTTAAGAACAAAGAGAAAATGACCAAAGGCCTTCTTATTTCAGCGCTTTTTGATCTTGGGATTCTCTTTGGCCTTGGCTTCGACCCTGCCCCCGCGTATCAGGCGCAGTATCAATTGTGGATCGACCCCTGTCGCGTCGGCGACGTTTTGTAGCGTCGCGCCTCGATGGGTGGCTAAAAAGGCGACGGCTTTGTCGACTTCGGCCTTTTCGATCTGCCGACAGTCGTAGCAAAGGGTGTACTTGGTCAAAACAATCATCTTGTCGCAGTTTTCACAGCGACCAGCGGCGTTGGGATCTTTTGCTTTGTTAGTTGGCATGGCGAGCAGTTTAGCTAAGTATCTCTTGCTTGGCAAGTGCGAGGCCCTCGACTTCTGTTAGAATGGCGGTTCCTTAAATAGCGAGGCACGCGTGGTTCACGAAGTTCACACCCTGGTCAACGGCCCCATCGAAGAAAACTGCTATTTTCTAAGGGTGGCTGGCTCAGACAAGGGGGTCTTGATCGATCCGGGGTCAGAACCCGACCAGTTGCGGCAGGCGCTGGATCGCTTGGGTGCTAAACCTGTCTTGTTGTTGGCGACGCATGGACACTTTGATCATGTGGGCGCCGTGGACGCGTTGGCCCAGGCTTACGGGGTGCCCTTTGCCTGTCACCGCGCGGACGTCGAACTTTTGGATGGACTTGAAGACACCTTTGCTTTTTATGGCATGGGCCAGACCAAAAAGCCCAAGGTCGATCAATTGCTAGAGAATGGCCAGATCCTTGAGATCGCCGGTTTGCGCCTGCAAGTCTTGGCCACGCCTGGCCACACCCCTGGTGGACTTTGTTTTTATGACGCGGAAGGGGGCCATCTCTTTAGCGGCGACACGCTCTTTCAACAATCGGTCGGGCGCAGTGACATGCCCGGCGGTGACGGCCCGCGTTTGATCCAATCGATCCAGACCAAGCTTTATACCTTGCCCAGCGAGACGCGGGTCTGGCCGGGACATGGATCCGAGACCAGCATCGGCGCCGAGAAAAAAGGGAACCCCTACACCCGATGAAAGCGTCCACGCTCGCGCCTTTTCCTGCCCCCCCGCAGCCAGCCAAAGCTGGGCACGCGCGCGTGACCGAGCGCTTTGTCTGCGTCGAAGGCGAAGGGCGCACGCTGGGCGCGCTCACTTTTTTAACCCGCTTGTCGGGTTGTGATCTGCGTTGCTGGTGGTGCGACAGCAAGCAGTCCAGTTTTTTTGAGGATGAGGCGCGTCAGATCCCGATCGCGGTTTTAGAGCGCGAAGCCCTGGCCAGTGGCGCGGCGTGGATCAGTTTGACGGGTGGCGAGCCGACGTTTCGTGGCGCGGACGAAGCTAAAGCGCTCGCCAAGCTCTTGGGGCGCTTGCGCCAGCGTGGTATGAAAGTGAAAGTTGAGACCAACGGGCGTCAGATCCCTGCGTGGCTAAGCCCGCATGTCGATCTGTGGAGTGTGGCGCCCAAGTGGGACGCGCGTCAGCCTTTTGCGAAGCAGTTGACCGAGCGCATGAACCATGCCGTGCCGGTCTTGCGAAGCATGGCCAAGCGTTTTGGCCCCACGCGGCTACAATTTAAACTGGTCTTGCAATCGGACGAACAGGGTGAACCTTTGCCCAGTGAGGCGCGCCGAGCGGTGAGCTTGTTGAAAGCGTTGGGTGGTCCAATTAAAAAACGCGCGCCCGTTTTCTTTATCCCGCAAGCCTACGCCAAGGCTGACTACGCGACGCGGTGTCGCGCGCTCGAGCGCTTGGTGACACGCCTGGCCAAGGGCGCGTTGCGGGGTTGGGATCTGCGCGCTCAACCCCAGTGGCATCGGGTCTTGTATGGAGACGCGCGTGGCCGTTAAAGTGGTGATCCTTTTATCTGGGGGCATGGACTCGGCGGTGGTCTTGGCCCAAGCGGTGGCCAAGGGGCGCCAGATCCATGCTTTGACTTTAGACTATGGCCAGCGGCATCGGCGTGAGCTGCTCGCCGCCAAGCGCCTGGCTAAGCGCGCCAAAGTAAAAGAGCATGTGGTCCTGCGCTTGCCACTGAGAGCGATCGCGGCGGGAGCCTTGGTGGATGGCGGCAAGGTGCGCAAGAGCGGCGCGCGCCCTGGCAAGCCCACGACCTATGTCACGTTTCGTAACGGCGTCTTTTTGGCGTTGGCCGCCAGTTTTGCCGAGGCGCGCGGCGCGCGCGAGATCTGGGGCGGTTGGTGCGCGACGGACTTGGGGGGCTACCCCGACTGTCGGCCCGTCTTTTTGCGCGCCATGGCCAAGGCCATCGCCACGGGCACGTGGGGCCGCGGTGCCGCGCGCATCGTGGCGCCACTGGGCCGTTTAGACAAAGCCGCCGTCACTCGTTTGGGACAACGTTTGGGGGTCCGTTTTGGTGAGACCTGGACCTGTTATGACCCGCAAAAGGGAAGAGCCTGCAGGCACTGCGACGCTTGTCGTCTGCGGCAAAATGGGTTTGAGGTCGCGCACGTCAGGGATCCCTTGTTTGTGAC
>JANLXT010000219.1:0-13145 GCA_031365225.1 candidate division FCPU426 bacterium
CACGCGTGGTTTCAAGATCTGATGGATAAGATCCAAGACGGGATTGAGGCGGTCCCGTTTCTGAGACCCATCTTGTGTTATCACTTGGTCCGCTGGACCAGGCCCAAAAAAGGCGTCTAACATGAACATCTTTATCACAGGTGGCGCGGGATTCATCGGGTGCAACGCCGCCGCTCGTTTTATTAGGCAAGGGCATCGCGTCACGATCTTTGACAATTTATCGCGTCCCGGCACCGCCAGCAATCTCAAGTGGCTGCAACAGAGCGGTCGCTTTAAGTTCATCAAGGGTGATTTGCGTCAGGCGACTAAACTTGCAAGTTCGGTCCGGGCGATAAAAAACCTCGATGTTGTTTTGCATTACGCAGGGCAGGTGGCGGTGACGACGTCGGTCGTGAATCCGCGTGAAGATTTTGAGATCAATGCCTTAGGCACCTTCAATGTACTTGAGGCAGTGCGCAAGAACCTGCCCAAGGGCCCGCGTAAACGCCCGATGCTGCTTTATGCCTCCACCAACAAAGTTTATGGAGGTATGGAAGACATTCGGATCGTCGAAAAAAACGGTCGCTATCAGTACCGAGACTTCCCCAAGGGCATCCCCGAAGACCGCTTGCTCGATTTTCATAGCCCTTATGGATGCTCTAAAGGCGCGGCAGATCAGTACGTGCGTGACTACAGCCGCATTTATAGTTTCCCGACGGTGGTGTTCAGGCAGTCTTGCATCTATGGCACCCGCCAGTTTGGAGTCGAAGATCAAGGGTGGGTCGCGTGGTTCACAATCGCGGCGGCCTTAAAAAAGTCGATCACGGTGTATGGCGATGGCAAGCAGGTGCGCGATGTGCTCTTTGTTGAGGACTTGATCGACGCTTACCAAGCCGCGATCAAGCATCGTTCTCGTAGCGCGGGCAAGGTTTATAACATCGGCGGCGGGCACAAGAATCAAATGTCGCTGCGAGAATTACTCACACACCTCGAGGGCATGCTGGGCCGCCGCATCCCAGTCAAGCGTGGGCCTTGGCGGCCTGGTGACCAGCCGGTCTTTGTCTGCGACATCTCGAAGGCCCAGCGCGAGTTGGGTTGGCAACCCAAGCACAGCGTGGCCATGGGTGTGCGCAAGTTGCATGACTGGGTGGTGGCCAATCAGTCTTTGTTCAGCCATCTCTAGGCCTGGGCGTGCCCAAGAAAAAGATGTTCGCGCTGCCGAGTGTATCGATTGTGATCCCAGTCTATAATTCGGCCTGGGTGCTGGATGACTGTCTTGAGCGAATACGGGCGCAGGATTATCCAAAGCGCTTGGTCGAGATCATCCTCGCTGACGGGGGCTCTACCGATCAAACACTACTTGTCGCAAAGCGGCACGGAGTCCGCCGAATCTTTGACAACCCTTTGCGTACTGGCGAGGCTGGCAAGGCAGTGGGAATACGCAAGGCCCAGCACGAGATTGTCGCTCTTATCGACAGCGACAATCTTTTGCCTGATCCGGGCTGGCTTAAGCGCATGGTCGAACCATTCGCCGACAAGCAGGTCTTTGCGAGCGAACCTTGGGATTATGATTGGCGAGCGCAGGACAGCTTTATCACCCGCTATTCGGCCTTGCTGGGCATGAACGATCCGCTCTGTTTTTACTTGGGCAATTACGATCGCCGCAACGGTATCAATGGGCGCTGGACCGGCCTGGACTTGGCGCAAGAGGACAAGGGAACTTGGCTGAAGGTCGAGCTACGCGAGGACGCTCTGCCCACCATCGGCGCGAATGGATTCTTAATAAGGCGCAAGGACCTGCTGGCGACCGAGATCGGCGATTACCTCTTTGATATCGACAGTGTTTATGATCTGGTTTGCGCGGGCCGTCGCCATGTGGCCAAAGTTAAGACCGGCATCATCCATCTCTATTGTCGGGGAATCAGCGATTTTGTGCGAAAGCAGCGACGACGCGTGCGCGACTACCTCTACTACCAACAGCACGCGATGCGCCGCTATCCTTGGAATAATTTTCCAAAGTGGCGCTTGGCCTGGTTTGTGCTGGCGGCACTGCTCGTCGTCCCTAATCTCTGGCAGGCGCTACGAGGATTCATCAAGAAACCAGACCTTGCGTGGTTCTTTCATCCGGTGGCTTGCCTGACGACGCTGGCGGTCTATGGCTGGGGCGTGGTACTCGGCAAGATTTTTAGAAAGACCGCTATCCTTGAGCGCAAAGACTGGCGCTAGGATCACGACCACTCGATTGACAGGACCCATGACTTTAGCAACCGACATGCAGCCTTTATTGCGGCAGGCTCGCCAACGGCTTTTGCAAATGCATTACGATAGCAACGTCGGCCATATTGGCGGAAATCTATCGTCGCTTGATGCCATGGTGTTGTTGCACTTGCGCGTTCTGGGCCCGGATGATGTCTTTGTCCTGTCCAAGGGCCATTCCGCTGGCGCGCTCTATGTGTCTCTGTGGATGGCTGGTAAATTGCCCGAAGCGGAGCTTAAGACTTTTCACAAGGATCACACGCACTTGGTCGCGCATCCCACGGCGGGCTGGCATCCGGGCATACGCTTCTCGACGGGCAGCCTGGGGCACGGCATGAGCCTGGCGGCCGGCACCGCGCTGGGTAAGCGCATGCGCGGTGAGCCGGGCCGGGCCTATTGCCTGATGTCTGACGGCGAATGGCAGGAAGGCTCCACCTGGGAGGCCTTGATCTTTGTGGCGCACCAACGCTTGGCGAACCTTACGCTGTTGATCGACTTGAACGGCCTGCAGGGCTTTGGCTCTATCCAGGCGGTGGCCTCGATGGACGGCCTGGCTGAAAAAATTCGGGCGTTCGATGTCGACGTTCACGAGGTGGACGGGCATGACGCGGACGCGATCCAAAAGGCCCTCGACGCCCCGGCGACGCGGACCAAGGTGGTGGCGTTGCGTACCGTCAAGGGACGCGGGGTTTCGTACATGGAAAACAAGATGGAGTGGCATTACCTGCCCATGAGCGAGGCCCAGTATCGACAGGCCCAGAAAGAGCTGGGCGCATGAGAAACGTGGCCTGTCAGACCCTGGTGAGCCTCTCGCGGTCCAAGCCCATCGTCTTCATGACCGGCGACCTTGGCTTCATGGCCCTCGAGCCTTTGCGTGAGGCCATGGGCGAACGCTTCATCAACGCCGGCGTTTCCGAGCAGAACATGATCGCGGTGGCGGCGGGACTGGCCGCCGGCGGGCAGCAGACCTGGACCTACAGCATCGCCTCCTTTTTATTTGCCCGACCTTTCGAGCAGATCCGCAACGATGTCTGCCTGCAGGACCGCGACGTCAAGCTGGTGGCCAACGGCGGCGGCTATGGCTACGGGCCCATGGGCTCCAGCCATCACGCGATCGAGGATTATGGCGCGTTATTGACCCTGCCCAAGATGCGGGTGTTCGTCCCGGCTTTCGCCAGCGACCTGGCGACCATCATCCCGCGTATGGCGGAAGACCCCCATCCCGCCTACCTGCGCCTAGGCAAAGACGAGAAGCCCGCCGGCTTCGAGCCGCCCGCCTACGCGCCCTGGCGCGAACTGCTGTCGGGCGGTCACGGGGCGCTGGTGGTGGTGGGCCCCCTGATCGGGCCGCTGATCGCCGCGCTGGAAAAGATAGATCCCACGAGCCGCCCCGCGCTTTGGGCGCTGAGTGAGTTGCCCGTCATCGACCTGCCCGCCAAGCTGCTCGCGAGCCTGGTCGCGGGCCCCCTCTGTGTCGTTGAGGAACACGTGGCCCATGGCGGCGCTGGCGCCATGCTGGCCCTGCGACTGGCGCTGCTGGGCAAGACGCCGGCGCGTTTTGCCCACGCCTGCGCCCACGGATATCCGTCGGGTACCTACGGCTCTCAGGTCTTTCACCGCAAGGAATGCGGCTTGGATCCCGAGAGCGTGCTCAAGATGGTCCTGCGATGACACTCGCCGACAACGCCGCCTCTCGCGTCCAGCAGCTGCAGGGCCCTATTTTGGTCCTGGGGGCCAGCGGCTTCGTGGGCGCCAACCTTTTCCGGCATTTGTTGCGGCATCGCCAGGATGTCTACGGCACCACCTCGCGCTCCTCGGCTTGGCGCTTAGAGGGCCTTCCCGAAGAGAACGTGCGTAGCACCGATCTTTTGGTTGAGCAAAATCTTGATCACCTCTTGGACACGCTCAAGCCTAGGACCGTCTTTGATTGCGTGGCCTATGGGGCCTATTCGTTTGAGAAAGACAGTCATCTTATCTTTCGTACGAACGTTAACTTTGTCGTGCGCCTAATAGAGAAGTTGACCCAAGCGGGTGTGCACCGTTACATCCACGCGGGTAGCTCTTCAGAATATGGCGACGTATCCGCCGGCCCGCTTGAGGAAAGCTTTCTAAGGCCCAATAGCCATTACGCCGCATCGAAGGCGGCGGCAGCGGAATTGATCTATTACTATGGCAAGAAACTTGGACTCGCTTGCGCTAACTTGCGCTTGTACTCGGTCTATGGTCCTTACGAGGATGCGTCCCGTTTGATACCGGCTCTCGTGAGTCAGGGGTTGAAGGGTGCTTATCCGCCTTTAGTCGAGCCAAAAATTTCTCGAGATTTTATCTATGTAGATGACGCGAGCGAGTCATTTATTGATACCGCTTTGAATCTTAAGCCAGAGCATTTTGGAGAGTCATTTAATATAGGCAGCGGCCAAAAAACGACCATGGGTGATGTCGCAAAGCTAGCCCAAGAGATTTTTCAGATCAAGTTGGAGCCAGCTTTCGCGACCATGCCTCAGCGAGAATGGGACGTGACAGAATGGTACGCCGACCCTGGAAAAGCCCAGCGGCTCCTGGGTTGGTCCGCAAAAGTCGGTCTGCGCCAGGGACTAGAAAAGACCGCGGAATGGTTCCGCAACCTTAAGGATGTTGAAGCTTATCAGCGCTCCTCCAAAAAGTATGGCCTCGACCCGGTGTATAGCGTCTCAGCGATTGTTGTGTGTAGTGAAAGTGCTGCGGCTATCCCAGAGATCTATAAACGCCTGAAAACCGTATTTCAGAGCCTGAACATTCAGCATGAAATTATTCTTGTCAGCGACGATGGAAAGCCAGAGACCGAAGAGTTGATCCGAAGCCTGAGCGCTCGCGATCGAGATCTGATCGGGCTCGCGCATTCACGAGACTTCGGACCGCAAGCCGCTTTTCGCAGCGGGATGGAATCGGCATCCAAGAACGCCTGCGTCCTTTTAAATGCGGACTTGCAGGATCCGCCGGAACTTGTCGAACAATTTGTCGAAGCGTGGAAGGCCGGATCTGAAGTGGTCTACGGAAGACGCATTAAAAGCGGCGAGCCTTTCTATATCGCCGCCGCGCAACGGTTGTTTTACATGGTGTTCAATCGCTTCTCGTATATCTCCATACCCCACAATGTGGGAGATTTCTGCTTGATGGACAAGCGGGTGGTGCGTAGCTTATTGCAGTTTCCCGAGCGCGATCTTTTCATCCGTGGTTTGCGGGCGTTCGCTGGTTTTAAGCAGATCGGTGTGGACTATGCCCGCCCGCCCCGTTCCGCAAGCCTTCCCAGCGCGGGTGGCTTCTTTAAGAGCATCCATTGGGCCAAACGCGGTATTTTATCTTTTAGCAATACCCCACTTAGCCTTTTAAGTCTTTCTGGCTTTGCGCTTTTTGTCTTATCTTGCCTCTTGGGGCTGAGCCAACTTGCGATCCGTTTGCTTTCTCCCGAGAGCACGCCGCGCGGCATCACTACCACCTTGATCGTTATCATCTTTTTCGGATCCATCAACCTCTTGGCGATCAGCATTTTGGGCGAATACCTCGCGACTATTTTTGACGAGGTCAAGAATCGGCCCCATTCTATCTTGCGCCAGGTGATCAAAGACGGAGAGATACGCGCCGCCGCCGAAGTGGCGCTTGGGGAGCGCTCATCGTGAGCCCCGGATTGGTCTCCATCGTCCTGCCTGTTCACAACCAGGCGGACCATATTGGGCGCGTTGTCCAGGACTACACGCGGGCGCTTGACCATCTGACACTGCGCTACGAGCTGATTTTGGTCGTCAACGGATCTCGCGACGCGTCTCAGCGCGTCTGCGCCACCCTAGCCAAGCGCGATCGGCGGGTGCGCGTGCTGGTGTCGGCTCTCGGTGGCTGGGGCTTGGCCGTCAAGTTGGGGCTCAAGGCCGCCAAGGGCGACTTGCTCTGCTACACCAACTCGTCCCGCACCACCGCCACCGAGTTGACCACCCTGTTGCTGACCGCCTCGTTGCAGCCTGGGCACGCAATCAAGGCCGCTCGCCAGATCCGCGGCGCGGTGGCCCGCCGAGTGGGGTCTTTTTTGTTTAATCTCGAGTGTCGCCTGCTCTTGGGCACGCGCGGCTGGGACGTCAACGGCACCCCCAAGGTATTTCCGCGCGCCTTTGGGCGCTTGTTGAAATTGACGCGAGACGATGACTTGATCGACGCGGAGTTCAACGTGGTTTGCCAGCGTGAGGCCTACCCGCTTGTTGAGGTCCCGATCTATTCTCATCGGCGACACGGCGGGCAATCGACCACCAGCCTCAAGTCCGCCTGGCGCATGTACGCTGGGGCGGCCTCACTTGCCTGGCAGTCGCGGCGGACGCGCTGAAGCCGCATCGTCCCAAGGTCGCGTTGTTAGACGCCCAGTGGGCACGCCACGCTGCTGAGTGGCGCAATCCGTCCCAAATCTGTTCGCAGTGGGAAGACGCAGACAAGACCGATCCCAAACTCTTGAAGTATGAGATCCGCGGAGGCTTTTGGGATACGCTCGAGGCCTGCCGGGCTACCGTGCTTGTGACCCGCGAGTATGAGCATTTGGCCATGGCGCTTAGTTGCGTCAAGGGGCGTCCACGGATCAGTTATTTACGGTTGCCGCATCCTTCCGGCTTGGCTTTCGACGCTAAGCGCGGCGTGGTGCATTTAGCTAGCACGCGTAACCCCAACCAGATCTACGATCTCGCGCCCGTTGACGGACTGTTGCCTCGTCAGGATATGGAGGCCACGGGAGTTGCGGGTCGACCGCTACTGCCGCAACGCTCGGTGTTCTTGCCGGGTTGTCTTTACATCCACGATTTGGCCATAGTCGGCGGTGAGCTTTATGCCAATTCGGTGGGTCAGAATGCTGTGGTGCGCGTGCGTCGCGAGGGGGGCTTTGAGCGTGCGTGGTGGCCACGTAGCATTGAGCGCGCAACGGGTCCGGTCTTTGGGCGTAACCATCTACAGTTGAACTCGATTGCCGCGGGTAAGGATTTGGCGCATTCCTATTTCTCGGCCTCGACAGAGCATGTGGGGCGCTTGCGACCAGGGCACAAGAATTTTCCTGTGGACGGTACGGGCGTGATCTTCGACGGCAAGAGTCGTGAAGTTGTCGTGCGAGGACTAACCCGCCCGCACTCCGCCCGTTTGCACCGTGGCAAGTTGTGGGTGGACAACAGCGGCTATGGCGAGCTAGGTATTGCGCGGGCAGGTCGATTTGAGGCTCTTTGCGGTTTGCCAGGGTGGACTCGGGGTCTGGGTTTTTACGAGAATCTCGCTTTTGTGGGGACCTCACGGGTCATTCCCCGTTTTCGACAATACGCCCCGGGCTTGGATCCTGCCAAGAGTCGCTGCGGGTTACATATAGTAGATATCAAGACTGGGGCGTTGAGGGGCAGCCTGACCTGGCCTTTTGGCAACCAAATTTTTGGGATTGAAGTCGTTCCGCAAGCATTTACAAGCGGTTTTCCGTTTTTGGTGACACCTAGTAAAAGGGCGGCGCTGGGACTGAAAAATCTCTTTTATGCCTTCAAATGGTCGGTAAAAAACCGTAAAAGAGTTTAAAATTAATGATTTCCACGTTCGAGACGATGCTCCAAAATAACTTAAATCTATTTCCGGGGAAAAAAGAATGAGCGCAGAATTCAAGTTACTGATGATCGGTGCCATGTACGAGAACGGCGGGAACACGACCCATCGTTTTTTGGATGGGCATCCGCAGATGTTCGTTTATCCCTTCGAGTCGCAGCCCGGGACTAAGTATGTCCTGGACCATATGACCTCAATGTTCCCGGTCAAGTACCGCTGGCCAGTTTTTGATCTGGCCGCGACCCCCTACCAAGACTACAAAGCGATCATTGACGAAGAGGGCAAAGTGCGGTCGCGCACGCCCAATGTCAGCAAGTTCCGACACATGCCCTTTGATATGTCGGACGACGAACGCTGCGAGATCTATCAGAAGTACATCGCTAAGACGGGTCGCTCCCGCGCGAACAACATGGCGGCATTCTTTCAGGCGACGTTTGACGCGTGGAAAGATTACAAGCGGTCTGGCCGAGAAGTCTTTCATGTGGGCTACAGCCCTATCATTGGCGTGGATGCGGACAAGATGCTACGTGATCTTCCAACGTCACACTTCTTACACATCGTTCGCAATCCGTGGTCAGCTTACGCGGACACCAAAAAACGACCTGTGCCCTTGAATGTCGAGCATTACATGATGGGTTGGAACCTGAATCAACAGCTCGCGCTTCGTTTTAAAGATCAGTTCCCCGATCGTATGCACATCATCCGCACCGAAGATGTGATGGCAGACTCTTACAAGACCCTAGGCGCTTTGTGCGAAAAACTAGGCCTTGAAAAGAGCGACACGCTCAAAAAGCCCACATGGAATGGCGAGGAGCTTAAGGAGATCTATCCTTGGGGAACGATCCGTACGCCTACCACCGAGGCCAACAAGGCGACCGCGATGGAACTCTCAGTGAAGGAGCGGGACGAGATTCGCGTGCTTACGGCGCCTTTCTTGGACGCGTTTGACTATAAGAACTTCGTCTAGAAAGCCTGACGCCAAGCAGCGTGTGCTGGTCTCGGCACACGTGTCCGAGGTCTATGGTCCCGTGCAAGCCTTGCGCGCTTACCTTCTCAAGCGGGCATACCAAGCGCGTTTCTTGACGCATCCCTTTCACTACACGCGCATCAAGGGAAGCGTCGAGGAAGTTCTTGCGGCTGGCAAGATTGCGGACAAGCAATCCCGACTACCGCGCCAGAGTTTTGCGCCACTGCAGTTTGCGCTCAATTTTTTCTCGAGCGTGCGCATGGGCTGGCGCGGTCCGCGCGCCGATCTATTTGTCGGGATCGGCAATCTCAACGCGTTGGCGGGGCTGGCCTTGCGAGCCATGGGACGGGTTGATCAAGTGGGTTACTACGTCATCGATCACACCGATGGACGTTTTGGAAACCCACTCATGAACGCGATCTATCACTGGGTGGATGGCGTCTGTTGCCGGCGTTGTGATTTTTTATGGTGCCTAAGCCAGCGCATTGCTCAAGCCAAGCAAGCCCGCGGGGCATCGCCTGAACGCTGCGTTGATTGCCCCGTTGGGGTGCAGCTCGAAGAGGTGGTGCACGTTGCCGCACCCAAGCGCCGTCCAAGCGTCTTGGTGGTGATGAGCCATCTGACTAAAGAAAAAGGCGTGCAGCTCGTGCTCGATAGCTTTGCCGCCATCGTGCGCAAACATCCGCGGGCGAGGCTAGAGATCATCGGGACAGGACCTTACGAGAGCGAGCTCAAGGCCCAGGCGGCTCAACTGAAGCTGGGCAAAGGGGTGCGCTTTTTGGGCTTGATGGACCATCGCGCACTGTTTCGGCATTTGCCAAGCTGTGGCATCAGTTTGGCGACTTACACCGAAGACGAGGACAACATCGCTTACTATGCGGATCCAACTAAACCCAAAGAGTACTTGGCCTGTGGCCTTCCGCTGATCATCACCAAAGTGCCGTGGACTTGGGAAGCGGTGGCGGACAAGCGCAAGCCCATGGGCGTCGCGATCCGCTATACCCAAAAAGACCTGGTCGCCGCCGCGAGCAAGTTGCTAGGGGACAAGGTCTTTTACGCGCGTTGCCGACGCAATGCGCTGGCCTTTGCCGCAACGCTCGCCTGGGGCAAGATTTTTGACAAAGCGTTCAGGCGGGCTCGCGGGTTGCGCGCGTGAGCCTGCGCCCCAATCAAGTCAGCGTGATTGTGCCGGTCAAGGCCTACAACGACTTTTGCCGTGAGAGCCTAGCGGCAGTCGCTCGGCTTTATCCTGACCAAGAGATTTTGTTTAGTCCTGATCAAGAGACCCAGGTCCCTATCGCAGGCGTGACGGTTGTTCCGTCCGGTCCGGTGGGGCCTGGCGCCAAGCGTGATTTGTGCGCCGCGCGGGCAAAAGGCGAGATCCTTGCTTTTCTCGACGACGACGCTTTTCCGGCACCAGGTTGGCTCGAAGCCGCGATTGAGATCTTCGCTGATCCGCGCGTGGGAGCCGTGGGTGGGCCTGCGGTCACACCCGCCGATGACTCGGTGGAACGTTGGGCAAGTGGTTTGGTTTATGAGAGCTGGATGGTGGGCGGCCCCTACGCCTTTCGTTACAGGCCACTGCCGCGGCGGGATTGCGATGATTTTCCGACCTGCAATTTACTGGTGCGCAAGAGTGTGTTCGACGCCATTGGGGGATTTGACACGCGGTATTGGCCAGGCGAAGACACGGTTGCCTGCTTAAAGATCACTCACGAGCAAGGCAAGCGTTTGGTCTACGATCCCAAGGTGCTGGTCTATCACCATCGTCGGGAAATGTTGGCGGGACATCTGCGCCAACTGAATCGCTACGCACGCCATCGCGGTTTTTTTGTGAAGCGTTTTCCCAAGACCAGTTTGCGGGCCTCTTATTTTGCCCCGAGCGTTCTTTTGATCTGGGTGCTTCTGGGCTGGGTGGCGGCGCCGGAGTTTTGGGCAGACAGCCTAGCTATCTATGCGCTGTTGGCGGCGCTTGAAGCGGCAAGAATGCAGTCGCGGGCGCCACGTGAGCGCCGGGGTTTTTGGTTATGGGTCTTGGTCACCTGTGGATTGGTAGCGACGCATTTGAGCTATGGCTTTAATTTTATGCTCGGGTTGTTTTCTTCCAAGATGCAAGAAGAGCGCGTGGCCATGACGGGAAAACAGGCATGAAAACAAAAAATTATGATTGGCTCGCTAAACTACGTTGCCCGCGTTGCGCGCACGCGCCCTTAAAGCGCATGCCCAAGCGCAAAGGTTCTTGGGGCGCGTGGGGGGTGCCCGGTCTGACTTGTTCAAAATGCCGTGAGCGCTATCCGGTCGAGGCGCCTGGTATCTTGCGCTTGATCCCGCGAGGCGACTACAGCCGTTACGCGTACTGGGAAAAAATGCATTCGCAGACTAGCCCGGCAGAGATCACCGCGCTCTACAAAAGACGGTTTCAGTATTCACCCAGTTTTTTGCTCAAGTACTATGCGATGCCACGTTTAGCGTTGCGCCTTGGTTGGAAAGGCGAGGATAGCGTTGAGCTCGGCAGTCAATGGGGTTCCAACTCATTGGTCTTGCATCGCTTTGGGTTGACGCGGCAGGTTTGGTTGCTCGATATCAGTCGCCCCGCCCTGCGTGGCGCGTTGGCTTTTTTTGACGCGTTTGGCGTGATGCCTTTTGCGGTGCAAGGTGAGATCCATGGTCTGCCGTTCAAGGATCGCGCATTTGACCTGTCCTTGTCGGGTGGGCTTTATGAGCACTTTGTAGGCCAAGAACAAGAAGCCTTGGTTGCCGAGAACACGCGCGTGTCCAAGCGTGTGCTTTGCCAGGTGCCAGAAGATAGCATGGCGTACCGGATCTATCGGCGCTTGGTTGAATGGCATTTTGGAAAATGGCCCTTTGGTTTTGAGGTGCCGGTGTCGCGTCTTCGTTTGCGGCAGCTTTTTTCTAAGGCGGGGGGCAAGATCGCGCGCGAAGATTACCATAATCTGGCCTCCGCGGTGATGATGGTGGCGGGCGAGCGCTGGGCATGGGCACGCGCCTTGGCCGTGCGACCTTTCTTTTTTTATTTTTTTAGGCATGACGCCGTTGTGGCAGTTGAACGCGGTTCTAAACGTAAACCCTAGGAGGAACAAGGATGGCGACCAAAAAGAAAAAAGGCGTGGTAAAAATAGCTGCGCCCAAAGGCAAGGCTTCCAAGATCGTGACCTTAAACAAGTCCAAGGCCAAGGGCAAATCCTCGTCCAAGGCATGGATGATCACAGGCTTGATCGTCCTGCTACTGGCGGGCCTTGGTTTTCAAACCTGGTTCTTGGCGAGGCGTCAGGCCAAGTTGAAGATCGACATGATCCGCGCTGGAAAAATAATTCCACAAGGACGCGACAAGGGCCAGGGTAGCAACGTGGTCGCTTTTGAGGGTGATAAGCAAGACAACCTCTATTTCTTAGAAGGGGACGCCAATGTTCCGCCGCGCCTTCAAAAATTTGATGCGATGGGAAATTATTTGGCAATGTACGAACCCAAAAAGCCCGACCAATTGCTCACGGGTCCTGTCGATGTCACGACCGATGCCGCCGGCAACGCTTATGTGTTGGTGAGCGATGGACGGGTGCTGGTCATGGACAAAGATCTACGTTGGCAGCGGACTTTTAAAGTCAACGCCCCCAACCCAGTGGGCTTGGGTGTGGACACGCAAGGGCGCATTTATATCGCATCGGAAGGCGCGAACAAGATCATCGTGCTGAGCAAGGACGGCAAGCCCGAAGGTGAGTTTGGCGCGCCAGGCACCCGCACGGGTGATCTCGTCGGACCCATCCGTATGCGTATGACCATGGACGACCATCTTGTCGTGATGGAGCGCCTGCCCACGGGGCCACGCTTGAAGGTGTTCTCGGCCGAACGCAAGGTTGAACGCATGATCGAGGTGAAAGGCCTGCCCCTCTGCCCACCCACACGCATGGGTGTGACCGCGGACAACAAGGTCTATATCAATGACCACATGGGATCTAAGGGAATGGTCATCTATGACCTGAACAATGGCAAGTTGGTTGGTTCGTCTCAGGCGACGAAAGATGGCGAAAAATTTGTCAGCCCCGGAGCGGTCGGAGCCAACAAATGGACTCAGTCTGTTTATCTGCATACCGTGCCGGGCTTGATCAAGTGTGTTCTGCCCGGTGATGAGGAGGAATCTGAGTGAAACGGGCTCGCGCGGGTAAGTTCAAAGCAACATTCAACGTATGGAATTGGGTCGCCTACGGCTTGGCCGCTGGATTTCTGATTGCGGGCCAAGCGGTCCTTCTAGGCGGAAACCTTCGCCTAGGTATTTGGATCTCGCTCGTGGGCGCCGCTCTCGCGTTGTTGCGTTTGATATTGCCCGCCGTGCCCTTTGCGCTCT
>JANLXT010000220.1:0-7704 GCA_031365225.1 candidate division FCPU426 bacterium
CCACCCGTCACCAAGTCAAGCTTGATGCTTGAGTTCTCGACTTTGTTAACGTTGATGGCATCTGGGCTAAGATCAACGGTCTGATTGTTGCCATACAAGATCACACCACCAAGGCCCATGCTTGTGGCACTCGCTTTGCCAAGCGCATAACCCAACGAATAGTCGAGATTGGAGACAGTCTCTTCTGGGGAAACGATCCAAGCATTGCTGCTTCGGTCGGTGCTATTCATACGGCTCGAGAGCAATGTTGCATCAAAAGCGCTGATCTTGGAGCTGTCCGCACTCAGATTGCCTGCAAGGCGCACATTGTAGCCTGACATATCTGACTTGGTGCCCGCTACGAAACTACCATAGCTTTCACCCATGCCAGCCTTTTGATCCTGATATCCAAAACCAATGTCTAGTTTTTTAATTGCTCCCAAATCTTTGATGCCTAAGCCTAGCATCAAACCATACGAGCGATTAAAGACATGCCACTCATAACCAGGTTGGATCTCTTGGTATTCGATAACCGCACGATTTACACCAGCAACGATCTCAATGCGCTCATTCAGGTTCATGCCATAAAATAAATCAATACGCGAACCAGGAGCAACCGAGCGCCATAATTCTTGGTTTTTAGTTCCGATAGGATTTCCGTAATTCAACCAGCCCTCAAGGTCTCCAGTGACCATACCCCAATCGCTTACAAGTCCCGACATGAAATTGGATGCCTTGAGAACGGTATCAAAATCGGTCACAGGGCGATTGGCCCAAAGACCGACGACACCACCAAACATAGACGCGTGCACACCTGCCCATGGATTGGTCTCGATATCGTTGTTCACACCACTGAGGGCACCAGCTGAGTCACCAATGCCAGCCTCAACATAGGCCGCATCTTTAAAGCTGAGCAAGGCTGTCGGAATCGTGAAAACATCTTGCACGTCCCCGATAAAGGTCCCGACTCCACCAAATCCATTCACGCGAGCGCGACTGGCGCTCACTAGGCTGGAGATGGCTACCAGGCTCGCCAGAGCCACGGCTGTCATCTTTTTCATTATATTCCTCCAAGAAGGGCGGCAACTAAGGCCGACCCTAAGATTCAACAGTTTCCCTACTTTGCTTCTGAGCAGGTTCTTTTAAACCCACTCAGAAGCCAGGGGTCTGACTATTCTTTGCTGCCACCAAAATCCATGGTCACGGACACGTTGGTGTTGATCAACGCGTCACCCGAGCTGCTCAGCAAGAAAGGACCCGTGTAGAGGAAGTCCCGGTTGAAAGTCGTATCGATGGTGAAGTCGCCCAACAAGAAACCAAAGCCAGTGCTAAGCTTGGCCGCATCTGGATACTCTTTGATCTCGGTATCTTTGCCACTTGTGCCACCATAATACCCAGCAGAATCCACTGAGTACACTGATTTTGAACCGCCCACTTTGGCGTCAACACCACCGCGCAAGACCAGCCACTCTTTGGCTTTAGCCTCACCCGAGGCAACCAAGATAAATTTAGATTCTTTCTCTTCTTCGATATCTTGACCGACTATTGGGTTATTGGGGAGATTGTCAAACAGACGGTTAAGACGGCGCTCTTCGTAATTGTAGATCACGCCGACCAAACCAAGGGACTTGGCGTCTGATTTGCCAACGCCATACGAAAGGCCATAATGGTTGACGGTCACGAGCTCGGCTGGATTGTGGCCATTGACAGGCGAATCTTCCATACCAAATTCACGCGACTCTAAGCTGTCGCTTCTATAGTAACCTTTGACTTTGCTGATCTTGGACTTATCCGAGCTGAGGTCAGCCAAGGCGCTCAAGATCATCGAACGACCTTCTGTCGTTGTGCCTTGATCATAGCCACCAAAATAGTTTTCGATATTCACTAAGAGCGATTGACTTTGAAAACTTGCGCCAAGATCTAGCTTTGAAACGTGGATAAAGGGATCTTTGATCGCCGCACCTAACAAGAGCCCCGTGCTGTTGTTAGCGAAATGATATTGGGTGCTACCAGGCTCGATGGTCTTAAAATCAAAGAACGCACGGTTGACGCCAACCGTCAGGTCTAACTTATCGCTGAACGACCAGCCGTAGAGAAGATCCACGCGCGATCCAGGAGCGATCGCGTCCATGATCTCGTTGTTCTGTTCGGCATTTTGATTAGGGACACCGGCGAAGAACTCTACAAAGCCACTGCCAAACATGGACCATTGCATAAGGCCATACGAGCGGAACTTTGACATTTTTTTAGAATCTTTAAATTCGTCAACTGGACGATTGAGCCAAACACCAACGACACCACCAAATAACGAGATGTTGGCACCACCCCAAGGCGTGACTTCGATATCGTTATCGACACCGTTGCCAACACCCGAAATATCTCCTTGACCCAACTCAACAAAAGCCGCGTCTTTGTTTTCGAGAAGACGGGTGGGTAATTCCCACATTTGTTTTACGTCACTTACAAATCGCTGGCCTGAACCTAGTGCTTGACTACGGCTATCGGTGGCGCCCGCAAAACTGCTTACTGCGACCAGGCCCGCCAGGGCCAAGGCTGTGATCTTGTTCATTGATTGTTCCTCCATGGGGATTAGTCTCGGGCTCAGGCGCCCACCTGTTGCACACGCTCTTTTTGCCACCTTAGGAACCGGATCCTCGTTTCCAAGGCGAATTACCGTCGGTTGACAATATTTTTTTAAGTGCCACATTTTACAATAAATTCAGGTTTTAAGCAAAAAAAAAGACCCCCTTTTGGGGGTCTTTTTTTAGGTTCTGAGAAACTAGCTTATTCTTTGCCAGCGCCCCAAGCCCAAGTAGCCGAAACCTGGGTGTTGATGAGCGCGTCGCCCGAGCTGCTCAAGAAGTACGGGCCCGTGTAGAGGAAATCACGGTTGAACACGCCGTCAATGGTGATATCGCCCAACAAGAACGACAAACCCGTGCTGACAGTCGCATCAGCTGGGTATTCTTTGGTCGTCTCATCTTTTGAAGTCAAGGTGACATCGTTCTTGACGCTGGTGGTGCCATAGATCTTGCCGCTCAGGCCAGCGCGCGCCACGAGCCAATCTTTAACCTTTGCTTCACCAGCGGTGACCAGGTCCAGGGTCATGCTGCTGTTGTCGACCTTGTCGACAGTACCCACGATTGAGTTATCAACCGTGCTGCTGTCGCCTGACAAGATCAAACCAGCCAAGCCCATGCCTTTGTCGTTTGACATGCCCATGGCGTAGCCCAAACCGTAGCTGGATCCTGAAAGCTTTTCTTCGATAGCAACGGGAAGCGCAACGGCTGGAGTGTCCTTGGATGACATGTTTGCTGACGCATAGGTGATATCAAACTTGCTGATCTTGCCTTTTTCTGAGCTCAAGTCACCAGCAACGCGAATGCCAAAACCTGAAGCGTCAACCGTAGACTTGTCGGTTGTCGCGTTTTCGAACGACAAGAGGAAAGACTGGGTTTGGAAGCCCAAGCCGATTTCTAGCTTGGCGATAGGGCCCAGGTTCTTCATAGCCGCGCCCAACAAAACACCCGTGCTGTTGTTAGCAATGGTATTTTTGCTGGTCACTGGGCTGAGCGTGTCAGTTGTCGAAAAATTGAACGAAGCGCGATTCAAACCAATCGCCAGATCCACTTGGTCGTTGAGTGACATGCCATAGAGCACGTCAACGCGCGAACCAGGTGCAGTCGCCCGCAAGACGTCCAAGTTGGTCAAAGAACTAGGAGTGAAGGTCAAGCCCAAAAAGGTTTGGAACTGACCTGGGGTCGTGGTTCCCCAAATCGATGGTGCAAAGGATGTGCTTCTGGTGAAATCATCGAAATCGTTCGCGGGACGGTTGACCCACAAACCTAACACACCACCACCCAAGGAAGCGTGCACACCACCCCATGGCATGGTCTCGACATCATTGGCGCTGCCGTTGCCGACATTGCCCACGTTGCCTTGGCCCAATTCAAAATACGTTGCGTCCTTGTTCTCCAACATCGTGGTGGGCAGAGACCAAACGTTCTGCACATCATTGACGAAGGTACCAGATTTACCGAAACCATTTTGACGGGCCTTGCTTGCGCTCGTCATGCTGGAGACGGCGACCAGGCCCACCAGGGCCACGGCTGTCATCTTGTTCATTGATATTCCTCCTTGAGGATCGAAACGGACACGACGGTGTCCGAAGAAGCCTCGGAATGTTGGCGAAGCGACCTGCTCGCGTTCACTACGGGCGTTTTAGCTACATCAAACTCAGGGACTGGATCCTCGTCCCCGAGGCCGATGTCATCGAGTTGTTCTGCTACCTACCTTGATTACGCTGGTCGCGGCAAGGTGGTTGGCCGAACGCAAAAAGATTAACAAAATCGAAGATAATCGTCAAGAACCATTTTGAGCCACAATTATGAATGATAAGACGAAAATGGCTTTCCAGACGCTATTTTTAGGTTTGTGACCCAGTTCACAAAGACTTTCAAGATGCGAAATAACATTAAAAATGCTTATAAAACAGCCTTTTTAAACATAGTCACTTAGCTGCTTGGAGCCTGAAAACGTACCCCAGCCTGCCCTACAGCTTGGGCCAATCGATCAAAAGCGTCTATATCTAGCGTCTCGGCACGACAGCCGGGATCAAGCCCTGCAAGGGCAATGGCCTGGTCTACTTGGGCAGGGGTGCTGGCTAACCACGAGCTCATTAACAAAGCATTGCGAAGCGTTTTACGGCGTTTGCCAAAGGCAGAACGCACGACCGTAGCGAAACGCCCTAGATCACTGGTGACCCGTGGCTGAGGCAAGCGCTGCAGCAATAATATGGCGGAATCAACCGTGGGTGGCGGGGTGAAAGCGCCCGGCAGAACTTTGCGCAAGGTGCTGACATCGCAACGCGCGCGCGCAAGCAGTGTCAGCGCGCCATATTCTTTGCCGCCGGGTGGCGCGCAGAGACGCACGCCCACTTCCCATTGGACCAAGCAGACCATGCGATCAAAGGGGACCTGCTCTTCGAGAATATGCGCCAAGACTGGCGTGGTGATGTAGTAGGGCAAGTTGGCGGCGATATGAAATGGTTTGGGACCAAAGGCTTGCAGTGCCGCGGCCGCGAGATCAACTTTGAGCACGTCAGCTTGCACAAGAAAAAAATTAGGTGCGTTGGCAAAGCGTTGACGAAGCGCCACGCAGGCGCTGGGATCCACTTCGATGGCTAAGACAGGCAGACCGGTCGCGAGCAAGCTTTGGGTCAAGGCACCTAGGCCTGGCCCGATCTCTAGCAGAGCGTGATCGGGTTCTAACTTAAGGGCGGCCAACATATCAGTGACCACGCTGGCATCGCGCAAAAGATGTTGGCCCAAACGCTTTTTTGGACGAAAGCCAGCGTCGCGCGCGGCATGAAGATCAATGGGAATGCGGTTGGCGTCGCTCATAGGGCGCACTGCGCTAAAGCTAAACGCAGGGCCGCGCTCATGCTGGCGGGATCCGCCACACCTTTGCCGGCGATGTCGTAGGCCGTGCCGTGATCGGGTGAACTGCGAAAATACGGCAAGCCTAAGGTGACGTTGACGCCTGTCGTGAACGCCAAGAGCTTGAGGGGGATAAGCCCTTGATCATGATACAGGCAGAGCACGGCGTCAAAGTCGCCACGCAAAGCGTGGACAAAAACGGTGTCGGCAGGGTAAGGGCCGCTGACAGTAGCCTTTGGTAACGAACGCAAACGGCGCAGCGCCGGTAGTAATACTCGGCGCTCTTGGTCACCAAACGCGCCCGCCTCGCCTGCGTGAGGATTGAGCGCTGCCAAGGCCAAACGCGGACGGACGATGCCAAAGCGCTGGCGCAAACCATCGGCACAGATACGCGCGGCATCTTGAATGACTTTGGGCCGTAAGACGTTGATGGCTTGACGTAAACCTAGATGCCGCGTGACCAAGAACACGCGCAGACCACCCCCCACCAAGAGCATGCCGACCTGGGTGGGGCGCAAGCCCGCGAGACTGGCCAAGAGCTCGGTGTGCCCAGCATGTTTAACACCCGCAAGGCGCAACGCCGTTTTTGACAGAGGCGCGGTGACGAGGGCATCGGCCCAGCCCATGCGCACGGCGTTGTGCGCGGCGAGCACGCTGGCGAAAGCCACCTGCCCCGACACCACGCTTGGTACGCGCTTAGGCCAACGCAGCGCCGAGCTTGCCAACACAAATGAAACACCACGGGGGGCGCGCCAGGCACGGGGTAAAGAACGCAGAGCGCCAAAGAGCGTCCAGTCAGCACGACGCGCCCACGGCTGGGCCAAGGCTTTTAGCGTGACCTCGGGACCGATGCCCGCGGGATCACCCAGGCTGACGGCGATCACGGGACGTTGGGCGCGCGCTTGGATCATGGCTGCTCTGCTTGCAGTTGACGGATCTGCGCGCGCACCGCGTCAACACTGGCGGCAAGCGTGCCATCATGCAGGCCACGCACGACGCCCTGCCCGTCGACCACAACTAAACGGGTGGAATGGGGGATATCGGGCAGCCCCCGCTCGTCCACACCGCTCTCGCCTGGCTCGGCCGCGATCTTGTACTGGCCCACGATGACGTCTTTCAGCTGTTGGCGCGTGCCCGTCAAAAAAATCCAGCGGGTGGTGTCGGCATCAAGGTCCTTGGCGTACTGTCGCAAGCGTTGGGGCGTATCGCGTTTGGGGTCAACCGTGATCGATACCAAGCGCAGATCGCTCGGCTTATCAGCGATAAGGGCCGCCAAGCGCTTAAGCTGCGCGACGATCATGGGGCAGCTGTTGCGACAATGACTGAAAATAAATGAGACCACGTAAATCTTACCTTTCAATTGTTCGGACCCAAACTTGTGCCCCGCCTGGTCTGTCAGCGAAAAGTCACCGACGGCGTAATAGCGTGGCAGTTCTGCTTGCCGCAAGCCGCCCGGCCTAAGAAATAAATAGGCCATTGCCACGGAACTGGTGATCATCATAAAAATGGTGGCGGACTTGAGCAGCGTAAGTCTAGTCATGGTCATTCCCTAAAAAAAGACCCTGCCCGATCAAGGCAGGGTACGTAGTTTTACTGAACAAGCCACACTTTTACGCGCCAGAGGAGGGCGGGGCTTCCCTATCGCGGGCCAGCATCGCATCGCTCATTTGGCCTTCGCGCTTGATCATGCGGATGATAAAGGTCGCCATCAAAGCGAGCATGCCGAGCATGAACAGAACGCTGTAATAGATACCACGCCCAAAACCCTGGGCGCCAGGATCAAGCTCAAACGCGTCTTTGCAGGTTGGACAGGCATAGACCAGCGCGGGTGTCAGCGACAAGAGCGCGGCCAAGAGCTTTGCTGTGATACGCATGTTTTAGTGCGTCCCTAAGGCTGCGCCAGCGATCTCGCCAGCATAGGTGCCTAAAAAAACAAAATCAGTGCAAAAAATGGTGAAAGCCAAGACTAAGAGCCCGATAGAAAAGACCACGGTAAAGCGGTTGATGCCCTCTTCGTCCCGTTGGTGCATAAAGAACCAAAGCACCAAGCTGGCTTTGATGATAGCCACAATCATACCCACGATAATATTGGGTCCGTGACCAAATTCAATGTCCGGCAAAAAGGGAGCTTTTTCTCGGACCAGCGCCAAGCCGTCGCTCAGGATCAGGCCAAGGTCAAAGTACGATAAACCGACCGTCACGACGGTCAAAAAAATCAACGCGTTAAAGATAAGGTAGTACTCTTTCCAATCGTGCCCGTGGGCATGCTGCTGCGACACGTCGCCTC
>JANLXT010000229.1:0-6779 GCA_031365225.1 candidate division FCPU426 bacterium
GGCCCTCGGGCTCGCTGGTGGGCGTATCCACCTGAGTCGTGCTGCTCAACGCGGTGGCGTCCACAGGCAACTGCGCCTCGGCGCTCGGTGACAAGCTTTGGGCGCTTTCATTGATCTCTTGCTCAAGGCCTGGCGTTGGCGAAACGCTGGCTTCGGGGGTCGGCTCTGCCAAACCCACACGCGTGCCAAGCAAAAGCATCAAACTCACCAAGATCAATCTACGCATTCGATCCTCTTTTCAAAATCTACCAAAGGGCGGCATGCCTGGCATCCCTGGCATTCCTGACGGAGCATGCCGGCCTCGCTTGCCCATGCTCTTCATCATTTTCTTTAATTGCTCAAACTGACGCAACAACTGATTGACCTCTTCGACTTTAACCCCGCTCCCCTTGGCAATGCGTTTGCGACGTTCGCCGTGAATGGTCTGGGGCAGGCGGCGTTCTTTCGGCGTCATCGAACGAATGATGGCGACTGAGCGCGCTAGACGTTTGGGATCCGTTGCCTGATCAGGCAACTGCGCGCCCGACATGCCCGGCACCATCGCCGCCAATTCTTTCAACGACCCCAATTTGCTCATCTGCTGCAACTGTTCCATAAAATCTTGTAGATCTAAACCTTGCTTGCCAGCCTTTTTGGCCAAAGCCTGGACCTGCTCTTGATCCACATTGGCCTGCACGCGCTCGACCAAGCTGACCACATCGCCCATGCCCAAAATACGCGAAGCCAAGCGCTCTGGATAAAAAGGTTCAAGCGCATCGGTGCGTTCACCCACGCCAATAAATTTAACGGGCTTGCCTGTCGCGGCCAGCACGGACAACGCCGCGCCACCACGCGCATCGCCATCAAGCTTGCTAAGCACCAAACCATCCAGGCCAACTGCCGCGTGAAAGCGCTCGGCCGTGGGTACGGCGTCTTGACCCTGCATGGCATCGACGACCAGCAAGATCTCGTGCGGACGAACGGCGGCTTTCACCGCTTTCAGCTCGCTCATCAAGGCTTCGTCCACTGCCAAGCGCCCGGCGGTGTCGACGATCAAGACGTCATAACCCTTGAGCTCGGCGGTGTCGCGCGCACGCTTGGCCAGGCCCAACACGGTTTCGCCAGGGTCAGGGCTGATGACGTCCACCCCCACGCTCTTGGCCAAAATTACCAGCTGGTCGACGGCCGCGGGCCGGCTCAAATCGCCCGCCATCAGCAAGACACGCTTGCTCTCATTTTTAAGCCGCAACGCCAGTTTGGCAGCGGTCGTGGTCTTGCCCGTGCCCTGCAAGCCCACCATCAAGATGACCGTGGGTGGCAGATTGGACCATGCCAGTTGGCGACGTCCCACACCGCCCATCAGCGTGATCAGCTCGTCATGCACGATCTTGATCAAGACCTGCGACGGGCTCAAACTACGAGCCACGTCCGCACCAATAGCTTTTTCTTTTACTTTTTCTAAGAAATCTTTAACGACCTTAAAATGCACGTCCGCTTCGAGCAACGCCATGCGCACTTGTTTAAGCGCGTCGTCAATATTCTCTGCGTTGATACGGGCCTGCCCGCCTAAACGCTTAAAAACGTCTTGCAGTCGTTGTGAGAGCGACTCAAACACGCTAGGTCTTTTGCCGTAGCGCGGCGATCGCGCGCTTGTAATTGGGGCGCCCAAACACCGCCGTGCCCGCCACCAGCACATCGCAACCCGCGGCAAGCGCCAACGGCGCCGTGCTTGTATCAATGCCGCCATCGATCTCAATCAGGAACTTTTTCTTGGATGTCTTTCTCAAGCGATCTAATTCGATCACCTTGGGCAACATCGTCGCCATAAATTTTTGACCGCCAAAGCCGGGCTCCACTGACATGACCACGACAAAATCCAGCTTAGGCAACAAACGCTTTAAGGCACGCACGGGAGTGCCCGGCTTGATGGCCACGCCTTTTTTAACTTTAGGAAAAGCCTTCAACGCTTTAAGCACATCCGCGGGTTTGTCGTCACACTCAAGATGCCAACTAAGGCAATCGGCACCCGCCTGACAAAAAGATCCCAAATATTTAGCCGGACGCGAAATCATCAAGTGCGCGTCGAGAGGTTTGCGTGTATGCGCGCGTATCGCTTTGACCATGATCGCGCCAAATGTCAGATTGGGTACAAAGTGTCCGTCCATGACATCCAGATGCAACCAATCGGCACCGGCTTTGTCCGCGGCGCGCACTTCTGCGCCCATGGCGCTAAAATCAGCTGAAAGGATGGAGGGTGCTATCAACGCTCTCACGGAAACTCCGAATCAACGACCGTCTGGCCGCCTAGAGTGATGGTTTGGCGCGCGGGCCCGTGCACCTTGATGTCTAGCCGCACGCGCGCTCCTGGCAGTTCCATCGCGTTGTGCACCACGCGTTGCCCCAAACTATCGTTGATGGTCACCCGAACCCGCCGTTCGACCACGCCATCCGCCGGCACTTGATAAACTAAAGGCAACAAACGGGCAGGCGTGGCGTTCTCGCCACCCAAGGCGACCTTCAGGATCAGCTCTTGCCCTTCTTCGACCCGCGCGCCAGGGCTAAGGCTTTGCGCCACAACCGCGCCTGGGGTCGCCCCTTTTTGTTGGACCTCTTGCACCTTGCGTAAAACAAGACCCATCTTGCTTACCGCCGCCCGCGCGGTCTCTACCGTTTGGCCACGCAGATCTGGCATGACCCGTCCCACGGGCGCTTGGCCTTGAGAAAGGAGCAACGAGACCAAAGATCCGCGCCCAACTTCGACCCCTGTTTCGGGCGCCTGCGCCAAGACGCTATCGCGCGGCTTTTCGGAAGGGACCGCCACGACGTTGCCTTCGCCCAAGCCGTTTTGTTCTAGTACTAAGCGCGCCTGCCGTGAGGACAGCATGCCTTTAAGCTCGGGCACCGCCACGACTTTGGTCCCCCGCGAGACGATGACGGCAACGGTGCGCCCACGTTTGATGGTGGTGCCCGCCTCTTCGCTCTGCTGCAGGACCACGCCAAAGGGCGCTTTTTCGTCAAAGCGCTCCTCGCGAATCTCAATGCGCAGGCCTAAGCGGGCCAACTTGTGCTCGGCCAGATCGCGATGGGTGCCGCGCAGATCGGGCATCGCTACTTTGCCGCCCCGCACGCCCAAGGTCATCACGCCATAAAACGTAAAAGCGCCCAGACCGACGCACATCGCCAGAAACTTTAGCCAAAAGCGAAGCTCATTCATGGGCGTGGTCTCATGCCTCGCGCCGGCGCAACTGGCCACAGGCGGCGTCAATATCCCCGCCTTTTTCGGTACGCAGCATCGTCACCATGCCAGCGCGACGAAGCTCTTCTTGAAACGCGGCGACCGTCTCGTAGCTGGGCGCCTCAAAAGCTAAACCCTGCACCGGGTTGTAGGGGATCAGGTTGACCTTGCTCTCGATGCCACGCAAGACCCGCGTGACCTCGCGGGCGGCCTCGATCGAGTCGTTGACGCCCTTAAAGAGGGTGTATTCGAATGTCACTTGCAGGCCCGTCACCACCTGATACTTGCGACAAGCTGCCAACAGATCGACCAAGGGGTAGCGCTTGTTGACTGGCATGATGCGCGCGCGCGTCTCGTCATTGCCACTGTGCAGACTGATCGCAAGCCGCACCTTTAAGCCGCTCTCTGCTAACGCCAAGATCCCAGGCACCAAGCCACAGGTGCTGACGGTGATCTTGCGGGGGCCCCACTGCCGGCCTGCGGGAGAAGTGAGGGTCTCTAAGCTCTCGCGCACGGCCTGCCAATTGTGAAAAGGCTCGCCCATGCCCATGTAGACCAGGTTATGCACCTCTTGACCCAGATCTTGCTCAACCGCTCTCACTTGCCCCACAATTTCGGCAGAACTCAGGTTGCGCCCAAAACCCGAGTCGCCCGTGGCGCAAAAAGCGCAGGCCATGGCGCAGCCCACCTGGGTGGACAGGCACACGGTGTTGCGTCCTTCGTGAGGCAAAAAGACAGACTCGATCAACTGGCCATCCGCCAATTTAAAAAGAAACTTGGCGGTGCCATCGCGTTGCGATTGTTGTTTGCGATGGGTCTCCAGCGCGCTGATCTTAAAGCTTTGCGCCAGCGAGACTCGCAGGGCGCGCCCCAGATTGCTCATGGACTCAAAATCTTTGGCGCCTTTGCGATAAACCCACTCGTAAACCTGCCGGGCACGGAAAGGCTCCAGCCCTTGTTCGGTCAAGGCTGTTTCGAGCTGGGCCAAGGTCAGCCCCAGCAGTTCGCGCGGTTCGGTGATTGTCTCGTCCATGGAGGTGAGCTTTTAGAAAGAGAATCGTTTCAACACTATAACGCGAGCTTTTCTGCGGCGCTAGAGGCTCAAAAGTGGTCCAAGGGACCCGCGCCCAGGCCCAGTTTCCAGTGGGCTGCGCCCTGCAAGGCCACATGCACAAAGTCTTTCGCGTCCCGCGCCGCGTCTTCAAGTGAAGATCCCTGCGCTACCCGCGCGGCGATCGCGGCGGCCAGCGTACAACCCGTCCCGCGGTGGTTGACAGTGATGACACGCGCGCCACGCAACGCCACCATGGCCGACCCATCAAAAAAAAGATCCACACATTCGGCGCCAGGCAAATGCCCGCCCTTCAAAAGCACCGCCTGCGGCCCAAGGGTCAGCAACGCTTTACAGGCCACCGCCATGCCAGCCTCATCGATGATGGGGGCGCAGTCGAGCAAGGCCGCGGCTTCGGCTAAGTTGGGTGTGAGCAAGGTCGTTCGTGGCAAGAGCTGTAGCCTCAGCGCCAACACCAGGTCACCCTGCGACAGCGCATCGCCACTGCTGGCAAAGAGCACCGGATCCACGATCAAGGGCAAGCTGGGATGCGGAAGCAAGGCTTGCGCGAGCGCTTCAACCACGCTGGCGCTATAGAGCATGCCAGTCTTGACCGCGCGTACCGGCTGACTCTCTAAGACGGCGCTCAACTGCGCGCGGATAGCTTCGGGCGGCAGTGGCCATACACCGCGCACCCCCTGCGCGTTTTGAGCTGTCACCGCGCTGATCACGGTCGCGCCCAACACCCCAAAGGCTGCGAAAGTTTTTAGGTCGGCCTGAATGCCAGCTCCGCCGCTGGAGTCCGAACCGCCAACACTCAGCGCCAACACTGGGGTCACGCTAAAGTCTCGTAGTCGACCACCCGCGTCTCTTCGGCGATCTCTTTGACAAAAGCGACCACCTCCAGGTGGGCGGGATGGGTGGCGTAGGCCTCAAGCGCCGCCCGATCAGTAAAGTCGCTGTCCAAGACCACATCGCGCGCCACATCTCGGGTCGAAAAATTAAGACCCACCTCAAGACGCGAGATTTGAGGGATCTTGGCGGACAAGGCATCCAAGCGCGCCTTGAGCTCAGTCGCCAAAGCCGCCCGGGGTTTACCCAGGGCCTCTGGCTTCAATTTCCACATTACAATATGTCGGATCATGCTCGCTCCAAGTTGAGTCAGATTATAGCATTGTCCGGGCCCCTGCCAAGGGACCCTTGATTGACGAACTTGGGCTAAAAAACGATACTAGCCCCTATGTTACTGCCTCCTAGTCGAATCTCTTGGACCCTTTCTCTCGTGCTCGCGGGGGCATGGCTTGTGCTTGCTTCGCGCATATCCCCTAGCGCCGATGGCGCGTGGGCCCTCTTAGACGCCCAAGCCTGGGACGCGATGGGCGGCCTGCGTCCCACGGGGTTGTTGCTGACCCAAGGTGAGTCCATTGTCACGCTCGAAGCGCCGGGGGCACTCGCGCCCGAGGGCGCTCGCCTTTTGCGCGCGAATGGTTCGACCGTGCTTCCCGGCTTGATTGACCTCTTGGTTTTTCCCACCATGCGTGGTGACAACCCCGAAGACGCCTATCCCATCCCTGTGTCCCAAGCGCTGACGACTTACGCCCGCCAAGGTGTGTGCACGGTGGTGGTGGTGGGCGCGCGCCGTTCGGTGCGCGAAGCGGGACGGGCGGTTCCCGACGATGCGGTCTGGCCACGCGTGATCTTTGCCGGCCCGCTTTACACCGCCGCGGGCGGCTGGCGTCCTGCGGGCCTGACGCCCTGGGCCTTGTCCAGCGCCGAACTGGGCGAATTGGCGGATCTAGGAGAGGCCTGGCGCGAACACTTGCGCTTTGCCTACCCCTTTGTCTTGGCCAGTGTTGAGCACGACGGTCGAGCGCAACTGTCCATTCCCTTGTCCGTGCTCAAACGCCTGGGCGAGCTGGCTCACAATCAAGGTTGGCACTTTGCGATCCACACGCAAAGCGTCGATAAAGCGCTGATGGCCTTGGACGCTCAGCCCGATCTGATGATCGGCGCGTTTTGGAAAGAAGATGTCAGCGATGAGCTCATCCACCGTTTGCGCGTGCAGCGGGTGATCTACGCGCCTTGCTTGAGTCCATTGCTTGCGTCCGCCAGCGCCCAAACACGCGCCAACGCTTTAAGTCTGACTGACAGTGCCAGCATCCGTGACAACGGAAAGTATCAGCGCTGGGCGCGCGACAAAGGCGCCAACGCCGATTCGGTCGCGCTGGCCCAACGCAATGTCGCGCGCATTCAAGCCGCGGGGGTTCGCTTTGGATTAGCGAGCGGGTCAGGACTACCCGGCGTGGCCCCCACCACTGGGGAATGGACGCAGAATTTGTGTAAACCCGCCACACAATCTTGCGTGGCGCATCAAAAACGAGCGTCATGACAAAGGCACGCTCTTCACGGGTGATTTCAACATTGGGGTTGCTCATGGGATGTCTCCTTCTTGCGCCGCGCCGCCCAAGACGCGGCGCTTTTCTTCCTCAATCAATTCGGACAACGCGCTGTAAC
>JANLXT010000248.1:0-6745 GCA_031365225.1 candidate division FCPU426 bacterium
ATCAGGTCTTATTGGTAAGGTGAATATTTGGCGTTCGCCAGCCTTGCTCTTGCGCGCGGTCGATTATGGCGAGAGCGATCGCGTCGTGACCCTGTTTACAAGGGAGCGCGGCAAGGTGTCGGCGATTGCCCGCGGTGCCCGCAATTCTAAACGTCGCTTCGCCTCTGGTTTACAACCCTTTGTGTTGTTTGACGCCTCGCTGCAGCGAGGTCGTGGAACTTTGGCACTCTTGACGCAAATCTCTACAGCCCATGTTTATACAGGCGTGTTAAGTGACCTCGATCGCATGAGCGCCGCGTGGGCCATGCTCGAGCTGGTCGATCAGTTTCAAGAACCCGAATCGCCGGCACCCGAATTGTGGGATCACCTCGAAGGTGGATTGCGAGCCATGGAATCTTGTGCCGTGCCCCGTGATCCATGGATGCGATTCGCCGCGACCCTCTTGCGACTTGATGGTCTAGCGCCTGACCTTGGATTTTGCCAAGAATGTCGGACACCGTGGCCATTTTTGAATCCGCGCTTTGGATTGAGCGAGAGCGGCTTGTGGTGTTCGCGCTGCGCCCGGGGCCGAGGGATCGCGGTTGATCCGAGCGCGATCACTGGCTTGAATGAGATCTTTGAGGGGCGCTCGGCGGGTCCAGCCGCGCAGAGCTTGCTTGTGCGCCTGCTCGAGTCCCATGCTGGGCGCGCTCTTCGCGCCGCGGCTTTTGCCGAGGCAACCATGCGATCCAAGGATTCTGAATGATCCAATTGAAGGGGCTCATAAAAGAATATGGCCGTTTTAGAGCTGTGGATGGCTTGGATTTGGATGTAGCCGCAGGTCAGGTGTATGGATTCTTGGGCCCCAATGGCGCCGGAAAGACGACCACCATCCGTATGATCACGGGGCTCTTGCGCCCCAGCGCGGGGCAGGTGCTGGTGCATGGCATCGATATGGGGTTCGAACCCGAGAAGGCCAAGACCAATCTAGGGTTTGTGCCAGATCGCCCTGAGCTTTTTTCGTACTTAAGCGTCATCGAGACTTTACGTTTGGTGGGCGGTTTGCGGGGCTTGAGTGACCAGCTCATCGAGACGCGCGGCGCAGAGTGGCTGCGGACGTTTGACCTAGAGGCTTGGCGCGACGAGCGCGTGGGGCAGCTCTCGCATGGCATGCGCCAAAAACTTTCTTTAGCCTGCGCGCTCTTGCATCAACCCAGTGTGCTGGTCCTCGATGAGCCCATGGTCGGATTGGATCCCAAAGGGTCGCGTCAAGTGAAAGACTTGTTGCGAGGCTTGGCCGCGGAGGGAAGGACCGTTTTTCTTTCTATCCACACGCTCGAGATTGCCGAAGTGTTGTGTGATCGTCTGGGAATACTTTTAGGCGGCCGCTTGGTGGCAGAGGGCACCGTCGCGCAGATCCGAGAGCGCGCGGGCTTGTCGGGAGGCGACCTCGAAAGCGTCTTTTTAAGGCTGACGGGGGGGGAGCGACACCCCCAAGGCGCTTGACCGTTGAGCGCCATGCCGGGATCTTTAGGGCTGCTGGCCCGCGTGTGGATTCAGCCAGCGTGGTCCACCTTGCGCCGGTCTGGGTTGGGCGAACGTGTTCGCCTTTTAGTTTTTGCGCTCAGTGGCTTGGCCTTCATCGGTTTGCTCTATGGACTGCTTAAACCTGTGCTAGTTTTTTTTGCCAGCCAGCCTGAGATTGGATCGCTGCTCGTCGATAAGCTGATCTATTTGGTATTTAGTTTTTTGTTTGGTGCGCTTGCGTTTTCAGCGATGATCGGTCTCAACGGTCGGCTTTTTCGTTCGGATGACGCGGCTCTTTTTTTAGGGACGTCCTATCCAGCGTGCGACTACTTCACTTTTCGATATTGGCAAGCTTGCGTGGCTACCGGTTGGATGCTCTTTCTATTTTGGTTGCCTTTGCTTTTAGCGCTGCGCCACGCGCGTGGCGCTGGTTGGGGTTGGTTTTTTTGGGGGCTGGTGGCCCCCTTGCCCTTGCTTCCGCTGGCGACATCGCTGGCATTGCTTCCGGTGATGCTTGTCGCGCGGTGGTTTCCAACACGCTTGTTTCAGCGCGGGCTGTTGGGCTTTGGGGCCTTGCTCGCGGTATCTTTAGTGACACTCCTGCGCTGGATACAGCCCGAGCGATTGTCGCAACCCAAGAACGCGGTGAGCGCCGCCGAATTCTTGGCCCAGTGGGCCTTGCCGACCCCGGACTGGAGCCCAGCGGCGTGGGTCGTTCGGGCGGTCTCTTATTTTCCAGAGCGCATGGCCGAAGCGTGGATCTGGTTTGCGGTCGCTTGCTTTGTGGCGGCGTTATTGACCTGGGCATGTTTGCGTGTCTTGGGTCCTCGCTTTCTAGATACATGGTTGCGACAACAGGATCGTATGGGTGGCCCCGCCCGCGGGGGGCAGCCGTGGCTCTTGAATCGGGTACCACGTTCAGTTTGGTCGGCACTTTTGCGACGCGATATTCTGGCTTTGGCAAGACAAAAAGGCCAGGGTTTACAAGCACTTTTCTTGTCAGCTCTCATCTTGGTCTATATCTTTAATTTGCAGCGACTGCCTTTAGGCGATGACGAGGGGCTTAAGGGCATGCTCTTTTTACCATCCTGTGTATTTTCACAATTGATTGTTATCGCGGTGGCAGCACGTTTTGTCTTTCCAACGCAAAGTCTAGATCTGAAGGGAATTTGGTTGATACAAAGCGCGCCCGTGAGCCGTGGTCAATTCCTTCTGGCGCGTTATGTCTTTGCGGCGCTACCGCTGACACTTTTGAGTGTCTGCCTAGGGGCGTTTGCCTGGCCGGTTTTTCATCCCCAAGGCGTAAGCGCGCTCGCAGGCGCCCTTATCTATATTGGCGCGCCTTTGGGACTGGCCAGCCTTAACGCTGGACTGGGTATCGCCTGGGCACGCCAAGACACGATTCAGGCAGAAGATGCGATCACGGGTCCCAGCGGAGTTCTAGTGATGGGGCTGTCTTTTGTCTATGTGCTTGCCCAAGTCGTTCTGTGGGTGCCGCCGATCCGCGAGGCCTATCGGTTGTCGCTCTCGAGCAGATTTCAGATCCAGTGGTGGGCGTGGGTCGCGCCTGGATTGCTGTGGATGGCATTGCATGGGTGGGCGTTGGTATGGCCATGGCGTCGCGCGGTGCGGCGTATGCAGAATGAAGGACTGTGATTAAATCAAACGGAGAAAACGATGTCTGAAGAACTGGTCGAAGAAAAAGAGATAACGGTGGAAGGGTATCTAGCGATGTTTGATGTCGATAGTCCTGACCACGCTATTTTGAAACAGCGCGCGGAAAAAATATCAAAAATAATCATCAAAAAAATACGGCGGGATGACGGTCAAAATTTTGAGGACACAACTTTTATAGAAAAGAGCGGAGTGACCTACACCGTTCGCGCGCGGATGGACTAGAAACCAGTGGGGGGCGCCTCGGTGGGTGTCATCCCCGGCTTTACTTTTTTGTTCGTGGCGGCGCCGGGGCTCTTTGGGGTCGGTCCGCCCAATTCTTGTTCGTACCAATTTTCCATGGCCGAGCTGTCCATCCCGGCATCTTCGCTCTGGATCTCGCTTCCTTCTAAAAACACCTCATCGATGGCGCGACGACAATTGGCTTTGGGTGGCTTTCCAGTTTGCGCGCAGACGCGAACAAACTTAAGCCCAGCAGGTACCGGAAAGAGCTCGTCGGGCTGGGTCGCCAACGCCCCATTCATAAACTCGGCCCATACAGGCGCCGCGATGGCGCCACCCGTCAATAGCTTGCCAATGCGGCGACGCTCGTCATAGCCAAACCAACACCCCGCGACCAAGCGTGGCGTGAACCCAACAAACCACGCGTCGCTAAAGTCGCTCGTGGTTCCAGTCTTGCCCGCGGCGGTTCTGGTAAATCCTTGCGTGCGCAAACTCGAGGCTGTTCCGACGTTGATGACGTCTTGCATCATGCTCGTGACAATATAGGCGGACGCGGCGCTGAGAGCTTCTTGAGCCTTGGGACTGGCTTCTTCGAGTACTTTTCCTTGGGCGTCGCGTACGGACAGGATGGTCACTGGCTCGACCCGCACGCCTTGATTGGCAAGGGTGCCAAAGGCGCTGACCATCTCTAAAAGGCTTACCTGGCAGGTTCCCAAAGCTAAGCTTAGATCCCGATTCAAGGTTCCGCCGATGCCCATGCGATGGGCGTAGTTGATGGCGTTAAAGATGCCAACTTTTTCTAAGAGTTTGACTGTGACGACGTTGCGGCTTTCCGCCAGACCCGTGCGCAAGGTGACGGGCCCTCTAAACTCTTTGTCAAAATTCTCCGGCGTCCACGCGCCGCCTTTTTCATCTTTGTATTGGATCGGTGTGTCCATGATGATGTCGGCTGGGGTAAAACCATTTTCGATGGCGGCGGTATAGATAAAGGGCTTGAACGCGGATCCTGGCTGGCGCCTGGCTTGGGTCGCACGATTAAATTGATAAAGTCTAAAGTCGCGACCACCCACCATCGCTAAGACGCCCCCCGTGCGGGGCTCGATCGCGACAAAAGCAACTTGAAGCACCGGCTTTTTTTTGAGTGAAAATTCATGCTCAAGAAAGGGAGCTGCTTTCAGATCGGCGTCGCGCGCACCTTTTTCGACCGCCCGCTGAGCCAGGTCTTGCAGGCGCAGGTCAAGTGTCGTGTAAACAGTCAAGCCGCCCTTGTAGACAGCGTTGGCGCCATAGCTTGCCTCTAATTGTTGGCGCACGTGTTCGACAAAATAGGCGGCGACCACCGGATCGGCGTGAAAGACGGCAATGGGCTTGGACAAGGCATCGGCCAATTGTTCGGGGCTGACAAAGGCTTCTTCAAGCATGCTTTGTAGAGCGGTGTCGCGTCGTTGTGTTGCTTGAATAACATTGTCGATAGGATTGTTTTGATTGGGCGAGCGGGGGATGCCCGCTAAAGTGGCGCATTCTGAAAGATCCAAGTCTTGGACATGCTTGCCAAAGTACGTTCGCGCCGCGGCTTCGACACCATAGGCGCCATTGCCAAAATAGATCTGATTAAAATACATCTCTAAAATCTCAGACTTAGTAAAGCGCCGTTCTACTTGCAACGCCAGCAACGCCTCTTTGACTTTTCTTGAAAGACTTCGTTCGCGGGTTAAAAACAAGTTTTTGGCCAGCTGCTGGGTTATCGTGGATCCACCCTCGATGACACGGCCTTTTCTAAAATTGACCCAAACGGCTCGCAAGATTCCTTGAGGATCAATACCCCAGTGTTTCCAATAACGACGATCTTCGAGTGCGATCATCGCGTTGACCAAATCTTTGGGGATCTGGTCGAGCCGCACCAGAGTTCGATTCTCGATGGCCAATTGAGTGATAAGTTGGCCATGCATGTCGTAGATCTTGGTGGCTAGACTCGGGGTTAGTTTGTCAGGGCCCGGCACAACGGGCAGGTCTTGAAGATAGGCCACCACCAGGCCACCCAGTGCCGCAAGGCCAAGGGTGCTGACCAGGATGCTGCCAGCAAGCCACACACGCCAACGAGGCCACGTAGCCCAGGGCCATCGGGCTACAGGGGCCTGAATTGGGTCAGAATTTGTTGGATTTTCATCGTTTTTTGGCATTTGGATCTTAAGAAGTTGTTTAGCTTAAACTTGGACGCTAAGAATCACCATTATGTTCCTTTTTGGCTCCCATTGCGTCAAGAAAAACGCTTGAAAAGGCAACTAATTCATGCATAATCGTGCAAGTTCTCTGGCGGTTTCTAGGCTAGTTTTTTGAGAGGTTTTTGCTTGGATAAATTGGTCGGAATTGGTGCCGCGGCAAAATTAAGTGGCCTGTCTGAGCGGACTCTGCGCTACTGGGAATCGCTCGGCCTGATTACGCCTACTCGCATGCCAAGCGGCCATCGAAAATATAGCAAGTCTTTGGTTAAGAAGATTATCGCACTCAATGAAACGCTCGATAAAAATAACCTACGCATCAATGATTTGGTGACTTCATCCGCTTTTCTGCAAGATGATAGTTTAAAGGCCAAAGTCAAAGATCACTCGGTATTTAATCTTAAAGCTCAGATGGATGCGCTTTACCACGACGCCAAGAAAAACATGCGTTTGCACCCCATTTCTGGCTTGCCGGACAACTTTTATATACAGCAAGAGATAGAACGTCGCTTAGAAGAGGGTGATAAAGTAGCGGTGGTCTATGCAGATTTAGAGGATTTTAGACGCTACAATCAGCGCTACGGCTACGCCAAGGGCGATAAAGTTCTGAAGTTTTTAGCGTTGTTGCTTTTTGAAAAAACGAGGGATCACGGCAATCCCGCGGATGTCGTCGGACATTTAGGATCGGACGATTTTATTATTTTGAGCTCGCCCGAAAAGTCTAAAGTGATCTCGGGTGAGGTGATTCGGGCTTTTGATAGCCTGATATTACAGCAATATGACAAAGCCGATCGCGAGGCGGGCAATATCACCATCAAGGATAGAAAGGGCATCAACCAGACCTTTCCTATCATGTCGATCACCATGTCAATTATTACTAATGAACGCCGGGACCTTTCCGCCTTTGTTCAGATCAATGATATCGCGACCGAATTGAAAGCCTACGCAAGCACTTTTCGGCGTTCCGAAATCGTGGTCGACCGACGCATCAATTAAGAATTGACACCTTTTCCTTACCCATGCTACATTTTTCGCCCTTTGGGATATCTTGCGGGCAAGGCTTTTTTTGCCCGTGGAGTCTTGATTTACGGGGCTGAGCCGGGATAGCTCAGTTGGTAGAGCAG
>JANLXT010000259.1:0-1274 GCA_031365225.1 candidate division FCPU426 bacterium
ACACCCGCGCGCTCGCCAAGCTAAGCTATGACATGCAACTGGCTGCGTCTAAGCAATCCAATGCCGCGATTGAGCAGCGGCTACAGAAGGCTGAGGCAATCTGGGAGCAGCAAGAAGCTAATTCCTTTTGGGCTCGTTACCCGCAGGTGCCCGTCGAACTGAAAGCCAAGACAGAGACTATCTACTCCCAAGCTAAGAACATGGGCGTCGATCGAGATACCGCTCTGACATTCGCTTACGGTGAAGCTCAACGAGCGAACCTAACTGGGCAGGTTACATCGGCCCAAGCTAGTGTTGCTCAACAAAGCGCAGTTAATCGTGCAGCCCGCCCCAGCATCTCTAACGGCACAGCGAACACGACACCTCAACCTAAAGCGCGTTCTGCCGCCGATCTCATGGCGAAGATCGAAGCGGAACACGCCAAGCTCCTCAAGGGATAATACCAAATGGCTTCTGCGGCAGCGGCTAACCTAGCTACAACCGGGAACTTCTCGGCAACTCACTATACAGAATTCATCCAAGCGACCATGCAAGAGTATGGTCGTAAGGATTTCATTCTGGATCAGTATCTCACTGAAGTCGAGATTCCGGACGGACACTCTAACACCTACAAGATCGTCCGTAAGGCGCGCATTCCCACGCCGCTCGTCGGAATGACTGAATCTATCACTCCCGCCGCGACCACGCTCACGACTGATACTGTCTCTGGCACCACAGTCCAGTACGGTATCGTGTGTTCGTTCTCGGATATCGCGAACAAGTATCAGCTTCCGTCCATGAAGCTCCTCAAGATTGCTGGTGAGGAAATCAAGGACGCGATGCTGCGCCTCCGTCAGTGGGTTTCGGCTGCGGCTTACATGGCGCTAACCAACGTTGTGTACCCTGGCGCGGTTACAGCGCGTGGCTCTCTCGCGGCGACCGACGTGCTTGATACGGCCACAATGCGTATCGGCCAGCGTCAGCTTGCGACCGGCCTCGACACCAAGCTTGGTGCGCCCCGCCCCTGGCCCGGTTTCGGTATGCTGTATCCCTTCATCACTCACCCTGTGCCGCTCTCTCAGCTTCGCGGTGACGCGGTGTTTGAGAAGCAGGCTACACAGAGCCGCCCCGAGCTTCTAGAGAAGGGCGTTGTGAAGGAGTGGGAAGGCTTCGCGATCATCGCGTGTAATCACCTCCCTGTGCTCACGAACATCAGCACAGGTATGGCCGGTGATACGCTCACAGACAACGGCACAGAAGCCGATTCGGCTACTGGCGCGCTTGGTGGTGGATCG
>JANLXT010000268.1:0-7558 GCA_031365225.1 candidate division FCPU426 bacterium
AGACCGCAACACCTACGGCCACGCCGACTGTGACCGAGACCATCACGGAGACAGCCACACCCACGGCCACGCCGACTGTGACCGAGACGATCACCGAGACAGCTACACCCACGGCCACGCAGACGATCACTCAAACTGTCACCGAGACGGCCACACCAAGCGCCACGCCAACCGTGACGGAGACCATCACCGAAACAGCGACACCCACGGCTACGCCGACGGTTACCGAGACGATCACCGAAACCGCGACACCCACGGCTACGCCGACGGTTACCGAGACGATCACCGAAACCGCGACACCCACGGCTACGCCGACCGTGACCGAGACGATCACCGAGACAGCCACACCCACGGCCACGCCGACCGTGACCGAGACCATCACGGAGACGGCGACACCCACGGCTACGCCGACCGTGACCGAGACGATCACGGAGACAGCGACACCCACGGCTACGCAGACGATCACGCAATCTGTCACCGAGACGGCCACACCAAGCGCCACGCCGACCGTTACCGAGACGATCACCGAGACCGCGACACCCACGGCCACGCCGACCGTGACGGAAACCATCACCGAGACAGCGACACCCACGGCCACGCCGACGATCACGGAGACCATCACCGAAACGGCCACGCCAAGCGCGACAGCTTCGGTGACGCAGACCATCACCGAAACGGCGACGCCAAGCGCGACAGCTTCGTTGACGCAGACCATCACCGAAACGGCCACGCCAAGCGCGACGCCTACGGTGACGCAGACCATCACCGAAACCGCGACGCCCACGGTCACGCCGACAATCACTCAAACTGTCACCGAGACGGCCACACCAAGCGCCACGCCAACCGTGACGGAGACCATCACCGAAACAGCGACGCAAACGGCCACGCCGACGGTTACCGAGACGATCACCGAAACCGCGACACCAAGCGCAACACCGACAGCAACGCCCACGGCCACGCCGACCGTGACCGAGACGATCACTGAAACCGCAACGCCTACGGGAACGCCGAGTAATACGCCAACCCCGACGGCTACGAATACGCCTGTAGTCATTGGTGCGGAAGCAGGTGCAAGTGCAAACTTCACTGCTTTGTCAAATTCATTCAGCTATGACGCCGGCAGTAACAGTGACCGCTTGCTTGTCGTTCAAGTCTTCATCGATGCGTCTTCTGACAGTGTGAGCGGCGTTTCTTACAAAGGGGACGACCTGACCTTAGCGCGGAGTGACTTCTTTGATTCTCGCAAGATTGAAACCTGGTACCTGATTGCGCCGGCGACGGGTTCCAGCAACGTTAATGTGACCTTGACTGCCAGCGTGAACGCAAAGGTCGTTGTCACTAGCTTCTACCGGGTACACCAGAGTAGCCCACTGGGTGCTACCGATCTTGATACATCAGCAACAAACCCACTCAACGCTGCATTGACTACAGGGGTAGCGCATCACGTGGTCGTCTCAGCGTATTACTCTGCGACGAACACCGTGCCCACCTACACACCACAGACCTTGTCTGCGCAAGATACGACGACATTCTATAGCGCTGGATTCTATATCCAAGCGCCCACCGCAGGGGCACAGGCATTGGATTACTCACCTGGCGCGGATCAAAACATGGCCGCGCAACTTATAGAACTTATTCCTCGACCCTAGCCTTTGGCTGGAGCAAATATGCGAGCAACTAAAATATTAATCATGGGCCTGGCTTTGAGTGCGGGTTTATTGCGCGGCGGCACTTCTCTTTGGGTGTCGGGGCGCATACTTAGTCCCGCCATCGTGGGGACCGGTATGGACGCGTCGATGTTCGCGGGGGTGACGCTCTTGCGCGAACAAATACCCGGTGAGATGGCGACACAGCTGGCCAGTTCGGACACCTTGTTTCCTACGCGCGTGATGTTCAGACCCAATCAAGGCGCTTATTTTCTAACGGACGTTGGTTCTCAATGGCCGAGCGCGGTCGCAAGTGGACAAGTGATCGTGGCGATTGCCGAAGTCTTTTCTGGCCAGCACGCCTGGCAAGGGAAGGCGTTCGCATCGGCGTCTTTTGGAAGCGTGATCAAGCCCGACCTGATTCAAGGCTTGGTAAACTTGGCGAGCCAAGAACTAGTTCAAATACCTGAACCTATTTTCGAAAGTGCGGATACTAGCCAGATAGCCTTACGCTTGAGTAGCTTCAAAGACTTATCTGGATTAGCGCGAGATTTTGCGCTTTGGCGGCGCTTAGCAGGGTCGAGTGCGTGGGATTTTGTCAGCGATACACCTATTCCCTCGGTCGGAACCGAGACGGTGTTCGTCGATACGACCGTCCAAGGCAGTCAAATCTATGAATATGGCCTGTCCGTTAACTATCTTTGGAAGGGTGGGGGTGGCCAGGGGCGCCGTGGGCAGATTTCGGGCATTTATTCGACCGAAGCGATGTCCTTGAGCTCAGTGATAGCCGCGGATACCGTGCAGCCGACTCCAACGTCCATCATTCCGACCGCTGGCCCTAGTTCTACGCCAATACCCATGCCAGATGGGTGGATTGCCTACCCCAATCCAGTGCTTGGAAGCAAATTTTGGATCACTATTGAGCTTGAAAATACTGGTATTTTAAGCATTTTAGCATATACGGTGGACGGAACGCTGGCTTTGACAAACAACACCCAAATAGAACAAACGGGAAGAAACAAGATTATGATAGAAGTACCTAAATTGGCTTCTGGAATATATCTACTCAAGGCAAAACTGCGTTCACAAACTGGGGATGAAACCATCTACCCTTTACGCAAGCTGGCCATAGTTAAATAAAGTTTTCGACACTATCAACAGGTAGCTTGTGGATACTTTAGACAAAAAAACGTTCAAAGTCACAAAGTTTTTAAATTGACGCATTTTCAATGAATAGTATAATCTATGCTATTGGACGATAAGAGGCGAAACTGTATTCCAGTGTCTGGGATATTTGTGTCGTTTTGCGTTTTCTTTTTTTTAGGCTCAGCCTTGGCAGAGCTAGAAATGATGACCGTTAAAGAGGTGGCCGAATACCTCAAGATGAAGCCGGTCACTATCTATAAGCTAGCTAAAGAAGGCAAAATACCTGCCTTCAAGGTGGCTAGCTTTTGGCGTTTCAAAAAAGACCTTATCGAACGCTGGGCAATCGATGAGTCCAAAAAGAACTATCGACCAGAAAGTGGTCGGCGCACCGCGATCGTCAGCGGTGACCCGACCAACTAAACTTCTAGAATCACTTGAAGTGGAGTTGTGTGAACCAAGTTAACTATCAGTTTTCGGAGAACGCTGCTTAGCATGGGCCCAATCCAAAGACATAGGCTTTTGCGGTCAATCAGCGTTGCGCTGATTGCGATGTTGCTTTGCGCGTCAAATGCGCAAGCGGCTGTCACTGCGTTCTTTGCCAATGGCCGCGTCTTTACTGCGACGGGGACTTCGGGCACTGCGTTGGACGCGCCTAGTTTTGGCCGAGTCATTGTTTATCGCCATAATGTCGCTAGCTTTCAGGCTATCTACCCAAGTCCGGGCGAAACCTCACTTGACGATGCTACTGCGGGATTCCCGGCGGCTTTTAACGCAATGAATGTTGGCGATCAATTTGTCAACCAAGGGGCGGCGGTTCAAGAAGGCAACACCTTAGTTGCCGTGGTGGAGACAAGGCGCGGCGTATTTGGCTGGGCAGGTGACGCTTTTGTCGCCTATGACAAACACATCGTTACAAATGCAGACATTGTTGCTACTTCGTTCGTGTATGACAATCGCGATCAATATCAGATACCTGTCCCGAGCATGCTCACCAAGACCAGCGCCAGCGTGACGTTGCAATGGGCTAGTCTGCCAGATCCCGCGGGCATGGTTTCTTCGTATTCGGTGTATCGGGCGACTTATTTGCCGGACGCCCAAGACCGCTTTAGCGTCGCGGCTCTCATGCCTACGGTTGCCAGTGGCGCCGGTCCCACGATTACTTATGTCGACAATTCTGTTTCGGCCGACTTCACCTACCATTACACGATCGCCCCTAATTTTATTTGGACCCCCGCAGGCTTCCCGGTGTCCTTGGGCGCAAACACCAATAAAGATTACTACACCACTTTTGGTCAATCGTTGACGCGTACGGTGATCACCGATGTCCTGCCGCCCAATCTGGTGGCGACCTGGACGCTGCCCTTGGGCGTATCCCAAAATCAAGTATTCACCGCAATTTTATCTGTTACCAATACGGGCGCCCAATCCACGGGCCTAGCCATCGCGACCATCAATCCAACAATTACGAACAATGGTTCGGGTGGCGCTATCAAACAGTCGGGCCCTAGCCCGGCGTCATTCACGTTCCCCCCGTATACGGGTCAGCTTTTCACTTACACCTACTCAGCCACGGGCACGGGCACTATCTTCTTTAGCGCCAATGCTAGCGATGGCGTGTACGGATCGATGACTCAATCGGCAGGTGTTCGCATCGCCGTACCAGCCAATTTGCAGTCCAGCCTTTCGTTGTCGCGTAGCCTTATTTATTTCAACACTGCATCGCCGCCTGTGACGTCGGTGTTTCTTGTGATGACAGTTTCGAATATCGGCGGTGGGACAGCGACAGGTGTACAACCCTCGGCGGTTCCATCGATTAGCGTGACTGCCGGCGTAGCACCCGTTGTGAGCCTGTTAAGCAGTCCAAGTGGGACCTCCTCTTTGGTAGCAGGCGCGAGTACCACCTTTACATGGAACTATACGGGAGCGGGCGGGGGAAAAGTCTACTTCTATGGGGTTGGCGCTCAAGGGACCGATCAAAACACAAACGGACAGATCCTAAGTGTGGGCGGCAATTCGGGCGAGGTCATCGTTGCCGATTCAATATTACAAGTCAGTCAAAACGGCAGCCCTTCGTTTAGGATGTTTGCCGTCGGCGAGGCGCTTTCGGTCGCGTACCAAGTCTTTAACACTTCGTCGACTGAAGATGCTCTCAATGTCTCGGCGACGGTAAAATTAGACCCAGGGCGTTATGGATTTATCACGAGTGGTAATCCGTCGCCACAGCCGATAGCTACTCCCGCGCCAGTGGCGACGATGCTCAACGGAACTGCTGCCGACTTCACTTTCACCTTTAGCGCGCTTGGCACGGGCACCTTCCGCTTTGGCGCGCATGCGCAGGCTGTGACCGCCACGGGCGGGTTCATGGCCGACAATTCGGCATCTTATATTTCTGGGACCACTGGCGCCAATTTTGTGTTTGTCAATCCAGCCCAGTTGACGGTGTCGGCGGTGACGGCATCGGCGTTCACCTACAATGTCGGACAGATCATCACGGTGACCATGACGGTTGCCGATGTTGGACATGACACTGCCACCGCAGTTTTGCCGGCCTTGCCTTTGACGCCCGTTGTGTCCAATGGCGGTGGCGTGGTGATGGCGAGTAGTCCCACGGTTGCGGTGACATTGCAGGGCGTCGGCTTAGGTTCAGGAGCGTTCCCGACCACGACTTTCACTTGGACCTACACTGTCACGAGCGCAGGCAATGTCTATTTCTCTGGCTTCGCTTCGGGCAAAGATTATCTCAATGGCTTGCACGGCGTCACGCTAACAGTGATCTCTAATGGCGGATCGACGCCGTCGCTTACTTTGCTTAATCCTGCGGCATTGACGATTGGTTATGATATCCAAACTCCGGCCGCGGTTAACGCCAATCAGACTTTTAGTGTCATCTATTCGTTGACCAACACCTCGACGGGCGCGCCGGCGGTTTCTATCACGCCTAACCGCAATATTTCAACGCCGATCACCTACACCGAGATCAGTGGCCCGGTGCCAGCAAATCTTTCCTTGACCGCCAACGCCAATGGTCGTTTTACATACACTTATTCATCGCTCGGTTTTGGAACACTTACCTTTAGCACACGGGCTGAGGGCGCCGACAACGTCTCGGGCTTGCCGGTCTACTCCAATTCGATATTAAAGAACATCGTTATTCAGCAGCCTGCAACCATGACCGCCAGTCTGGTTGCGATTACAAACACGGTCTCTTTGGGCAGCGGAATCACCTTAATCTTGAGCGTGACAAACACAGGGCAGGCCGTGGCAAAATTCTTGGTGCCAACATTTGCTCCTGCGCCAGCGATCGTGTCGTCGCCAACGCTGGCTGCCCCATCTTCATTGACGTTGGGTGCTAATCAAAGCGGGGTATTCACGTTTGCTTATAACGATATCGGGACCACCGGGACGGTAAACTTTACGGGCACCTTGTCCGGCACGGACCTAAACGACGGAACTGTGCTCACTTCTGGGATCCTGACCACGCTGGTTCAGCTTGTTCGACCGGCTCAGCTTGCGGTGAACTTTGTGTCTGGTTACCCCACCCTAGTTTCGACAGGTCAGTTGGTGACATTGTTGATGGATGTCACCAACACAGCGCAGGTGCCTGGGGCGGCGGCCAAGAACGCGATACCAACCGTATTAACCGTTGGAGCAGGTACGCTGGCACTATTCTCGGGTCCTACACCCGCCACTCAAAATATCGCTAATTTCAGTAGCACTCGATTTACCTTTGTTTACTCGGCCACGGGCGCTGGCAACATGGTCTTCTCGGGTCGAGCCAATGCGGTCGATGAAAATAGCCTCCTCACTGTATCTTCGGCATCAATCACATCGTCTGTGATCACCGTGGTCAACAGTGGCAACTTAATTGGTTCACTCAGCCGCAGTGCGCCGCTGATCATACCCACCGATATCACGACCTTGGTCTTGTCTGTGACGAACAATGGCGGCACAACCGTCAATAATGTCGCGGCTTCGATCTCGTTCACCCCTCTTACCCTGACCCTTTTCACTCCCGTGCCAGGAACCGTGAATTTGGCTCCTGGTGCGAGCGCCTATTTCACGTGGAGCTATTCACCTTTCGCGACAGGCAATTACAGCTTCACGGTTTCGGCGCTTGGTCAGGATCTGATCTCGGGCCAGGACAAGTCAACGGGAGGAAAAAATACCGGGGTCCTCGTTCAACAGCCCGCGGCTCTGAGTTCGGCGATGTCGATGCTACCGAGCGTCGCCTCGACCACGCAGTTTGTCACCTTGATCATGACAGTCACCAACACGGGTGAGGCCGCCGCACTCAATGTCGTGCCTTTTGAAGAGTATCCTGTCGCGTCGTTGGGCAATTACTTCCTTAAAAACGGCACCGCCAGCGCCGTGCCTTATGTCAGCGGTCCAGTGCCAAGCTCGCAGACGGTGCCAGGCCTGAGCAGCCGCAATTTCACCTTTGTCTATCAAGCCAATAGCGCGGGCCTGGTCAATTACGAAGGTTTTGCGCGCGGGACTGATCAGATATTACTTACCACGGTGGATTCTGTTCGCAACGCGTCGCCTGACATTACAATTCAAAATATTGCCAGTCTTTCTCAGTCGATTGTGGCGGCGCCCACAGCCGTAGCCCTGGGTAGCATCTTTACAGTTCGCGTGGTGGTTACTAACGCGGGTGACGTGACTGCTAACGCGACCAAGCCCTCAAGCCCCCTCTTGGTGTTGGGCCTCTGCGGCGCGGCCTATCGCACAGGTCCAATCCCTAGCACGGCTAACAACAACACAGC
>JANLXT010000281.1:0-14524 GCA_031365225.1 candidate division FCPU426 bacterium
TACAAAGCGGCGGGTAGCATACACGACAATTCGGCGGCGGTCTGGGGCGGCCAGCTCTTTATTGGATCGCGGGCGGGTCGCTTAGAGAGCCTGGACCTGCACAGTGGCAAACCACTGTGGCGGGGGCCCGCATCCAAGACCATGAACACGACACCCGCGACGGATGGTTTGAATGTTTACGTCGGGGACGCGGATGGCTATGTTCGCGCGTTGGGCATCAGCCGTGGCGCGGCGGTATGGGATTTTTTGACGGGAGGGGCGGTGATGTCCTCGCCCGCGCTTTCGCCTGAAGGCTTGCTGGTGGTGGGGTCCGCCGACTCTAAAGTCTACGCTTTAGATAAGGCGACGGGCGCCAAACGCTGGAGCTTTCATACAGGCGACTGGGCCGTGGCCAGCCCCTTGATCACAGGTTCGGTTGTCTGGGTCGGTTCGTATGATTCCGAACTTTACGCGTTGACGCTCGCGGAGGGCAAAGAGCTTGGTCGTATCCATCTCAAGGGTGGGATCTTTAGCTCGCCCGCGGTCGCGGGACGACGCATGGTGATCACGGGCCGCTCAGGTGACGTGGCCTGTTTTGAAGCCTCTGTGTCCGCCGAGGCTCCCTAGCCGTGGCGTATGTTCCTCTGCACGTGCACTCTGAATATTCCCTTTTGGATGGCGCCAATCGCCTGCCAGATTTAGTCAAGCGCGCCCGTGCCCTGGGCATGTCGGCGTTGGCGCTCACCGACCACGGAAATCTGCATGGCGCTATTGAGTTTGCCCATCAATGTCAGCGCGAGGGTATGAAAGCCTTGCTGGGGTGCGAGCTCTATGTCGCGCCCGGTTCGCGTTTTGAGCGAAGTTCTCGGCACGGCCTCAGTGATGCTGCCTTTCATCTGATCTTGATCGCCAAAGATGTGGAAGGCTGGCAAAACCTGATGGCGCTCAGTAGCAAAGGTTATTTGGAAGGATTTTACTATCGCCCACGGGTGGATAAAGAGCTGCTTGCCAAGCATTCCAAGGGGCTGATCTGTTTGTCGGGTTGTTTGTCGGGCGAGGTCGCGACGTTGTTAGACCGCAACGAGTTGCCCTTGGCCCAGCAGGTGGTCGCCGAGTATCAAGACATTTTTGGCAAAGAAAATTACTATTTAGAATGCCAGGATCACGGTTTAGAAGCGCAAAAGCGGGTGAACGCGGCTCTAAAAATATTGTCAGCGGAAAGCGGTGCGCCCTTGGTTGCGACTCCGGACTGTCACTATTTGCGCCGAGAAGACGCGCCCGCGCACGATGTGCTGCTCTGTGTGCAGACGGCGGCCAAGGTCGACGATCCCAAGCGCATGCGCTTTGACGGCGAGGAGTTTTATCTAAAGTCCGAGGCTGAGATGCGCGCGCTGTTTGCGTGGGCACCCGAGGCCATCGACAACACGGTGCGCATTGCCGACGCTTGTCACTTAGATCTCGGCCTAGGCAAGCCACGTCTGCGCCTGCCAGCTTTTACACCACCGCCTGAGTCAGGCGCCAAGGATGAGATCACGTATTTGCGCATGCTTTGCGCGCAAGCCATGCCACGCCTTTATCCTAAAGCGGACGCCGAATCTGCCGCGCGCCTAGAGTACGAGCTGGGCGTCATCGACACCCTGGGTTACGCCGGCTATTTTTTGGTGGTGCGTGACATCATTCACGCGGCGCGGCAACGAGGTGTGCGTGTGGGCCCGGGTCGCGGTTCGGCCGCGGGCTCGTTGGTCAGTTATGTCTTGGGGATCACCGCGTTGGATCCTATCGAGCACGGGCTTTTGTTTGAGCGATTTCTAAATCCCGAGCGCGTCAGCCCGCCTGATATTGATATCGATTTCGCTGATAACGGCCGGCAAAAAGTCTTGGACTATGTGGTCGAGCGCTACGGGCGAGATCATGTGGCGCAAGTGGTGGCCTTTGGCACGTTGGGCGCCCGGGCTGCCGTGCGTGATGTGGGGCGCGCGCTGGATTATAGCTATGGCGAAGTGGACACCTTGGCCAAACTGATCCCTGCCAGTCCTGATATGACGCTTGGCAAGGCGCTGGCCGAAGCGCCTGAGTTGGCTGCCGCCGCCGCGGAGCCACGCGCGGCGCGCTTGTTGGACATCGCCCGCTCGCTGGAGGGTCTCTCTCGGCACGCCAGCACGCATGCCGCAGGTGTGGTCATCAGCCCCCAGCCGTTGATCGAGGTCTGTCCGTTGGGTTCCGCTCGCAACGAAGACGGCGGTGGCGTCGTCACGCAGTGGCCCATGGAATCTTTAGAACGCGTGGGCTTGGTCAAGATCGACTTGCTGGGCCTGCGGACCTTGAGCGTCGTGCAGGGCGCCGTGGATCTTTTGTCAGCGCAGGGCGTAGTTCTACCTGACCTGGATCAACTGCCCGATGGGGACGAGCTGGTCTTTGGCATGTTAAGCAAGGGCGATTCGCACGGGGTGTTTCAACTTGAAAGCTCAGGCATGCGGGATCTGCTCAGGCGCTTCAAGCCGCGCCGCCGCGCCGATTTAGACGCCCTGATCGCGCTATTTCGGCCAGGACCCATGGCCATGATTGACGACTACCTCAAACGCAAGGATGGCCTTGAGCAAGCGCGCTATTCCTTGCCCATGCTCGAGCCGATACTTAAAGAGACATTTGGCGTCATTGTTTATCAAGAGCAAGTCATGCGTGTCGCTATGGAAGTCGCGGGCTTTAGCGCGGCGCAAGCGGATCTATTGCGGCGGGCGATGGGTAAAAAAGATTTGGACCTTTTAGAACGCCAGCGCCAAGTCTTTTTGGATGGCTCTAAAAAACGGGGTGTGGATCCGTCCAAGGCCGAAGAGGTCTTTGATCTTTTGGCGCGTTTCGCCCAGTACGGATTTAACCGCGCGCATTCGGCCGCCTATGCCAGCTTGGCGTACCAGACCGCCTGGCTCAAGGCGCATTATCCTGGACCGTTTCTAGCGGCCTTGCTCAGCACCGAACTTGGCAGTCAAGAGCGCGTGATGGCGGGCATGGCCGAAGCCAGGCGCTTGGGCTTGAAGGTGCTGCCACCGGATGTCGGTAGTGGGGATGCCAGCTTTAGCATGGACGGCCCAGCCGTGCGTTTTGGTTTAGCCGCGGTCAAGCATGTGGGCTTTGGCGCGATCGAGAGCCTGGTCGCTGAGCGTGAGCGTGGTGGTGCATTTAAAAATCTGGATGACTTGCTAGGCAGAGTGGATAGCCGTCTTCTAAACGGACGTGCGATTGAGAGCTTGATCAAGGCCGGCGCATTAGACTCGTTGGTTGGGCAGGGCCTGGGCGCGCAGGGTCGAGCCAGCCTTTTGGCGCGCTTGCCCTTGGCGCAAGAAGTCGCGGGTCGCCAACAAGAAGAACGCGCCACGGGACAGACAAACCTGTTTGGCGGCATGGATGAGGCGGGGCCTGATCTCGCCTCGGCGCCGGTGGACACGGTGCTCGCCTGGACCGAGAGCGAGCGCTTGGCCTACGAGAAGGAAGTCTTGGGCTTTTTCTTGTCGGGCCATCCACTTGATCCCGCTTTGCCCTGGCTGCGCGCCTATCGCGCTCAAGGACTGGGCACCCTCGCAGCGCTCAAAGACCGGCAGCTGGTAACCGTGGGCGGGGTGATACTTTCGGTCAAGCACCAGATGACCAAGCGGGGCGAACCCATGGCGCGTATCACGCTGGAGGACATGGACGGGGTGGTTGAGGCGATCTTGTGGCCCCAGGTCTTAGAACGGTGTCGCGAGACTGTGCGCCCAGACGCGCTTGTCCTGGCGATCGCGCGGCTAGACTTAGGTGACGATCAAGTGCGCTTGTCGATTGAAGAGCTGTGGGACGCCCGGGCGCTCGCGGGCATCGCCAAGAGCTTGCGTGTCCGTCTGGACGCGTCTGACAGCAAACGCCTTGAGTCGCTGGCCGAGCTATTGGGAAAACACCCCGGCAAAGTGCCTCTGATCCTGCGCTTGCATGGGCCCCACACCGATGTCACACAAAAAGGCGATAAGCTGGCGACCGCGATCAGCCTTGAGCTGATGCGAGCCTTGGATGAATTAGTGGGTACGGAGAATTGGCGCCTCGAGGCGTAAGAACAGGGCTATCCTGTAGCCTGGCATCGGTCCTAAGAATTTACTTCAAACCAATTTGTTTTTTAAACTGCAAGGCCGCCTTGTGTCCTGGGTCGATGCGTAGGGCCGCGTCGAGCATGGCCTTGGCTTCTTGGCGTTGCGCGTCGTTCCAGAGCATGACGCCCAGCACATAGGGGATGTTGGGTTCGGATGGATTTTGGGCATAGGCCCGGCGAATCAAGCTGAGCCCGCGCGCTTTTAGGTTGGCAGTTGTCTTGGCGTCGTAGATCTTGCCAGTGAGGGCCGAGGCATCGTAAAGGCCGCTGCCCGCGCTAAAGGCCAAGCTGGCGCCAAGCTTTGGGTCGGTGGCCCAGGCTTGATCGACCAAGGCTTGCACCGCGTCGGGTCGTTGCGCGTGTAGGTAGAGCAGCATCAGGTTCTCATAAAAAAGCCGGGTGACAGGCGCTCGGTGAATGGCGTTCTTGTAGGCGGCTTCGGCCAGGGGCAGCGCGGACGCGTCGCCAGCTTCGACGCGCAGGCCTTGCAAGCGAGCGACGTTGCCTTGGTAGTAGGCGTTCATCGGGTTCATCGTGGCACCCGCTTGGTAGGCTGCGAGCGAGCGTTGAAAGAATATCTGGCGTGTGGTGTTGTCGCTGGTGCGCTTAAAGAGCTCTTCCCACGCCAAGCCAACAAAGACCTTGTACTTGACCTCGTTGGGCTGCAAGGCGCTGGCGGCTTCTTGTTGCAAGGCGGACAGGGCAAATAGCAGATATTGGCCGCCTTGGCCAAAGAGGGTGCGCAGCTGGGGCGCGGACTCAGAGCGGGCCAGGCTTGTTTCGGCGTCGCGCAATTGTTGGTACCAGCGATTGACTTCGCCTGCCATAGGGGGATCCAACAGGCCGATTTCGGTGATGCCTTGCAGGGCGTAGGCGGCCAGCGCGCGCGAGGTAGGGAGGTCGACTTTTTCCATGGCCAGCGCTTGTTGCTGCGCGGCGCTGGATTTTTGAAAGAGGATATCGGCGCGCAAGGTCTGGCGCGAGCTATAAAAACCTAAACCCAAGACAAGCACGGCTAAGCTCAACACGCTTGTGCGGACCCAGGCAGGCCAGGTGCGCGCGGGAACGTTCACATTTGACGGGGCGTTCAGTGCTGGAAAAGCCAGCCAAACAAAAAAAGGCGCGCTGATCGCGGCGACACCAAAGGATACAAGGTTTTGACCAAGGTAGGCCGCTCCGGCCGCTCCGGCCGCAAGCAGGTCGATGCGCCATTCGTTTTGCGCGCGAGACCACGCTTGGCGCCATGCCAAGAGAGCGCGCGCAAGCAAGAATATCCAGAGGCCAAAGCCTATCGCGCCAAGGGTCGCTAGCACCTGCAAAGGCTCGCTGTGAGCGTTGCGCGAAGACACGTTGTCGCCATCGTAGGTCGCGAAACGCGCGGTCGAATAGTGGGGAAAGATGGTCTTGAAGGTGTCGACCCCCGAACCCGTCCAAGGATGCTCGCGCCAAATACGTAGGGCCGGGACCCAGATCTGGCGGCGCGAGATTTCGATGGCGTGACTTGGGTCGCGAAGTGTGCTGGCCAGGCGTTGGCGCATCACGGGCCCTAGCGCCAAGGTGCTCAGGACAAGACCCGCGCCAATGAGGGGCAGCAGGCTCTTGGGGCGATTTTTAAAAACAACCACCAAGACGACCAAGGCGCCCGCGGCCAACCCAAGAAACGCGCCGCGCGTGCCTGTGTTGGCCAACGCCTTAAAGAACAAAAGACCATCGATGCTTAGACCTAGCAGCGCCGCGCCACGCGCTCGTCCGCTGCGCCAGAGCAAGGGTTGCACTGCTAGGGTCGCGATCAGGGCAATCAAGAGCAGTCCGGCGACTGTGTCAGCACCCGGGCGTGGATCCCACAGGTCCAGCGCTCGCGAAACAGGATAGTTGCCGTAAAGCGTGATCCAGAGCGTCAGAGCGCCCACACGACTTGCCCAATCGATCCATAGCTCGTGACGCAGGGTAGGCCGTCCATGCTGGGTGGCTTCCCATGCGCGCAGAGCAAGCAAAGGCAGCGCCATCACAAGGAGCGCGGCTAAAAAGTTTGGATTGCCAAGCGTCGCGAAAAAGCGGTCCGAGATCACGCTGTTCTGGGCCCACTGGATAAAGTCCAATTGCAGCGCCTGCATCAGGGCGTAAACCGCCACCACCAGCGCCGAGCGCTCAAAGGCGCGCGAGAACCAAGCCGCGCGCAAAGGTGTGTTGAGCAATTGGACCGCTAGAAAATAGAGCAAGGAATAATTGAGCTGAGAAAGGGAACCGTTAAAATTTTCGTATTCGCCCCGCCAGCTGAGCGGGCGGCTGACCGAGTGCAGGGTCTTGACAATAAGCCAAGCGGACCAGAGCAGGACCGCTAGGTCAAGCGGGCCGCGCCGCCAGCGGACCTTAGGTGTCAGGGCTAGGCTGGCCAAAAAGCAGGCCAGCACCAGCGCCGTGCCTGACCTTAAAAGCAGTTGTTTGGGTAGCTCAAATTGATCGTGCGTATTTACAATAATAAGCAGCGGCAGGAGGGCGATCAGGCACGCTAAGAGCGCAAAAGCACTGATTTCTAGGCGCTGGGCTAGGCTGGTCTTGGGGGCTAGGGTTGAGCTGCTCACGATCCCTCGTAAAGATGATGGCCTACTATACCCGCGGGCTGTCACCGGGTCAACGCGCCCACTTGGGTGGCCGGGCCTCGCCGTGTTATACTTTTTTCCATGCAAGAGCAGAAACAACGCCTGGTCCATGAGATCAGCCGACTGATGGCCGATGGCCGTCCCGCCGAGTCGCGGGCCGAGCTTGATAATTTATTGGCTTTAGACGGTGAAGACCCAGAATCGCGTTCGTTGGCCGGGGATGTTTATTCCTGGACTGGCGCGCATGCGGCTGCTTATCGTCAATACAGTCTTGCGGCCGAAACTTGGAACAAACAAGGTCGTGCGGATCTGGCGTTGGCAGTTAGTCACAAAATATTAGACTTGGACACCAATCTTTTGGACTCGGCCACCCAAACACGGGTGCGCTTGTTGGCGCTCTTGGTGCGGGCCGAGGACAACGTCGCTCTAGAGCGCTTTGAAGAAGCGGCGACGGCGTACCAAGAAGCCATTCGTCAGTTTCCCAATCACACGGTCACCTACCAGCGTTTGGCTAATTTGCTGGCGCGCATGGGGCGCGTGGATGACGCGGTCACGCAGGTGTTGACCGTGGCGCGCGCTTTTTATCAGCATGGGGTGCATGCCAAGGCGCGGCCCTATTTTGAGCGCGCGCTTGAGTTTGCGCCTGATCACCCCGAAGCGCTGGATGGCATGCTGGCTTGCCTCAAAGCCGAGGGCCGTGAAGAAGACGCCCCACGCTTGCTTAAAGCTGGTGTGGCCATGCTCTTAGAAAAGGGCGAGCAAGAACGAGCTGAGATCTTGAGCCAACGCTTGGGCGCGGCCTTCACCCATGAAGATTCACCGCTGCGCGCGGCGTTGTTGTTGCAAAGCGGAGCGGTCGAAACGGCCGAACGCGTCGCGGCCACGCTTGACCTCAATCGACCCGAGCTAGCGGCTTGGTTTAAGCGGCTCTCGCGCGCGGCCTTGGATCGCGCAGATGCCAATGCGGCGCAAGTCTACACCCGTTGGGCCAGTGGTCAGACTGAATTGGCTGCGCCACCCGCACCCGTACCCGCACCCGCACCCGCACCCGCACCCGCACCCGAAACGGGATCACTCGTCGAAGCGCAAGACGAGCGGGCCATCTTGGTGACGATGGGCGATATGTGCTTGTCCGAAGAGATGTTTGAAGAAGCGCGCCAGGTTTTTGAGCGCTTGCTTAAGAGTGAGCCGCGCAACCCACGTTTTATCGAGCAGTTGGATCGCGCGCGCGCAGGTTTGGGCTTGGGCCCAGCAGGATCCGCGCCCGCGACCGTGATACCCCCAGCAGGCTTAGGCGCGCCAGGACCACCACCACCGTCCGCGCCCGCGCCTGTTCCTGTCGCCCCCCCGGTCCCAACTCCAGCGCCCGCTCCCGCTCCTGTCGTTGTCGCGCCAGTGTCCATTCCTGTCGCGGCCCCGCCAATCTCAATCCCGGTCGCAAAGTCAGTGCCCGCCCCTATGTTGACCGCCGCGGTTGATGATCCGCAGATCGAGCCGCTGGCCGAGCGTGTTACCCATAGCATCGAGGCCCCCGCGATGCAGCGTCCTGTGATTGAATGGGACGTGCCCGCGCCTCAGCCAATTGTCGCGGCGGCGCCCCCTTTTGCGCCCGTACCCGCCGTGGTCACGCCACCCGCGCCAGTACCGATACAAGCGCCCGCGCCGACACCAGCACCTGTTGCGCAGGCCCCCGTAAGGGACATCGTCACCGAAGTGGCCCAGCGCTTCTCGCGAGAGGCCCAGGCGCGTTTGGCCGAAGGCGCCGCCAAGATCCTGCGCACGGGATACACCGCGCAACTGGGCGAGTTGCAACCTTTTATGCCCAGCAGTGTCGAACTGGCGGATGACCTCATTGAATAGGACACAGGGATGAGTGAAGCAGCAGAGAATATCGATAGCGCGTTGCGCCCTGGTCTGATGTTTCCTAATCTACTCTTGCGTGGCGTCGAAGACCTGCGCATGGAACTACACGACCTAAAGAAAAAAGAGCACGCCGCCGTCCTCTTCATCAAAGACCCCTGGCCAGCCCTGCCCAATTTTGTCTCTCAATTTCAAGACCAAGCTCGGCTCTTTGAATGGCTGAACCTTCGCTTGCTACCCATCTATCACGATCGCGCCAAAGCCCCCACTCCCTGGCCCGCCCCCGGCTATCCTCTCTGGACCCTGAACGCCGAGCTGCCCCAAGGCGTTGAATGGGGCTGGCTCTATCTGGTCTCAAAAAACAGAACCATCTTCAGCATCTACCCAGAACCCGCGCTCTTGTCGCCGCAGACCTTAGAGCGGGACATGTTGTATTACGAAGCAAGGCATTGTTAACAAAAAAGGCCCCGCAAGGAGGCCTTTAATTTTTGTTTTTATTTTTATTCTTTTGTCCGCTTCGCCTTCTTCCGCTCCTCCACCCACTCTAAATAATCCTTAAACACCTTCTCTTTACCCCGGGCGAAAGGTTTGTAAAAGACTTTTGTTTTTAGCTCGGGCGGCAGCGTGGTCATGTCAACCACGGCGTCGGGCTGGTCGTGGGCGTGCTGGTAACCTTCGCCGGCGCCTAGTTCTTTCATCAGCTTGGTGGGGGCGTTGCGCAGGTGCATGGGCACGGGGGGGTGACCGGTGGATTCGAGCTCGCGGCGGGCGCTGTTGTAGGCTTGCTCGCTAGCGTCGCTCTTGGGACTGCAGGCCAGGTAGGCCACAGCTTGGAGGATGGCCATCTCGCCTTCGGGCGAGCCTAAAAACTCGTAGGCTTCTTTGGCGTCGAGACAGACACGCAGGGCGTAGGGGTCGGCGTTGCCGATGTCCTCACTGGCCATGCGCACGATGCGGCGCACGACATAGAGGGGGTTTTCGCCACTGGACAGCATGCGCGTGGCCCAGTAGATGGCGCCTTGGGGATCACTGCTGCGCACCGATTTGTGCAGGGCTGAGATCAGGTCGTAGTGCTGATCGCCGCGCTTGTCGTAGAGCAAGGCCCCACGGCTGGCGGCCTTTTTGATGGCGTCCAGCGTCAGGCGATCGGCGCCTTCGGCCTTGGTCATCTGGGCTGCTTGTTCTAGGCTGCCCAACGCTCGGCGCGCGTCGCCACCCGCCAGGCTGGCCAAGAGCGTCAAGGCCTCGTCATCGGCGCTTAGACTCAAGTCGCCTAGGCCGCGCTCGACATCGTTCAAGGCGCGCTTGAGCAATTCGCACAACTCGGCCTCGGCCAGCGGCTCCAGCCGTACTACTCTGGCTCTTGAGAGCAACGCGGCGTTGACCTCAAAACTTGGATTTTCGGTGGTCGCGCCCACCAGCGTCAGCGTGCCGTTCTCGACAAAGGGCAAAAAGGCGTCTTGTTGTGTTTTGTTAAAGCGGTGGATCTCATCCACAAATAAAAGCGTGCGGCGTTGGTGCTGGGCCAGCGCTTGGACCGCGGCTTCGGCGGCTTCTTTGACGTCTTTAAGACCGGATTGGGTGGCGGAGAGCGCGACAAAACGTGAGCCAGACCTGGCTGCCATCAGACGGGCCAAAGTGGTTTTGCCCACGCCAGGGGGCCCCCACAGGATCAAACTTGGGACGCGATCGGCGTCAATAGCTTGGCGTAAAAAAGAGCTGGCTTCCATAAGATGACGCTGCCCCGCGAATTCTTCTAAGCTGCGGGGTCGCATGCGCTCGGCCAAGGGCGCGTGGCGGCCCCCGTCGAGCGCGTTGGTGAAGAGGTCATCGCTGGCCGCCATCAGTCCATCGCGCGCAGGACCAAGCCCGTGATCAGCTTGGGCTGAAAGTAAGTGCTTTTTTGCGGCATCACATCTTTGGCGTCGCTGACCTCTTTCAATTGCTCCATGCGCGTGGCGTTCAACAAAAAGGCGGCCTGGACCTCACCATTGGCGACGCGTAAGGCGGCGCTGCTCTCGGATTTGTCGTAAAGCAGATTGTCTTGGGCGGCGATGGTCTCTGGGGTCATCTTGAGGATCTTTTCTAAGACCAAAGATTGCAGCACCGTTACATCAAGACGCTTGGTCGCGTCGGCGCGCTTATCGGTGATCAGCTTCACCGGGGCGATCCCGTCACGCAGCGTCAACAAGTGGTACTGCTGGGCGCCGCGGCTAAGCAGGCCAAAGGCGATGCCGGGCAGCGCTTTGCCTTTTGACCTTAACTTGCCCTTGGCTTTGATGGTTTTTGGTTTTGCGGCGGCGTCCATTGCCTTGGTCAACGATGCCAAGTCCGAAAATGACTTGACCTCAAAATCTTTGGCAAGATCTTGACGCAGTTGCTCGGCGTTAAAGCCCCGTACTGAGTGCAGCAGGCGGTGCGTCGGCAGGATCATCAGCCCATCGCTTTGAAAGGGCGTCAGGCAGGCCATGGTCCAAGCCGCCTCTTTCTTTAGCTTGGGGGCGTGTTTGAGGGCCGAATACTTAAGCATGGTCTCGTAACGATGGTGGCCATCCGCGATATAGATGGGTTGTTTGGCCAATTGCGATAGAAACGGCTTTTGAGCCGAGGCGGCGTCCACGATCCACAGCCGATGGCGGTCACCATTGGGCGTTTTGGTATCGACGTTTGCCTTGCCCTTCATGCGCGCGTTCAGCCACTTTTGGGCCTTGGCTTTGGGGTCGTCAAAGAGAAAAAAGATGGGCGAGAAGTTGGTGCGGGTCGCCACGGTCAAGTCCAAGCGGTCTGCCTTGGGCTTGGACAAAGTCTTCTCGTGGGGGCGCACCACGCGCGTCTTGTAATCTTCTACCTTCAACTGGGCATAGACTCCCGTCCACGTATGCTTTTTGCCATCGGGACCCTTGTAGTCGTGGGCGACCACATACAGCCCTGGCTTAGAGTCAGTTTTGAGAATGCCCTGTTCGCGCCAGAGGCGCAATTGGGTGGCGGCGCGGCTGTATTTGTTGACGCGGTCATCGTCTGCGCCTTGCGTCTTGCCAAAGTCCAAGCGCACCACATTGTTGATGTGGCGGGCGTAAAGCTCATCCTGCTCGCGGGCGTTGATGATGTCGTAGGGCGGGGCCAAGACCTTGCCCAAGTCCTGGATCTTTTGTTGGTCGTAACGCAGTGCTTTGAATGGAGCGAGCTTTGCCATGGCGTTCCTTCGATTATGGGATGAGAGTTTCGAGTTTTTTGTGCATATCCGCTAAACCTGCGACCACACCCAAGGGTGTCCAATTGAGTTGGGTACGGGCTTTTTCTATTGAAAGACTGACATCCAAAGGCCGCGGATCAGCGAACACGGTATCTTTGACGCTGGCGGAATGCACCAAGGCATCTGAAAACGACCACTCGTGGACCAAGGCGAGGCCAAATTGGTGACGGCTGACACGATCGGGGCCCGCCAAGTGATAGGTGCCGTGTGGCGCGGTGGCCACCGCGACCAAGCCCGCGCAAAGATCGGGCGCGTACAGCGGCGTGCGAAACTGGTCAACGAAAGCGCGCGCGGGGCGTCCCATTAAAAAACCTTTCAACCAATTCTCGGCAAAGCCCCTGCCCGTGGCGCGACCCCAGCCATAACACAACGCGACGCGAGCCACCCGCGCGAGCTCGCCCGCGCCTTCCTGAACGGCTTTTTCGGCGTCGAGCTTGCTCTTGCCATAGACACCCAACGGCGCGGCGCTGTCTTCTTCGCGCCACCAGCTTTTGCTGCCATCAAAGATCTGGTCCGTGCTGGCAAAGACAAAGCGTATGCCTCGAGCGGCGCAAGCGGTGGCAAGCGCTTTGCTGCCTTGCACATTGACCTGCCGTGTCGCGGGCAGGTCCGCCGCGCAAAGGTCAGGGTCCGCCATGGCGCCTAGGTGAAAGACCGTGTCGGGTTTGACTTTGTCGAGCAGGCTCTCGATGGCACTGGGCATACAGACGTCTAGGATCTCGGACTGGATATTCTTAAGCTTATGTGGATGACGGTGCGCGCTGCCCCAGACCTGAACCTCTTGCTCACGCAAATGCAGGCAAAGGTTGGACCCCAGGAACCCAGAGGCCCCTGTGACGAGCGCGCGCTTCATAGCTTGGCGCCACGCACGGGCTTGAGTGCCCGACCGATGGCCGCGCGCTGGGCCTCAAATCCCTTGCGGCCCATCAAGGCGAACGTCGCTTCTTTGCCCGCTTCGACGCCAGGTTGGTCAAAGGCATTGATGCCGTAGAGCTCACCTGCAAACGCGGTGGTGGCCTCTAATAAGTAAAGCAATTGGCCCAGGGTGTAGGGATTGATCGCGGGCACATCTAGGCGCAGGTTGGCGCGCCCCGCCAGCGTGAGCGCGGTCTCGGTGCCGGTTTGCTCGGCATTGAGCAGCTCGCCAAAACTGCGGCCACCCAGGTAGCCCGTGGCCTCTTTGTCAGGGAAGAGCGCCGGGATCTTCAGGTCGCGGTCAAAGGTTCCCACGCGCAAGAACATCAGCACTTTGTCACGCGGGCCTTCCATGTAGAGCTGAACCTGACTGTGTTGATCGGTGGCACCCAACGCCTTGACGGGCGTCGGACCGCATTGGATCAATTTTCCGCGCTTGTCTAATTTTTTGCCCAAGCTCTCAGCCCACAGCTGACGGAACCAATCCGCTAAGAGGTAGAGGCGATTGCTGTAAGGCATCATCACATGGATGTTGCGGCCTTGCTGGGTGTCGGACAGGTACAAGAGCCCCGCCAGGGTCATGGCCGGATTGCGCGCTGGGTCATCGATCATGCAACGCCGATCCATGGCCGCCGCGCCCGCCAAAAGCTGCTCGACATCAATGCCGCTGATGGCCGCCGAGAGCAAGCCCACGGCCGAGAGCACGCTAAAACGCCCGCCCACACCATCGGGCACCGCGAGCGTCATCAAGCCCAATTCGCGAGCGATGGCGCGCAGGTCGCCTTTGTTGGGGTCGGTGGTGACGATCAAATGCTTGGGGATGTTCTTCTCGCCCACGGCTTTCTTAAGGCGAGCCACGATCAAGAGAAGCTGGGACATGGTCTCGGCGGTGTTGCCGCTTTTGGTGATCACGTTGATGAGCGTCTTCTTAAGGTCGAGCACATCCAGCAGATCGCTTAACCGATCGGGATCCACGTTGTCAGGGATGTAGATGCGGGGACGACCACCACGGTCTTTGGACGAGAGCTCGTTGTGGTGAAAATGATTGAGCGCGCTGTGCAAGCACAGGTTGCCCAGCGCGCTGCCGCCGATGCCAAGACCGACAAAGCTGTCAAAGCGACCTTGGGTCGCGCGCGCGATGGCGGTCACCTCTTGCACGGTGCGGGTCTGGTAGGGCAGGTCAAAGAATGGCAATTTGTTGGCGGTGCGGGCGGCTTTAAAGCCCAGCCCTGCCTTGCGCAGGCGTGGCGCGAGTTTGGCCAGTTTTTCGCGCTTCAAGCCAAAGCGGCCTAGGCGCTCACTGAGCATGTTCGCGTAGTCCAAATGGATGGACATGTTGGCTTGCCAGCGGCTATCTTTCCAAGTGACGGACATACTTACCTCGGTGGAATTGTTTGGGGTTGGGGTGTTACGAAAGAAGCTTTGCCAGGGCCCCATTGGGCGCTGAAAAGGCCGACGCCAAGGCTGCTGACCACGGTGGCAATGCCAATGCCGGTCAAAAGGGCGTCGTCGATCTCGGGTGGAAACTGGTTTTGAGCCACACCGCCGATGACCAGCGCGCCCACGGTGCTCCAAAAGGCGGTGAAAGGCAGGCTCACCAGGCTCACGACGACGATGTCAAATCTTTCGTCTTCCGGTCCGACAAGGCTTTCCATCCAGCCAAGCTCGAGATCGACCCCGAATTTCTCAGCCCCGATGACCACGCCCATGCTGGCCAGCACCACGACAGCGGACATGCAGGCCATGACCACGCGCCCGGCGAGGCCTGCGACCACCCGCACCACCATGCTCACGACGACGATG
>JANLXT010000040.1:0-1408 GCA_031365225.1 candidate division FCPU426 bacterium
ATTTCATTCGTGTTCGTCACAGTCACGCTAGTGGACGTGATGTTGAACCCAAACTTGTGCGTCCGGTACAGATGTGCGAATAGACGCTTCGCGAACGATAGCGCCTCTGTGCTAATTCCTGGATTGCTTGCGCGACGTAGCGCGCTGGTGATAATGTCGCCAATCGACTCGGGGCAGGCCATGGTTACCTCGCTACAAAGAGAAGCCCGGTGCCCCTATAACAGAGCACCGGGCCGTGTGTCGACGAGACACCAATTAGAAGATTGTTCCGCCGCTCGACGTGAGATCCAGGTCGATAGGCTGCTGCGCTGTGCGAGCGAACGTTTCAAAGCGGGCCCGCTGAGAGATGCGAGACTTAATCTCGTCAATCTCATCGAAGGTACACTCATAGACGCGGCCGGGGTGGTAGACAGTCTTGCCCTTGACATTGATTGTCTTGAGCGTGGTCATCTTCCACTCAGGAGGGAACGCCGGAATCTTGAATTTCCGCTTCCCAGCCTTCTTGGGCCCGAAGTCCGACTCCTTATCTTCTAAAGCCTGAAGCCGCGCAAGCTGCTCGCCAGTCTCGGCGTGCTGCTTTAGAAGCTGAGCCTTAAGCTCTTCGTTCGTCGGTTCCTTCACCGCCACCTTAGCGGGCACAGCGGGCTTCACTTCAACAGGAGGTTTGATTTCCTCGGCCATCTCGATTGCCTAACCTTTCTTACTCGAATTACGCGAACGTGAGGACTGTGGAAGCACTGATTGTGCCGACAGGAAGCTCAACAATTAGGAAGTACGTCTGCGCGCCAGAAGCGTCCGTGACCACAATATCAAGCGAACCAGACGCATTGGTCAGCCATGTATTGAAGTTGAACGTGCCGTCTGTGAACAGAAGCGTTCCTGTAGCGCCGGCCGCATTGTTCGTGGCAGGCGGGTTACGAATCGTTGTACCGGCCGCCGTAGTGGCGAGGTAAGTACGAACCTTAGTCACCGCGGTGATGTTATCACCGTCCGAGTCTTTAAGCTGGACGTTGACTGTGACTTTATCTGCGCTGGGAACACCCTCAGCGCTGACTGTAAACGACACAGTGCGCGCGAAGGTGTCACCGTTAACAACGTTCTTGACGCGCTCAGTGAGCGTGCCATCACGATCGTTACTGACGAACGCTTGCTTTAGGCGGTTGATCTCATCTGCTGTTAGATTTGCCATCTATTTATCTCCAAAGAGGAGAGAGGGGGCCGCGTAGCTCAACGGCCCCCACTCAATTAGACAGCCGACCCTGTTTCGAAGCGGAGCGCAAAGTCATCCTGGGACACGAACGCGCCGAATGCACCCTTCGCACCAACGTAGGTCTGTTGGTTGAGGATATCGGCCTTGTCTGCGCCAGTGACGACGTAAGTCTCTTGCGGCATCAGCTTCGGCATCCGC
>JANLXT010000050.1:0-1980 GCA_031365225.1 candidate division FCPU426 bacterium
GGGCAGGGTCAAGCTGCTGGGCTCGGGCTCGATCATGAACGAGGCCATCCGCGCTGCAGATATCCTGGCTACCAAGTACGGGGTGAGCAGCGACGTCTACAGTGCGACCAGCTATAAGAATCTGCGCTGGGAAGCTCTTGATGCGCAACGTCACAATGACCTGCACCCTGATAAGCCTAAGTCCTGCTATCTGTGGGACTTTATTAAAGATTGGACCGAGCCTGTGATTTCTAGCAGCGACTATGTCCGCTTGGTGAGTGAGCAGATAGCGCCGTGGATCAAAGACTACACGGTGTTGGGCACGGATGGTTTTGGACGCAGCGAGGGCCGTGAAGAATTGCGACGCTTCTTTAGCGTGGACGCCGAGAGCATCGCGCACGCCGCGTTAAAACGCCTAGAAGCGCGCGGCGAGATCGCCCAAGGCACCGCGGCCAAGGCTATCAAAGAATTGGGCCTGGACGCGCCGGGCAAGAATCCTTTCAGGGACTAAAACATGGCTAAAGAATTCAAACTGCCTAACTTAGGCGAGGGCATTGACTCGGGCGAAGTGGTGGGTGTCAGCGTCAAAGCGGGCGACCGCGTCACCAAGGGTCAGTCGATGTTAGAGATCGAGACGAACAAGGCGGTCATGGACGTCCCCGCGCCCGACAACGCGACGCTTGTGTCGATAAACGTTAAAGTGGGTGACAAGGTGAAGCCCGGCCAGGTTGTTGTGACGTACGACGCATCGGGTGCCGCGCCTGTCGCCACAGTCGCGGCTGCCGCCGTTTCTCAAACTGCACGCCCTGCTCCCAGCGCCGCGCCTGTCGCAGCGCCAGCGCGTCCCGCCGCCATTCCTAACGCCGCGCCAGCGCCTGCCGTGGTTTCTTCTGGCAAGCCCGTGCCCGCGTCGCCCTCCGTGCGTAAATTTGCTCGGGAGCTGGGTGTGGATCTGCACAAGGTGGCCGCGACGGGTCCCCAGGGTCGCGTGCTAGAACAAGATGTTAAAGACCACGTGAAGCGTTTAATGGCCGGAGGCCCTTCGGCCCTTCGGCAAGCTCAGGGCGGGCTTGGCCAGGGTCAGGCTTCCCAGCCCAAGCTCCCTGACTTTAGCAAGTGGGGCGTCGTCGAGAAGCAGCCTCTCAAAGGCGTGCGCAAGGCTACCGCCGAGGGCATGGCTCGCAACTGGAGCCTTGTCCCACATGTCACCCAGTTTGACGTGGCCGACATCACCGGTACCGAGGCCGCTCGCAAAAAGTTCGCCGACAATCGCAAGGGCCAGCCCGGCAAAGTGACCATGACCATCTTGGCGCTCAAGGCAGTCACCAAGGCCTTGGCTGAATTTCCGAGTTTTGCCAGTAGCATCGACATGGACAATGGCGAGATCATCCAAAAGAGCTACCGCCACATTGGTGTCGCCGTCGACAGTCCCAACGGCCTGATGGTCCCTGTCGTCCGCGATACAGACAAAAAAGACCTTACTCAGCTGGCGATCGATGTCGAACAGCTGGCCGAAAAAGTGCGCAGCCGCAAGATCAGCTTGGACGAGATGCAAGGTGGGGTCTTTACCATCAGCAACCTGGGTGGCATTGGCGGCACCTTCTTCACCCCCATCGTCAACTGGCCCGAAGTCGCGATCCTTGGCATCAGCAAGAGCCGCCAAGAGCTACAGATGGTCGAAGGCCAGATCGAGACCCGCCTGGTCATCGGCCTAAGCCTCAGCTACGACCATCGCGTCATCGACGGCGCCAACGGCGCCCGATTTCTACGTCGCGTGTGCGAGATCTTGAGCAATCCATTTGAGCTGGTGAACTGATGACCAAAGGAGCTCCTATGCAGGGCATTCAATTTGTCACCGATGGCCGCGGTAAGAAGGTGGCTGTGCAGATCGACCTGAAGAAGTATGGGGAGCTTTGGGAAGATTTTTGCGATGCCATGGTGGTGAGCGACCGCCGGCACGAGCCCAAGGTCAGCCTCGAGCAGGTCGAAGAAAAAATGCGC
>JANLXT010000066.1:0-3446 GCA_031365225.1 candidate division FCPU426 bacterium
TGCGAACGTTTTGTGGACGATCGGTGTAGCTCTGCAGCTCGCCATTGCCCCAACCCCAACCACCCAGATCATACTTCCACTTGCTTGGGTCGGGCTTGCTGTTGGCGGGGCCGTTAAACTCGTCAGACCAGGTCAGTGTCCACGTTGGCGCGGCAAGACCAAGGCCAGGGATCAAGAGCATCAAAAAAGCGAAAAACCGTGATCGCATGGTGCCGTCCTCCAAAAGAGTATTAGAACCGAACCGAAACTTGAGCGCCTGCCTTGTCGAGCAAAGGAGTAAATCTCCATAAACGCGACGGGTCACCACGCTCGCGCGCCTGTTCCACCGACATATGCCCAGTCCAGATTCCTAAGATCGCGCCAAAAGCGACGTCTGAGGGCCAGTGCTGGTTATCGTAGACCCGCGAGTACGCGATCGCCATGGCAAGTGGATAGGTCCACAGCCGACTATAAGCTTCACCCCACACTTCGGCCAACGCAAAAGCGCTATTGCTGTGCCCCGACGGAAAACTCAGCTCGCCATAGGGGCGCTGATAATCCCCAAAACGATGCCCATTTTCGTAGCTAGACGGCCTCACCGAGCCAATGGCTTCTTTAAGCCCCACGGTTAAGATCCCGCTAACCGCCAGTGCCTGCAAAGCCACCGCGGATGTCGCCACCAGTTTTGGATTATCAAACGTCGCTCCGAGGCCCCAGGCCAGCGCAGTCGCCCCACCAAAGATATAGCCCTCGCCCAATTGCCCTAGCCTAGGCATATTTTGATCCAAAAACTGACTGCCCCCCCGCCATTGTTCACGGACAGCCATGTCATTGTTGATCAAAATACCAAGATCCAAACCCAGGGCCCCGACCAAGAGCCAATCTCCGCCGTCCCAAGTCAAGGGAGCCGAAGCCATTCGGCCCAGCTGAATAAAAGGCGCGGTCCAAAAAAGGGGCGTCGGTGGCGCGCTCGCAAGCTCATCCTGCGCGACGGCGGGCGTGGGCGGGAATGCCAAAGCAAGCAAAAGCGTCCCCAAGGGCAAAAAACCCTTGTCGGCATGCCTGCGCTCGGATAAAACGTTGATGTTGTTCACGCGTCCTTCTTTCAATACGGAGCCAGCATGGCGATCAAGACCGAGTGGGTCACCAACACCTTCGGCCACGTGTACGAGGGCAAAAGCCTCTACAAGGGCCAGACCAAATTTCAAAGCATGGAGATCTTTTTATCAAAAACTTTTGGAACCCTGCTCTTTTTAGATGGCAAGATTCAGATCAGTGAGGGCGACGAGAATCGCTACCACCAATATCTGGTGAGCGCGCCTTTGTTGGCCCATCCCAATCCAAAGACCCTGCTGATCATCGGCGGCGGCGACTGTTTTAGCATCGAAGAGGCGGTCAAGATCCCCGGCCTACAGCGCATCGTGATGGTCGAGATCGACAAAGGTGTAGTCGATTTTTGCCGCGAACACTATCCCGCGATCCGCAAATGCCTCAAGGATCCCCGCGTCGAGATCTATTACGAAGACGCCCGCGCATGGATGGAGCGCGAGGAGCAGCGCTTTGACGTGCTCGTCGTCGACCTGACCGAACCGCATGGCCCCAGCAAGATGCTCTACACCCGTGAGTACTATCAACTTTGCAAAAAGCGTTTAACTAAGGGTGGCCTGCTTTCCATCCATACCGACAACTGGTTCTTGTCGCCGGTCAGCTTTGCCACCATCTACAAAACCTTGCGCAGTGTCTTTCCGCACATTGGCACCGCCCGCGTGGACATGCCTTGCTTTGGCATGGGCTGGACCTATCGTCTCGCCAGCGCGGCGCCCATCAACGTGAACCGCATGAAAAAGGCGTTGACCAAACTGCGCGCGAAAAAGCGGACCCTGGACCATTTTACACCCAGTCTCTACGAGGCCACGCCCACGCCCGAAGAATCGAACGTCTTGTCCAAGAACGGCCGCGTCAGCACGGACAAGCGGCCCTTTGATAAATTTGAAAAGCTAGCCAAGTACGTCACGCGCTAGGGCAGGGGCTCTTTCATCATCAGCAACCATTCACCATTCACTTTGCGCATCGTGATAAGGTCCCTGAACGCGCAACGCTTGCCACAACGCATGCGCGCGGCGAAGACCGCTTCGCCGCGCTGAGGCGCAAAGCCCATCACGCTGAGCGTCAAGACACCCTGCACCTTGGGGTAATCCTCATAAAAGGCCTTCCACCCGCCTTTGGCGAAAGCCGCCGCCAGCACATCGGTACGAACCATGCGCACCGTCACCCGCACCGACGGGAATTTGTATAATCTCAAAATCTGCCGAGGGCGCGTTAAGAAGGCCTGCCGCGCTTCTTCGGACACCCTGCCCTGCCCCCCTGTACGCTTCAAGAGCATCTTTTCCCAAGCCCGCCGATTGGGTTGATAGTCATCCAAGGCTTCGTTCTCAATCAGGACTTGAGCGCGTGCGTTGGCTCCATCGTCCGGGGTTTTGTCATAGGCTTGCTCAATAAAGGCTCCATACACGGCAGCCTCTTCGTCGGTGACGACATGGATGGGAGTGCGCGGGGCGTGAAAAGCTGGCGCTTCTTTGACGCTGGATGGAGCGGCCGCCAACCCACGCGTGCTCAGTCCCCCGAGCGCCACCCCTAAAGCCACCGCTGCCCAACTCATAGTCACGCGCATCTAACGGTTCTCCTGTTCACTGGGCTCGTTAGGGTCAATGGCTTGAACTGGCCGCGTCCCTCGCAAGGTCTTCTCTAGCATATTCAATGCGCGTAACAACACCGACAAATCTTTATCGGGCAAGGGCTGGCGATTAAAAAACTGCCGTACCCCGTCCCACATGACGTGCCGCCGCCCTTGCGGCTCAATGCCAGCCAACCTAAAGATCAGGTCCACGCGATTATAAAGCTCTTGGCGCTTGCGCTGCGTGGGCACGCCCAGATTCACGGGGCGCGGGGGGCCCACAGCCGTCTTCTCCAGTTCCCAACTGAGGATGGCGACGCTCTGGGCCAAATTGATGCTGGCGCAATCAGGCTGCGTGGGAATATGGATCAGGCGATCCATGCGCCGCAGTTGAGAATTGGTCAAGCCATGATGCTCGCAGCCGAAAACAATGCCCACGCTTCCCTGCGCACTCAGGCTCGTCAGCTCGGCCACAGCCGTCTCTGGCCGCACCAGCTCTTCGCTACCCAGGCCATCTTTACCCGTGGTGCCCACCACCCAAGTCAGATCTGCGATCGCCGATGCAAGATCAGTGAAGATCTCAGCCGAGCGAACCACCTCGGCCCCGCCACGTGCCATGCGCTCGGCGCTGGGCAGATTAAGCGGATTGACCAGGCGCAAACGGCTGAAGCCAAAATTGGCCATCGCGCGCGCGGCCTGGGCCACGTTGCTAGAGAGCTGCGAGCCATCTAAAACAAAGACGACATTTTCTTTAAGCAGAGCCATCAGCCGCCCGCTTGCTGGGGCTTGTAGC
>JANLXT010000213.1:0-14856 GCA_031365225.1 candidate division FCPU426 bacterium
ATCAGATCGCCTTTGGCCGTCTTGAGATCCTCAAGTTGGCCCACCAAAAGGCTGTGGCGCTGCTCAAGCTCGCGATACTCTTCTGCGGCCGCTGGATTAACAACGCCCAACTCTTCTAGCTTCTTCTTTAGATCCTCGAGACGAACAGGGTCTATATCCTCTGCTGGCACACTGTTGATTTCGGGCGACTCACCGCCTGGAAGCTGGAGAGACGACTGCGCTAGATTTTCTAGATCCATTTTATAGTCTTGTATCAAAGTAAGTTCAAGCTGTTGCGTCTTAAGTTTAAGCTCTTGAAGCTGCATTTCGCGGCCATGCCGCTCTTCCGCACGAGAATTCATTGCGACACGTGTTTCTCGCATACTTTCGTCAGTAGTTTGAATTTCTGCCATGCGCTCAGAACGGGCTTCACCCTTAAGACGCTGATCTTCGATGGCTTGATCTTTTCTGACAAAAAGCTCCTTCAATGCTTTTTCGAGCCCTTCGTTGCGCGCTAATAGCGCAACTGTTTCTTCTTGAGCCTGCTTCTGTTCAGACTCGCGACGCCCTGCTTGTTGCGCCACCTGCGATAAATCGCTTTCAAGTCTGCTGGCAGAAGCGGCCAGATTTTGTAACCTTTGCTCACCTGTGGCCAAAGCCACTCTTCGCGTTGAAACTGTCGTCTGCGCTTCCTCTTCTTCGTTTCGCAGTTTGTCAATCGCATCGAGCACTGCGTTTAGGCGCACTTGCATCTCGGTTTCTTGCGACCCAATTTCACTCAATTGACGATCCACGCCCTCAAGACGCGCACGGTATCCAGCGTATTCAACCTCGGATATTTCAATATTCTTGCGCTTCTCTTCACTATCATGCGTTAGGCGAACATGATCTGCTTGACGTCCGCTTTGCTCTTTACGAAGCTGGGCAACTTCAATCTGAACACCTTGCAAATCAGCGCTACGCCGACTGATCTCATCGGCGAGCGTACTTAGTTCTTGTCGCAACCGATCTCGATCAGAAGTTCGAGCAATTCGTTGCTCTTCACCACGCACGATTTGGGCTCGCAATTCATCCATTTCCCGCTCGCGGCCTAAAAGCCCTCTTTCAGCTGTATCGGTTGAACCCCCGCTGACAACCCCCTCTGCAGAAACGAGGTTTCCATCAAGGCTGACAGCGTAGCTAGCAACTGGCAACGAAGACCGTAAAGCCAAAGCGGTATCCACGTCCCGAACTAACAGATGGCGACCCGCTAACCACAAGACAGCAGGTCGCGCTTCTTCCTCACTTTCAATAAAATCAATTAACGGCCCCAAGACCCCTTCGTGCGCTAAAACTTGTGAGGTCCACTCGGCAGTATTTGGGCGCAAATCATCTTTGGTCAGGAAAGATGCGCGTCCTAACTTATTATCCTTTAACCATTGAAGTGCTTTGTTTCCAACTTCACTGGAAGGAGCCAAAAGCGTTTGCAGGCGATGTCCAAGAGCTAACTCAACCGCAAGTTCATGCTCGGTTTTTGTACGCACTCGATGCGCTAAACCTTCGAGCATGCCGATCGAGCCATCATTTCTCTGGACGGCCAGTAAAAGTGCTTTAGGACCCGCTTCGTAGCCTTCCAATGCCTTGGCCAATTCCTCAAGCACAGTTAATCTGGCTTTATCCGAGCCCAAAACCACTTGCGCCGCGGAAAGGGACTCTTCTGACGCTCGTACCGCTTCTTCTAGTTCGCGCCTACGGGTTTGTCGGCCTCCCAGCTCTTCTTCCAAGCTACGTGCTTGCTGGCCCTTGGTGTCGGCTTCTTGAAAAGCTTCCTCAAGTTTAACGCTCGCTTGGTGCAATAGTTCTTGGGATCCTCGTAATTCTTCTCGCAACTGATCCATGCGACCACTTACCATGCTTGCCTTACCGTGCAACGCCTCTTGTTCGCCGCGAAGCGTTGATCGCCGATTGATAAGATCTAAACTTTTTTGTTGTAGATCCTGAGCCTGTTCGTTATGTCTACGGCGACCGTCCGCAGTGCCACGCAATCGTCCTTCCGCTTCTGCTAAGTCAGATCGCACAGTATCAATTTGCGCGGCCTCTTGGTCTCGAGCGGCTCGCGACTGATCCATTTCAACGCGCAACTCGTTTTCACGTCCGCGCAATTGGACGGCTTCAGAGCCAGCGCGTCCTGAACGCTCCTCTAGATTTACACACTGTTGCCGGTTCAGTTCGATCTGCCTATCCACTTGCGCTAGTTCAGTTTCAAGCGCATAGACTTTGGCGGTCGAAGCCGACAATTCTTCTTCGTGCTTAACAAGCGCCATACGAAGATGACTTAGTTTTCCGTCACGTTCACGCAGTGACGCCTCAAGTCCTTCTAACTCTTCACGCAGCACACTGAGCTGAGTAGCCAGATCTTGTTGACGTTCGCGGGCGATCCGATGTTCTTTAATCAAATAGCGACTTTGCAAACTATCCAATTCAGATTTGAGTACTTGGTACTTTTCGGCGCGGCGCGCTTGCCGTTCGAGCGACCCGATCTGTCGGCGAACTTCTTGGACAATATCATTAACCCGCAAGAGGTTTTGTTCGGTCGCTTCAAGCTTGCGTAGTGCCTCGTCACGCTGTGTCTTGTATCGAGTGATACCAGCCGCCTCTTCAAATACAGATCGACGCTCCATTGGCTTTGAACTAAGGATTAAATCCATCTTGCCTTGTTCCAGCAAGCTATAACCATCCGTCCCAATGCCAGTATCAGAGAACAGGGAAAATATATCCCGTAGCCGAGAAGGGACCTTATTAATAAAGTATTCAGTTTCACCACTGCGATAAGAACGTCGCGTAACGCTCACTTCAGCAAAATCAATAGGCAAGGCTCTATCATCATTGCTAATTGTCAGGGTTACTTCGGCCAAACCTGAAGGTTTTCTCCCTTCGGTACCATTAAAAATTACATCGACCATCTTTGCGCCACGCAATGCCTTGGCAGATTGTTCTCCGAGAACCCAACGAATGGCGTCAGAAACATTGCTTTTGCCGCATCCATTCGGGCCAATAATCCCCGATATACCTTCTTCGAAATTCAGCACGGTCGGATCTACAAAAGATTTGAATCCTTGAAACTCTATTTTTTTAAGCAGCATAAAGGCTCTTTAGAAAGCGGACAAATATTCTAATAACTTTTCCTGTAACGTTAGAGCCCCGCAGTCAAGGCATAGAGGCTTCCAGGTAAGACCCCCCAGTAAATTAGTAACAAAGAGCTGAGAGCCACACTCAAGCCAAGGCTCCACTCCCAATTGGGTGTAGCCGCCTCCTTTAACTTGGGCCGCATATAGAGCGCCACAAGTACCCTTAAATAGACTGCCGCTGATATGACGCTTCCGAGAATTGCCGCAATCGCAATTTTAGTGTGCCCAGTTTCAAGTGCGACCTTGAAAACACCAAATTTTGCTAGAAACCCCGCTGTCGGAGGAAGGCCTGCCATCGAAAACATTGCGATTGCCATCGCCATCCCAAAAAATGGACGCTCAAAACCAATTCCTTGAATATCTTCAATGGTTGCATTTCGTTGCCCATTTTCAATTGATGTCAATAATGCGAAACAAAGAAAATTCATAAGCCCGTAGATAAGCACATAGCGCATCACTGCTGCGGGTCCGCCTGAGCCGCCACCAACAAGTCCAACTAACGCATAGCCACTATGGGCAATACTGCTATAAGCAAAGAGGCGCTTTATTGTCAATTGTCTCAAGGCTCCCACATTACCCAATACAATAGTTAAGACAGCCAATGAACCTAGAACGATTGGTAGACTTAGTCGCTCAAATGGAAGATTTAATGCGAGGCGCGCCAGGCCTGCAAAACCCGCGATTTTGGCTCCCGCTGAAAGGAAGGCTGTCACGGGCGTTGTCGCTCCCTCGTATACATCTGGCACCCACAGATGAAAAGGCGCCAAACCTATTTTAAATGCAAACGTCACACACACCAAAAGCAACCCCATCATGAGTAACATCGCTCGCGGGCTGTCCTGCGGTAAAGAACGCATGACTTCCCCGATTTTCGAATACTCAACTGACCCCACTGCCCCAAAAATAAGCACCATGCCCAAAAGAAAGAACGCTGCCGCAAACGCTCCTAAAATGAAATATTTTAGCGCCGCTTCTCTTCCATAAGATTCTTGCTTGCGAAAACCCGCAAGTACATACATTGCAAGTGAAAATGTTTCTAAAGCCGTGAAAGTAAGTATCAAATGATTAGATGACGCAAAAAACGTCATCCCTGCCAACGAAAACAACAAAAGCGCATAAAACTCACCTACAAGTAGCCCTGATTGTTGCCCCTGCCGTCGTACGAGCACAAGCACCGTACCACCAATGGCGATAAGTCCGATTTTAGATAGCGCAGCCAAATGATCCGCAACAAAGACCGTACCAACCACCGTTGTCTGCAATCGCCAGGAATAGATGACAAAGAAAGCTGCGAGCCCTAACGCAACAGTGGTGATTGCCTCAATGACACGTTTGTTAGATTGAGAGCGAAGCGGAATATCCGCAGCCAATACCATAAATGCGCCCATCAGAAGCGAAAGGTCGGGCGCCATGGCCAACCACTGAGATGTAGAAAAAGCTGGATTCAAAATACCTCTCCCTTACGGAATGGCGTTAGGTAGCGCACCGCGCATCATTAACAATAAACCTTCGTGCACAGACGCTTCGCTTCGCGAGAGCATCAAGTTTGGAAAAATACCAAACAAAAAGATAAGCAACACCAGAATGCTCAGTTGTGCAAGCTCACGACTGTCAAGGTCCACGAGATGTTCCATAACCGGAGATTTTAGCGGGCCGTACATCACCCTTTGCGTCAATCGCAACATGTAAGCCGCTCCAAGCACAATAGAACCAGCAGCCACAACTCCCACCCAGGGTTGATACAAATAGGCCCCCCGCAAAACAAGAAACTCATTCACAAAACCATTCGTCCCGGGGACACCCATGCTCGACATGGCTATGGGCAAAAATAGCAGGCCGAGGAGTGGCATCTTCACAACCGCACCTCCATAGACATGCAAATCGCGAGTATGGGTGCGTTCGTAAAATATACCGACTATCAAGAACAACGCACCGGTCGACAAACCGTGATTCAACATAGTCAACACGGCCCCCTGTTGACCGCCTAAATTAAAACTGAAAATCCCAAGGACACAAAGCCCCATATGTGAAACCGATGAATACGCCACCATTTTCTTAAAATCATCTTGTACTAAAACCATGGCCGCACCCAAAATCGTACCAATTAAACAAAATATAACTATTGGTTTTTGAAATAAAATTGCCGCCTCTGGGAACAAGGTGGGACAAAATCGCAGCATTCCGTACGACCCAAGTTTTAGCAAAACGCCGGCCAGCAGTACCGAACCGGCAGTCGGAGCTTCAACATGCGCGTCGGGTAACCAAGTATGAAGCGGCCACAAGGGTACCTTCACCGCCAATGCTAAGAAAAACGCCAAAAATAACCACCGCTGTTGTTCAAGCGGTATTTTTAGTGTCCGCCAGGTCGAAAAATCAAAGCTAAGGTGACCTGTTTGTTCTTTGGCGATGAAAGCCATTGCAATCATGGCCAAGAGCATCAAGAGAGAACCCGCTAATGTATACAATACAAATTTAAGAGTCGCGTAAAGCCGACGTTCTCCACCCCAAACTCCAATCAAAAAATACATGGGTAAAAGCGAAGCTTCCCAAAAGATATAAAACAAGAAAAGATCCTGTGACATAAAGACGCCGTGCACTGCGCTCTGCAATGCAAATATGAGCACATGGAACTCTTTGACACGTTCGCTGATCGCTTTCCAGCTACACAAAATTGCAAAAGGTGTGAGAAGCCCGTTCAAAACAATCAAAAGAATGCTAATGCCGTCGACGCCAAGGCTGTACCGAACTCCCATTTCGGGAAGCCAATCGAAGCGCTCTACATACTGCATGCTAGCAAGCGTAGGATCAAAATGGCGGAGCAGATAGAGCGTGATCCCAAAGTGAATTAGCGACATCAATAAAGCGACTTGGCGAATACGTGCAAATCCTTCTGCAGGCAACAACGCCAAAAGAAGACCTGCCAACAGCGGTGACCATAAAATCAAACTTAATAGCATGCCGTTCCTCTCTCTGTTTCGTTAGTTTGTAAATAACGCTAGTGCAAGCATTAAAACGGTGCCAAAAACAAGTGCGCCTGCATAAAAACGAGCATAGCCATTATGCAATTTTTCTCGTGACCAAATGCCGAGTGATTGCGCGCTATCAGAAATCAAATGAATAGACCCATCAATCATTCCTTGGTCAATCCACCGAACAACCCGCCGCGACATTCCAAATAAAGTTCGGACAAAAACAAAATCATAAATTTCGTCGATGTAATACTTATTCCACAGAAGCTGATGCAAATAACTGAATGAGACAGCAATCTTAGTTGGTGTCTCAGATACATTCGCAAATAAACGCCAGCAAACGCCAATCCCCGAGATCGCTAAAAGTGTATAGAGCGCCATCAAACCAATTGGCAAACCGAGCGACTCAGAATGTCCCTCCGAGCGTACGAGGTCACTGAAAACCGGGGCTAACCAATGCTCAAAGGGTTGCCAATGACTGATAAAATGAGGCAGCCCGAGTAGACCCGCCCCGATTGAAAGAACCGCCAGTGCTAAGAGTGGCACCGCCATTGGCGCGGAGCTTTCGTGGGCATGCTCGAAAACGTTGTGGTCCAATCGGGTCTTGCCGTGGAACACCTTAAAGAAAAAGCGCGATACATAGAAAGCTGTCATGAGCGAAGTCAAAGTGCCTACCATCCACAAGCCAATTGATCCGTGAGCTGAAGTCAGAACTTGGTAAAGAATTTCATCTTTGCTAAAGAAACCAGATGTTCCAGGAAAGCCCACCAAACAAAGACAGCCAACCAGAACTGTCCAATAAGTAATTGGAAGCTTTGATCTTAAGCCGCCCATTTTTGTCATGTCCAATTCGCCATGCAAAGCGTGCATGACGCTTCCGCACCCCAAGAACAGTAGCGCTTTAAAAAAAGCGTGTGTAAAAAGATGAAAAAAACCAGCGCTGTAGGCCCCAACACCAACAGCCATAATCATGTATCCAAGCTGAGAGAGTGTTGAATAGGCCATCACTCGTTTGATGTCGTTTTGCACCAAACCAATGGACGCGGCAAAAATTGCTGTTATGGCCCCAATCCATGCGATGGCATGCATCGCCACAGGGGATAACTCAAAAATAGCGTGACAACGAGAAATCATAAACACGCCCGCCGTCACCATCGTCGCAGCATGAATGAGAGCCGAAACCGGTGTTGGGCCTTCCATTGCATCGGGTAGCCAAACATGAAGCGGCACTTGCGCACTTTTGCCCATGGCACCCATAAAAAGCAAAAGTGCAGTTGTCGTCGCAAGAACACTCCCCACACCAAGTTGATTGGCACTAGGAAGAATGACATTAAAGTCTGTGCTCCCGAAAACTCCCATCAAAACAAAAATCGCCAACACGAATCCTAAGTCGCCTATCCGGTTAACTATAAAGGCTTTTTTGCCAGCATTTGCAGCACTTTCTTTTGTGCGATAGAAACCTATCAGCAAGTATGACGAAACTCCTACCAGCTCCCACCCAATAAACATGACAACAAAATTAGCGGACAAAACTAGTGTTAACATTGAAAAGATAAAAAAATTCAAGTAACTGTAGTAGCGTGCGAATTCAGTCCCCTCTTCTTCTTCCATGTAGGCGCTGGAATAGAGATGAATGAGAGTTCCTACTCCCGTAATAACGCAAATCATCACTGCCGACAAAGGATCCAGCAAAAGACTAAAATCAATGCTCATCGATCCCAAGCGTAGCCACTCGAAAATAATCAGCGTAGCGGCCCGCGGTGGTTCGATTCGGCTCAACGCAATAAAGGACATTATTGCGAACCCGAAAGCTACAAACACTGAACTTGTCGCCAATACAGATACCGCCCGCTTGCTCATGCGAGCCCCCCCCAAGCGAATAAATATCGCTGTCAACAGGGGGAGAAAGAGGACTAGGTAAAGTGTCTTCAAAACATATACTCCAATTATCCGCGAAGTTGCGAGATGGCATCTACATCGACATGTTTTTCGTTACGAAAGATAGCAATAATAATTGCCAACCCTACAGCTACTTCAGCAGCAGCTACCGCTATTACTATAAAAACTAGGGCCTGTCCTTCAATCAAACCCAAATACTGAGAAATCGCAACCAGTGCGAAATTTGCCGCATTAAACATCATTTCAATACAAATAAACATAACCAGAGGATCACGCCGGAGCATAACACCCAGTGCGCCTAGACTGAAAATCATCACTGCCAAAGTTAAGGCAAACTCCACGCTCATAAACATTTCAATTCTCCAGCCGGCGTTTGGCCATGACCATGACACAAACGACAGCGACTAAAAGCAAGATGCCAATCAGTTCAAAGGTTATGACGTGATCTCTAAAGAGTACACGAGCTACTCTGACAACATTATCCGTGTCCAACGGTTGCAACCCATGCGCCGGCTCGGCAAGTGCGGTCTTGATCGTCAATCCCTTCGTGTACGCAAAAAACATACCTGTAAAAGTTAATACCAATGCAGTAGCAGCCACCAACGCTTTGGGCCTTTCTCCAATTTCGTCATCCTCGAAATCAGAGATGTCCAGAATCATGATCGCAAAGATAAAAAGCACCATGACGGCACCCGCGTAAACCATCACTTGGATAACCCCAAGCAAGGGAGCTTGCATGAGCGCATACAACACACCGAGGCACAAAAGGTGAGAAACAAAAAAAAGCGCGCTGTAGATTGTGTTTCTGGTGAACACCACGCCAAAAGCCGCACCGAAAGCCGCCGCAGAAAGGATGCCGAAGAGCAGATCAACTAATCCCATTCCATGCCTCCCCGTTTCCATTCGTAAATTAATCCAAAAACCAAGACCGCAACAAAGATTCCAGCAACTCCTAATCCATATAGCCCTAGTTCGGACTTTAAAATCATTGCCCACGGATAGAGAAACACGACCTCGATATCAAAAATAAGAAACAATATCGCAATTAAATAAAACCGCACATGAAAGCGTCCTCGATTGGGCCCGACAGGAATACTGCCGCACTCAAAGGGCTCATCCTTTACCGGGTTCCTGCGTTTGGGGCCCAACACCGTCGTCAGTGCAAGCATGCCAGCAAAATTTGCGGCTACTGCGCCTAAAAATAGAACTAATCCGATGATGCCCTGATTTATCATTTTTTATCGCTCGCAAGAACCAAGGCGTCCTCTTTCTTAATCGCATAAGGGTCATCGTTTAATAAAAAATTCATGTCGTAAATGAGATCCTTGCGATCAAAATAAGCCATCTCAAAATGTCCCGTGTCCATACGAATGGCATCTTCGGGGCAGGCCTCGACACAAAATCCACAAAACACACATTTAGACATATCAATGTCAAAAGACGCGGGACGTTTTTCAATCAATGGATCGGGGTGCTCTTCTGCTTCAATATAGATACACTCGGCAGGGCATGCGGTCGCACACATCATGCAGGCAACACACTTTGCAGTTCCATCCTGGCGTTGTGTTAAACGATGCCGAGAGCGGGCAACCAAGGGGTATGGGCGGCGCACTTCAGGGTAACTGATAGTGACCATAGCCTCTCTGGCTTTGGCTAAGCCAAGCTTATGCAAACTATGCAAACCCAGGTTGATAAAAAAATGGCGCGATGTTATTGCCAGTCCCTTAAAAATCTCGGGCAGGTAGAGTCTCTCCATGGCGTTCATTTTAGGTTTTGACATTGACTCTCCGCCCCACCCTACTTAAGTGCCACTTGGACGATTGCTGTGACAACAAGATTGGCAAGTGCCAAAGGTAACATTATTTTCCACCCGAGATGCATGATCTGATCATATCTAAAACGCGGTAAAGACCACCGAACCAGCATCTGAAGCCAGCAAAGGATGACAATCTTACTAGCCATCGCCGTCATTTGGAGCATCACAACCTGCCAATAACCAAGTTGCATCCACATCCAATTTGTTGTGCCTCCCTGGGCTGGCATATTCAAACCTGGCAAATTCCAGCCGCCAAAGAATATCAACACAATGACCCACGCAAATAAAAGGCTTTCAATAAATTCAGCCATCATGAATAACATAAATTTCATGCCAGAATATTCTGTAAAATAACCAATGATTTCACTTTCAGCTTCCGGTAGATCGAAAGGCACCCGTTTCATCTCCACCAGCGTAGCGACAAAAAATAGCATAAAACCAAGTGGCTGGTGAAATACACCCCACCCCGGTAAGAAGCCCAAGGTGGTGTGTGTGTGTTGCCACTCCACTATTTTTCTAAAATCTAGCGTTTCGTAGGTAAGCAAAGCGCCCAGAATTGTTAAACCAGTCGCGACTTCATAGCTGATGACTTGCGCACTCGCTCTCAATGCGCCCATCGTTGAGTACTTATTGTCCGAAACATAACCAGCCACAACCACGCCATAAACTCCAATCGACAACAGCGCGAAGACAAAAAGCACACCCACTTGACTTGGCATAATAGTTAGCGGGATGACCACTTGGCCAATTTGGACCTGACCGCCAAATGGAAGAACCGCAAAAGCTGCAGTCGCGGCAAAACACGCCATGAAAGGCGCCAGAATGTGTAAAAACTTATTAGCTTTTGGAGGGACAAAATCTTCTTTTACAATGCCTTTGAGTGCATCGGCGAGATTGTGAATGAGTCCCCACAATGGAAAACGCCAACCCAAAAATGGGATAACAATCGCGGCACGATTGGCTCCGATTCTATCTTGCATAATCGCGCTCTGTTTACGCTCAACCCAAGACAGAATAAGCCCCGACGTCATAACCACGGACATAATAAATGTCACTTTGGCTAGATGCCCAGCAATCTGAATAAAAATTGGATTGATTTCACTAAAATTCAAGTTCGCTCCTCAGGTGGTAGCTTTCATGCCCGCCACCACGCCTGATTTTCCGATTTCTTGCGAGGTCATTCCGCTATACTCATTCACTTGCACGCTCAATTTTGAAAAAATCGATTGCCAAGAATCCGCGGGGACCTAAGACCCAATCGTTGGCCTAAGCTAAATGCGATTTCCCACGCAGGCAAACTTTCACCCAATGGCTCAAGAGCCTTTACAACTCTCTGCACTCGACTCTGGATGTTTGTGAAACTACCGTCCTGCTCAACATAGTGGGCTCGCGGCAATGTAAACGTATAGTTTGATTCATCCGATTGAACCAAACTATGGATACCAATCACAATTCCGCCGCGCTCAGTAATTTTTTGTAAAGGCGTGGACTCTCGCAAACTTAAGTCGTGCTCAACAACAACAAGGACTGTCACTTCACCTTGAACCGCTTTTTCAAGTACCGCTTTTCCGCCGAGCACATTTTCACGGGGCCCTAGTCCTAAAAAAGTAGCACCTTTAGAATTGGGGTTTTTATCCGCCTGAATTAAAAAATCATCAGCGGCGCCGACCCGCTTAAGGTCGTCGCCCATTTCAACTTGAAGAATGCCCAACGATTGAGCCAACCACTTCCATGCCCATAATTCCTCATTTGTCATTTGGGGCGATAAAAGTATCGCGATTTTATCGCCTCCCTGCGCGATCGCGCCCTTGATCGCATCACTAACGCGAGCAAGCAAATATTCCGAAGTTCGCAATTGGCCTTTTTCCCCATGCGCGATGCGTCGGCCATGATCGATGGACTTGGTTGAATAGCGTCCTTCGTCACACATCCAATATTGATTAACCGCCAAGTTCTCACGAGGATAAATTCGATAGGCGCGGTCTTGCCCTATTTTGTTCCAGGGATTTGTGTTCGTATTTAACACAATATTGCATCCCTGGGCACACCCGCCGCAAACGGTCTCTGTCTCGCGCAAAAACCAAGGTCGCGATTTAAATCTAAAGTCTTTATCAGTTAGAGCGCCAACCGGGCACAAATCAACGACATTACCTGAATACTGATTATCGAGCGTTACACCTTCAAACATCCCGATTTCTTCGGTCGAACCCCGCCCAAAAATACCCAATTCATGGGTCTTTGATACTTCATCCGTAAAGCGTACACATCGGCTACAAAGAACGCATCTTTCTTTGTCGAGCATTACATGGGGCCCAATTTCTTGCGCTTTTTGTTTTTTATTTTTTCCTTCTTCTAAACGAGAGGCGTTCAGATCGTGCTCCATGTAATAGTCTTGTAAATAGCATTCACCCGCACAATCACAAACTGGACAATCAATAGGGTGATTCAACAGAAGAAATTCCATCACTCCCGCGCGCGCCTTCTTTACTTTATCGCTGTCGGTAAATACTACCATCCCCTCATTCACTGCGGTGTTACACGCAATCTGAAGTTTGGGGGCCTTTTCAATCTCTATCAAGCACATACGGCAATTGCCAGCGACGGACAATCCTGGGTGATAGCAAAAATGTGGTATTTCCGCTCCGGCAAGCTTCGCGGCTTCAATTAAATTAGTACCCGCAGCTACTTCAATCTCTTTGCCGTTGATTATTAGTTTTGGCATACGTTTGTAGACCTTTAGTGCGCGCCCACGGGGACAGTTTCTATGAGTCCGCCCAACAGGGAAACTCTTTTGCCGGCACGAATGTACTGCTCGAACTCCGGCCGGAATTTCTTGATATAACTTTGCGTAGGCAAAACCGCGGCATCCGCAAGCACGCAAATAGTGTTTCCGACCATGTTTCCACAAATATCTTGAATACGGTCTAGATCCTCGATCTTGCCCTGGCCATTTACAATGCGCTCTAAAATCACGTGTAACCAATGTGTTCCCTCGCGGCACGGTGTGCACTGCCCGCAGGACTCATGACTATAAAAATGCAAGAGGTTATGTAGAGCACGGACCATGCTAACGCTATCATCCATCACGATAACTGCCGCAGAACCAAGCATGGTACCAATCTTGCCCAAGCTATCGAAATCCATGCGAACGTCAATTTCCTCTGGCAGCAAAATCGGACTCGACGACCCACCGGGCACAACGGCTTTTAATGTGCGCCCGGGCTTTGTTCCTCCACACACATCGTAGATGAGCTGCCTTAATGTGGTGGAATGGGGCAACTCATAATACCCGGGTTTGACGACATGGCCACTTACACAATAGAGTTTCGTTCCACCATTCTTTTCGCAACCCAATGCATTCCAGGCGTCAGCACCCACATTGATAATATGAGGGACACACGCCAACGTTTCCACATTATTAACAATTGTGGGGCACCCCCAAAGACCTTTGACCGCCGGGAAGGGCGGTTTAAGCTTAGGCATGCCTTTCTTACCTTCTAACGAAGACAGCAAGCCCGTTTCTTCACCGCAAATATACGCACCCGCACCAGGATGAACTGCGATATCGAGAGCGAACGAAGTCCCCAATACACCCTTCCCCAACACGCCCTTTTTATAGCAATCTTGCACAGCACGTTCTACCGCGCGAATGGAATTATAGAACTCACCACGAATATAGATATACGCACTGTGGATTCCCAAAGCAAAACAAGCGATTGCGACACCCTCAATCAGTTGATGAGGATCATATTCCATCAAAGGCCCGTCTTTGAACGTTCCTGGTTCGCCTTCATCGGCATTCACACAAAGATACTTGGGGCCATCCGTTTTAGCCAAAAATCCCCATTTTACACCCGCTGGAAAACCAGCGCCCCCGCGCCCGCGCAAATTTGCCGCTTTGACCAGATCAATAATTTCTACGGGTTGCATGCCAAGCGCTTTTTTAAGCGCCACGTATCCGCCACTGGCGACATAACCATCCAAGGTCAATGCGGCAGGGTTGTCGAAATTTTTCGTCAGGTACTTTTGAAAATCAGTCATCTGCTACTTTCCTAATTTATCAATCAACTGTATCGCTGATTCTGGTGTCAAATTTCCGTGCACTTGATCTCGCACCTGCAATACTGGTCCGAGGTGGCACTGTGCCAAACATTCAACCTCTTCATAACTAAATTTACCGTCGAGTGTAACCTCTCCTGGCTTTACATTTAATTTAGTGTGAATCGCATTAATTACAGACTCGCATCCTGATAAAGCACAGGGTAAGGTCCGGCAAACCAAAAGATGATTCTTCCCTCGCGGTTTTTCACTTAGCATGGTGTAGAAAGTCACCACTTCGTGGACCTTTGCGACGGGAATCCCCAGAAAATCAGCGACTTCACGCTGTCCTTCTAACGTGATATGTCCTCCGAGATCCTCTTGCAATAAATGCAAAAGAGGAATCACCGCGGACTGTTTTTGGTCTACGGGATAACGGCTGAGAACAATGTTGAACTTGGCTCGCAACTGCTCATGGATGAGGCTCATCGGTCTAGTTCTCCACCAATCATATTCACCGATCCAAAAGTTGGAACGATATCGGCTAATTGCTCACCAAGAATCAGCTCTTCACAGCCACCCATGATGGGAAAACAAGGCGGACGAACTCTAACGCGCCAGGGACGATCCGTCCCGTCGCTAATAATCCAAAAACCTAGTTCTCCATTTCCACCTTCAACTGCCTGGTAGGCCTCACCTTTCGGTGGACGAATTCCGTGTCCTGGCATTAAAAGTTTAAAGTGATTCATGAGACCTTCAATATTGCTATAAACTTCTTTTTTCTTAGGCAAACTGACACGAGGGTCATCCACCCGAATAGGGCCATCGGGTATCTGCGCGAGTGCCTGATCAATAATCCGGATACTTTGCCGCATCTCTTCCATACGGACCTCGTACCGCGCCCAATTGTCGCCTGCAGTACGAGTCGGCACTTCAAAATCCATTCGATCATAGACAAAGTATGGATCCGCCTTGCGCACATCATAAT
>JANLXT010000223.1:0-7678 GCA_031365225.1 candidate division FCPU426 bacterium
CCTGCTCAACGTCAGCTACGACCCCACCCGCGAGCTCTACACCGAGTACAACGCCGCCTTCGCCAGGCATTGGAAGGCCAAGACCGGCGATGACGTGGTGGTGAAGCAGAGCCACGGGGGCTCGGGCAAGCAGGCTCGCAGCGTCATCGACGGTCTGCCCGCCGATGTGGTGACCCTGGCGCTGGCCAATGATATCGACAAGATCGCCGAGCAGGGCTTGCTGGCGAGGGACTGGCAGACCAAGCTACCGCGCAACAGCGCGCCCTACACCAGCACCATTGTTTTTCTTGTGCGCAAAGGGAATCCAAAAGGAATCCGGGATTGGGGTGATCTGGCCAGGCCTGGCGTTAACGTCGTCACTCCCAGCCCTAAATCCAGTGGTGGAGCGCGCTGGAACTATTTGGCGGCGTGGGCGTGGGCCTTGGCGCAACCGGGTGGTAGTGACGCGAGCGCCAAAGTTTTTTTGGCGAAGGTCTTTAAGAATGTGGCGGTCCTCGATAGCGGAGCGCGTGGAGCGACCACCACTTTTGCCGAACGTGGGATCGGGGATGTCTTGATCACTTGGGAAAACGAGGCCTACTTGGCCAAGCGCGAATTGGGACAGGATCGTTTTGAGGTTGTGATCCCAAGCTTAAGCATCCTGGCCGAACCCTGTGTGGCGGTGGTCGACCAGGTGGCCAAAAAAAATGACAATTTAGTCGTGGCGCGAGCGTATCTCAGCTTCTTGTATACCGAAGAGGGACAGGCTTTGGTGGCCAAGAACTTTTACAGGCCTCAGTCGTCAAAAATCGCCAAAGCGAACAAACGACAATTTCCACCGCTCAAGCTGGTGACGGTGGACCAGGTTTTTGGTGGTTGGCAAAAAGCGCAGCGCGCGCATTTCGCGGATGGAGGCAGTTTTGACCAGATCTACCGTTAAAGCCGCCACGCTGCCTGGATTCAGGCTTTGCCTGGGCGCCACGGTCTTCTATTTGACCTTGATCGTCCTCTTGCCGTTGGCGGCCTTGCTGCACAGGGCCAGCACGCTCAGCGCGCATCAACTTTGGCAGATCATCAGCGATCCGCGCGTGCTGGCCAGCCTGCGGGTGACCTTTGGCTGCGCCTTGGTGGCGGCATTGGTAGATACGGGGGTGGGCCTCTTGGTGGCCTGGGTGCTGGTGCGTTATCCTTTTTGGGGACGACGGATCTTAGATTCGCTGGTCGACTTGCCCTTTGCGTTGCCGACAGCGGTGGCGGGCATCACCTTGGTCACCCTCTTTGCGCCCAACGGCGTGTTGGGGCGCGTGCTTGAGCCACTGGGCATCCACGCGGCCTTTTCTTTGACAGGGATCACGTTGGCGCTCATCTTTATCGGTCTACCCCTCGTGGTACGCACGTTGCAACCCGTTTTGCAAGAATTAGACCCCGATGTTGAGGAGGCCGCTGCCTGTTTGGGCGCTGATCGGCTCACTACTTTTAGACGGGTCATCTTTCCACAGATACTACCCGCGCTGATCACGGGCTTTACCCTGGCTTTCGCGCGCGTGCTGGGCGAATACGGTAGCGTTGTCTTTATCGCCGGCAACATGCCCTTCAAGACCGAGATCTTGCCTTTGCTGATCATGGCCAAGCTTGAGCAGTTTGACATGGCAGGCGCCACCGCCTTGGGTGGCCTGGCGCTCTTGCTCAGCTTTAGCCTCTTGCTGTTGATCAATCTCTTTAAACAGCGCGCGACAAGCGAGGTGGGTTGATGACAAGCGTGACCCGCACGCCTTTATCGCATCGGGACCCGGCGTGGGCCCGCGTGTCCCTGACCTTGGCGGCGGTCGTCCTGCTGGGCCTGCTCTTGGTGCTGCCGCTGGCCACCGTCCTCTTTCAAGCACTCAGCAAGGGCTTAGGCGCCTATGGCAGTGCCGTCAGCGACCCCGAAACGTTGTCAGCGGTCCGCCTGACGCTGTTGGCCGCGGTCATCAGCGTGCCCGCCAATCTTTTTTTTGGCGTGGTCGCCGCGTGGCTCTTGACCCGCTACAAGTTCAGGGGCCGGCAACTGCTCTTGACCCTGATCGACCTGCCTTTTTCGGTCTCGCCCGTGATCGTCGGCTTGATCTATGTGTTGCTCTTTGGCGCGCACGGCTGGCTGGGCCCCTGGTTGTTGGCGCATGGTGTGCGGGTCATTTTCGCGCTGCCGGGCATCCTGCTGGCGACGCTCTTTGTGACCTTTCCCTTTGTGACCCGCGAGCTGATCCCTGTGCTTGAGAGCACCGGCAAGGACGAAGAAGAGGCGGCCCGAGTTTTAGGCGCAAGCCCGCTTAGGATCTTTTTTAAGGTCACGCTACCCAACATCAAATGGGGCCTGCTCTATGGCGTGATCTTGTGCAATGCGCGGGCCATGGGTGAGTTTGGCGCGGTCAGCGTGGTCAGTGGGCACATCCGCGGCGAGACCACCACGTTGCCCTTGCACATAGAGATCCTCTATAACGAATATCAATTCGCGGCGGCGTTTGCGGCGGCGTCATTGTTGGCGGGGCTGGCGTTGTTGACGTTGCTGGCAAAAAGCATCGTCGAGTGGTACGCGTCCAAAGAAGGTGGCATCGAATGAGCATTGAAGTTCAAAAGCTGCGCAAGAGTTTTGGCGATTTTGTCGCGGTGGATGACGTCGACTTGAGCCTGCAAAGCGGGGATCTGGTCGCGTTGCTGGGCCCCAGCGGCTCTGGCAAGAGCACCTTGTTGCGCATGATCGCGGGGCTCGAGACACCTGATTCGGGCGAGATCCACTTGACGGGCAAAGAGGCCATCACGCTCAGCGTGCAGGACCGTAAAGTTGGTTTTGTTTTTCAACACTACGCCCTGTTCAAGCATATGAATGTGTTTGAAAACATCGCGTTTGGCTTGCGCGTGCGCAAACAGCCCGAAGCCTCGATACGCGCGCGGGTCACGGAGCTCTTGGATCTGATCCAGTTGCAGGGCCTTGAGGGTCGTTTTCCGGCTCAGCTTTCGGGAGGGCAGCGCCAGCGTGTGGCGGTGGCGCGGGCTTTGGCTCCCGAGCCACAGGTCTTACTCTTAGACGAGCCTTTTGGCGCGCTCGACGCCAAAGTTCGCGCGGAGCTGCGGGCGTGGGTGCGCCGTCTGCACGATCAAACGGGCATGACCACTCTCTTTGTCACGCATGATCAGGATGAAGCCATGGAAGTCGCCAAACGTGTGGTCATCATGGACAAAGGCCGGGTTGAGCAAGAAGGTAGCCCGCAAGATATATTTGATCGCCCCGCGACGCAATTTGTGGCCGATTTTGTCGGCGAGACCAATCACGTCGAGTCACTCAGCGAGCCCGGACTGGTGGTCTGGGGCCCTTTTAGGTTTGCTGTGGCTGATCTGCCGGGTGGCTTAAAGGTGCGTGTGTATTTTAGGCCACATGATGTGTATGTGACATCCGACAAAGAGAGCTTGCAGGTCGCCGCGACCATCACCATGGAGCGCTTCAAAGGGGCTTTTATCGAATTGGAGTTGGATCTGGGTTCCGGCAAAAAGATATTAGCGCATCTTCCTAAAGGTGTGAGTCAGGCCAGTGGCTTCCGGGTGGGCAAAAAAGTCTTCGCGGGGATCACTGATTTTCATGTGTTTTCGATGGATGGCAGCAATAAAGTCTTTAGGGCGCCGGGCGAGTGTTTGCCTAAAAAGTAAGCTAGGCGTAGATTCCGCTTTGTTCATACGCTTCGTCCAAAATTTGTACCGCATGCTTGACCGTCAATCCAGGTACCTGGGCCCATTGCGCCATGCACACATGGTTGGCCGTCACCAAGACTGGCTTTTTGTACGGAATATCTTTTAGGAACGCCGCTTTCTCATCCAAGATCGCCAAAGAATTTTTTTCGTGGGTCATCGCGTAGGCGCCACCACTGCCACAGCAGCGATCCGCGTCCGGGGCCAGGGTCCAGCGGCTATCCAGTCCGGCGGCCTTAAAGAGGCTGGCCGGGGGCTGACGCAGGCCTAAACCGTGGTAGGCATGACAAGGGAAGTCGTAGTAGAGATGCTCATAATCGAGCCCCCCGCCCGCGCGCAATTTTATCGTGCTTAAAAAATCAACCAGATCACGTTGCATGGCGCCCACAGCGTGGCGCAGGCTTAAACCACAACCACTGCTGTTGGTCAGCACCACGTCGGCGTGGGCAAAGGCGTTTTGATTTTGTTTGTCCAAGAGCGCTTTGTCCGCGCTTAAACCGGCGTGCTCGTGCATGGCGCCGCAGCAAGCCTGTTCTTCTGGCACGGAGACCTGATAGCCATTGGCGGTCAAGACACGCACGGTGGCAAAGTTAATCTCGCGGTAGGCGCCCTCCATCAGACAACCTGAGAGCAACGCCACTTTGGGACCGCTGGTCTTAAAGTGAGCGTTCATGGCGCGGGCGTAGCTGGCGCTGCTTTGTAGCAAAGCGGGATCGCCAGGAAAGAGCAGACGCTGCAGGCGCAGGCCGCTCTTGCGGGCCAATCGCAAGGGCAGGCTCAAGGCCTGAAATAATCTTGGGCGTTTGAGCAGGGGCGCGATCAAGCGCTCTCGCCAGCTGGGCCCGCCGCCACGGTGCGCTTGCTCCGCTCGTCGCTCAAAGAGCAGGTCGCCGTAGGGCACGTTGGCGGGACAGGCGCTCACGCAAGCCATGCATCCCACGCACTCGTCTGTGTAACGGTCCGTCTCGGGGCCGGGGGTGAGCCTGCCCTCCCATTCGGCGCGCCAGAGCGCCAAGCGGCCGCGGGGGCTGTTGGCTTCGTCACCGGTCAGGCGATAGGTGGGGCATTCGTCCAGACAAAGACCGCAATGCACGCAGTTGAGCAGCTTGGGCGTCTCACGCGCCATCAATTCCTCAAAACGCGGGGCGCTCACGCGATGGCCTCAAGTTTTTTTAAGAGTTCGGCTTCCCAGCGGGCTTGAGGCGCGTTCGGGTCCGCGACCAAGGTCGCGTGCTCCACGTGTCCGCCTAACACGCTTAGACGCTGTTGCAATTCTTGAACGCCTCGCGCGCCTTCCGCCTCGCCAACGCCCAAGCTCTCAATGTTTAAGATCCCCTGTCCCAGAAACGCCGAAACTTTACCACCATAGCGTCCTAGCCATTCTTGGGCTAATTTTGGTAGCAGATCCAAAGGCGCTTGCGCGCGCGCCCAAGGTTTTGTTGATCGCGGCGGGTATTGCGTCAGCACGCTCACCGCGCAGTCGTTCACGCTGACCCATTGCTTGACTTGGGCGTCGAACAGTTTTAAATGTTTCGGTAGGCCACCAAAACTGATGATCAGCGCGGGGAAGTCTGAGTCAGCTTCTAGATCCAACGCGTCGATGGCGTGGGCCCAGCTGCTGGCGCGTATCGCGCGGGCCAGCTCACGCAAGGCTTGCCATGTTCCGTGGATGGCTAACATGCGCTCGGCTTCGGGTTTGGGGCGCAGCCGCAGGACCAGCAGCTCGGGCTGGCCAAAGCGACCTTGGCTGCCACAAAGAAAACGCGTCAGATCAAAACCCGCCACGTTTTTGACCACTCTGCCACCCAGGTCCACCCGTAGGCCGTTGGGCAAGCGCCAGGCCAGACCCAGGACGTTGTCGCCAAGCCCGCCATAGCGAAAGCTCTTTGAGCAGCCTTTGGTGCTTAAAAAAAGCTCTCCCAAGGGTTGCTCGGCATTGAGAGACAAGGGCCAATAGCCACCGCTTTGCGCCAGGCGCTCATTGAGCGAAGCCGCGCTCTCAGACGCGTCCACGCAGGCGCTTAGGTCCACGCTGTCGATGAAGGGTTCAAACACCGGCATGGGCTTCCTTGCCTGGGGGAACGGGTTTAAAGCGTCGTTGGGGTAAGACCTTGCCAGGATTCAATTGGTTGTTTGGGTTAAAGACGGCGCTCACCGCAGCGTGAACGGCCAGGGTTCGCGTGTCAAAGAGCAAGGGCAAGTACTCTAGCTTGTCGTTGCCGATGCCGTGCTCGCCCGACAGGGTGCCGCCGACGCTGATGACTTTTTCCATCAAACGCTTGCCAAGGCGATGCACGGCTTCGACTTGCTCTGGGTGACGAGCGTCGTACATAAAATTGGGGTGCAGGTTGCCATCACCGGCGTGAAAGAGATTGATCACAGGAATGCTCTCGGCTTCGGCTTCGCGGTAGATGTCTTCGAGCACTTCGGCCAGACGGCTACGCGGGATGACCGCGTCTTGTATCATCACATCGGGGCTGATCTGGCCGGTCAGGCCGCCGCCCACTTTGCGTGCTTTCCATAATTTTTGACGTTCGATAGCATCGGCGGTCGTCTTGACAGTGCTCGCTCCGTTTTTTTCTAGCAAGGCTTGTATGTCAGGCGCGCAAGCGTCGACCAGCGCTTGGGGTCCGTTGATCTCGGCCAAAAGCGCCCAGCATTCAGGGTCCAGTCCCGCTCTAAAGGGACTGGACTCGACCAAGCGCACACAATTTTTGTCCATCAATTCGGCGGCGACGGGGATCAAGGGGTGATGCACCAAGCCCAAGATCGCCTGGCTCGCGCCTTGCAGGTCTTTGTAGGTCGCCAAAAAAGTTCGGGTCGCTTCGGGGATCGGTTTCAGGCGTATCCATATTTTTAGAATCACACCCAACAAACCTTCGCTACCGACAAAGAGCGTCTTCCAATCCGCGCCCAGCGCCGGACCCAAACCGCCAGCGGGACCACCTAAGGTGACCAAGTCGCCCGTGGGTGTTAGTACTTCTAATCCCAAAACATAATTGGCGACCACGCCATATTTAAAGCACCGTATCCCGCCAGCGTTCTCGGCCACGTTGCCACCCAGCGTGCAGGCAAAGCCGCTGGATGGGTCGGGAGGAAAGAAGAGGCCTTGGGGCTCGAGCGCTTTGTTCAACGCGTTGAGCACCACTCCGGGCTCGACTTCGGCCACCATGTTCGCGGCATCCACGCTTAGCACGCGCTTAAGACGGGACAGATGCAGGATCACGCCGCCTTCGCTGGCGACCGCGCCACCACTTAAGCCAGTGCCCGCGCCACGCACAACGTACGGCGCATCCTCTGCGCGCAGCCAACCCAAAACCTGAGTCAGCTCATTCGTGCTGCCGGGCAAAAGAACCAAGTCGGGCGGATAGCGGCGCACGCTTAAGCCGTCGCTGTCATACGCTGTCAGCGCGGCGGGGCTGGTCAGCACGTGGGCGCCGCCCAAGAGTTGGCGACAGCGAACGATGAATGAGGGGCTAAGGGGCATGGCAAATATGATAAAAAATGTAAGCTAGCTATGCTACATTACTGTTTGAGTATTTCTGAGGTCTTGGGAGCAACACATGAAGATCCTTGTCACCGGTGGGGCGGGTTTTATCGGATCCAACGTGGCAGACGCCTACATCGCGGCCGGCCACAAGGTCGTCATCTTGGACAACCTCTTCGGTGGTCGCCGAGCCAACTTGCCCAAACGGGCCCGTTTTGTCAAAGGCGACATCCGCGACACCAAACGGGTCCATGCCCTCTTTCGTAAAGAGCGCTTTGACGTGGTCAATGGCCACGCCGCCCAGATGTCCGTGCCGGACTCAGTCAAGAACCCGCTTTTTGATGCCCAGGTCAACTCATTGGGCCTGATCAACTTGCTCGAGGCCGGGCGTCAGAACGGCCTTAAAAAATTCATCCATATCAGCTCGGGCGGCACGGTCTACGGCGCGCCCAAAAAGCTTCCTGCCACCGAGAGCTACCCCATCTTGCCTAT
>JANLXT010000274.1:0-2216 GCA_031365225.1 candidate division FCPU426 bacterium
TTAGGAAGCTGTCTGCCTCCAAGCTTCCGTCTTATACCGTAAAAAGGGCTTATTGTCAAGACTATTGTTGACCACATGCCCTTTGTTTGATATGACCATAACGTCCCGCTGCATCGACCAAAGGAGGAGTCAAATGCCGGACAAGAAACCGCTGTATGACCACCTCGCACACTGGATGTGCATCATCGGTTGGATTCTCTTCTGGGGATCGATGGGTACGGGAATGTTTTCGCTCATTCCTGATGACATCGCGACCGTCGCTTGCATGATCGGAGGTGGGCTCGTCGTCCTGAGTGGATGCATGATTTTCTACCACCCAGCCGCCCGGGCTCGTGCCCTGCAGCGAATGCGTGATCGTCCCAAGACCAAGGCCAGCGTCCACTAGGCACTGGCCGGCAATCCCCTTGGATTCCAACCCCTTACGGAGGAGGCAGTTGTGACTCAGACGGAACAGAAGGTCACGGAGGTTCTGTGTCGTGAAAACGATGACCACGTGCTCATCGTGACCGATGCCGGCGAGATCGAACTCACCCGCGAACGCGTGACCGCGTCTGGGCATCCCGGACTCGAGGTACAATTCGCTCGCGCTCGGAGTCGGAAGAAGGTCGGTCTGCTGGAGGTCAACACCAGCGGCATGACGCTCGATGTCGTCTTCGACAACCTGGGCTTGGGTCGAATGGGTCGCACCCCGGTCGGACATCTGGCCCGGAAACAGATCAACTATGAGTTCATGGACGCCCTGTTCAAGGCGAACATGCGCATCCGCGCCTGGGGCTCCTAGCTCCTCTCAAGCGTCCAACGCGGCGCTCACACGCGGCAACAGGTGGTCGCAAGTTTGTCCACCACATCGTTATTTCCCCACCAGGGAGCTCGCAAGGGCTCCCTGGAATTCGTTTTATATTGTGGTGACCCATTTATTAAGCAGATCTTTAATCTGCTTAATATGAGCAGCATCTTTGAAAGTATGTGGTGCGCCCGGAATAATATGAAATTCTTTTTTACCTGGAAGCGCATCGAAGAGAACTTGCTGATGTCGCGGCGGAGTGGATGTATCTAATTCACCCGTCAATAGGAAAACTGGCATCACGAGCTTTTTTGCATCGGGAAGAACATCATACTTAAGGCGGTCTTCCATATGTGACCACTTGAGTCTTTTGACAATTCCCCGCCGAGTACTGGTTTCTGTTTTCCATCCAGTCCGCTGCCATTCTCTCAATTTCTCTGGATCTTCTTTTTCCCAACTTAATTTTCCTGAAACTACAGTTGAAATGGGGGCTAGTGCTTTAACTTTTTCCGGTGATTTCTCTGCAAACAGCGTCGTGCAAATTCCACCCAGACTATGCCCCTCTAAACAGAACGGTTCTTCGTACCATTCTTGCTTTGTTGCCCAATCAATTACGTCTTCCAGATCCTCATAGTAATTTGTAATTGTTGCATCTTCGAAATTACCATCACTTTCTCCAAAAGTATTCGTCGTATCAAAACGGACAACGGTATAGTCATGTTCTTTCCAGACTTCTGCGAAGGTCTGGATATGCAATTGTTCTTTATTCCCACTTAGGCCGTGCATGACAAATGCCAGGCCTTTTTGAGGACGTGAGATTTCTGCAAGGACGGCTATTTTCTCGTTTTTTCTATTTTGTATAAATGTTTTTATAGTTTTCATGTATCTAAACTTTTAGCGGCGGGCTTTAGCCCGCCGCTAAAATATTCCTCTTTCTTCTCATCCACCACTTCCCCCTCCACGGTTCCGTCGTCTTTACCCTTGGCTTCGGTCTGGCCCTCTTTGGGAGTTTCGCCAGCGGTTTGCTGTGCGCCTTGGCCGGACATAGCCGGGCCAATCTTTTGAATGGTTTCGGATAAGGCTTTCGTGGCGTTTTCGATCGCCGTCTTGTCAGAACTGTCTTTCAGTTTCTTCAAGTCATTAATCTTGCCTTCAATATCGGCTCGTAGGTCAGCGGCAACTTTATCCCCGGCATCCTTCAAGGCTTTTTCGGCCGTGAAAGTTAACTGCTCGGCCATGTTCTTCGTCTCAACCAGCTCTTTCTTCTTCGCATCTTCCGCAGCATGGATTTCGGCGTCCTTGCGTAGTTTTTCAACTTCTTCCTTAGAAAGTCCGGTTGTGCCTTGAATGGTAATCGTCTGCTCTTTCCCGGAGGTTTTATCCTTCGCGCCGACCTTCAGAATTCCATTCGCATCCATATCAAACGTGACTT
>JANLXT010000317.1:0-1601 GCA_031365225.1 candidate division FCPU426 bacterium
GCCCGGGCTTCCTTGAGTCCTGATGCACCGGGCACCTCTGGGCAGGCTTTCGGTCGGATTGAGATCGTGAGATCTCGTGAAATCTAGAACCAGGGAGTGTTTAGGCAACTAACTTGTCCCGCGCGGACGGAAAGCCTGCCCTGAGGTGCCCAGCGCATTGATGCCCAGGGAGCCTGGGCCACGAAGGGTAGGCGCAAAAATCGGAAAGCTAAACTAGAAAGCTGAAATCAGGGACCTAAAACAAACACCTGAATCTTTCTCATGGATCCGCATGCCTGACGACAAGCCACTGGTTCGCGAGATCAAACGAACCTGCCCTATTTGCAAGATAGCGATTTATCCAGCCCAATTGGCTGGCCGCGAACTTTTTCTTTGTGAAGAATGCCATGGCACCGCCTGGCCCAAAGAGACCATGATGAAGACTTTGCCTCAAGAGGCGACCCAAGATATTCAGCGCGGGTCCGAGAGCAAGGCCCATAAAACACCCGCCTACTTTACCCCACGTCAAAAGCCACCTTTTTTAATCTGCCCCCTTTGCCAAAAGCGCATGAAAGAAGAGAAGCTGGCTGGCGGACCCGTGGACATCTGCGAAAAATGCGCCTGTCTCTGGCTGGATGGCCCCAAACTAGCGCGTTTTAAAGACCTTTTAGGGCCGTTCAAATGGAAGACGCTCAAGGATAAGGAGCGTTAAGCGGGAAGGGCTTGCTATAATGAGCTGCGCATGGGGAACAGCACTCACACACTGGGAGGATCCATGAAACCAGATCGAGCGTCCGCCGAAGGAAATTTAGCCAAGGATATCGTCTTCACGCTATTGACGTGTGGGATCTACGGCCTCTTTTGGCAGAACCGTATCTTTAAGACGACTAACGCGCTGTGTGGCGAAGAAAAATACAAATTTTTAAGCTGGTTCATCCTTACGATCTTCACTTGCGGCATTTATAACATCTATATTCAGTACCAATTGGGCCAGGTCTTGCATGAAGGCTTGGTCAAAGAGGGCGGCAAAGGCAACGATAGCTTGCCCGTGCTTGGCCTGATCCTCAATTTGGTCGGCCTCCATATTGTCGGCCTTGCGATTCAACAAAGTGAGATCAACAAGCTCTATAACTAAGTCTAAGCCTGACTCTGGCGATTCGGCTCTCAAGCCGAATCGCTGGGGCGGACAGGCTTGGCTTCGACTCGGTTTAGGATTGAGCGCCATGCTTGTCATCGCGCACGCCCTAGGCTGGGGCGATGGCGCTAAAGCGGTCGAAGCGCTCCCCAGTCTCTGTGTCTTTCATCGTGTCACAGGATTTGATTGCCCTGGCTGTGGCATGACCCGCGCCTTTATCTGTCTTTTGCGCGGGGATTGGCAAGGGGCCTTTGCGGTCCATCCCTTTAGTTTGCCTCTATTTATTTCGTTGATTCTCTTCGCGGTCTTGCCTAACTCTAGAATCCAACGATTTGAGCGCTACACAAAGCCGTTGTCTTGGCTTGTTCTAACGCTTGTCTTGGTATGGTGGATATTTGCGAAGATCTCCCCTCGCTTTTTTTAGGCGAAAGTAGCCACGGCAAAGTTTTCAATAGCGCCCCAATTCATCGCGCTTCTAATGGTTAGG
>JANLXT010000318.1:0-2720 GCA_031365225.1 candidate division FCPU426 bacterium
GGCCACCACCGGGTAGGCCAGACAATTAGGCAATTGAACCGCCACTCTGTCGCCTGGCAACAAACGCAGATCGGCGCGCAAATAGAAGGCGAACGCGTCCGAAAGTTGGTCTACCTGCGCGTAACTGAGCGTGGCGCTGGATCCGTTGGGCAAGCAGATACTAAACGCGGGGTGGGAGCCATAAAGTTGAGCCTGCGAACGACAAAGCGCGCCTAGGTGTGGGGCGGCGAGCGGGGGCATTTCTTGGCTCAGGCCAGGTCGGTAGTGGGCTTGCCAGATAGCGGGGTCCATAGCGCTCCCTTCAATGTGATGCTTTACTTTAGCTTAAAGAATGGCTTGCGACAAGGCAGGGACAAAATTGGGGTCCGTCTGTTAGAATAGGCGTCATGTCTAAGTGGACCCAATTTCGCCAATGGCTCTTAAAAAGCATCGTGCCCCCTTTGGCCACGGCGTTGTTGCGCCTGTTGGCCAGCACGTGGCGGGTGCGCATGCTCAATGCGGACCAGGCTCCTACGCAAGTCGTGAGCACGCCGCCCAAAGTCTATGCCATGTGGCACGACACTTTTATCCCAAGTATTGTTATGTTTAGAGATCGACCCATCGTGGGGCTAGCGAGCCGTAGCTTTGATGGTGAATTGATCGCCGACGTTATCCAGCGGCTGGGTTACCCCGAACCCGCGCGGGGGAGCAGTAGCCGGGGTGGCGCTGAAGCGTTGCGCAGTCTGACGCGCGGGCTCAAGTCAGGCCTGCACGTCACGGTGACGGTGGATGGTCCGCGAGGCCCCCGCTGGCAAGCCAGCGAAGGGATGGTCAAACTGGCCCAGCTTTCAGGGTGCCCCCTCATGCCAGTGGGCATCGCCGTTCGCGGGGCCCTGCGACTGCGCAACTGGGACAAAACCGTTATCCCGCTACCTTTTGCCCGCCTGACTGTCGCATTTGGGGAAGCTATTTTGGTCGGTCGAGAAAGCGAAGATTTGGGAGCTACGTTAACAATTTTACAGCAACAAATGGACGCCCTAACCCGCCTCGCTCAAGCTGATCTTGCCAATTAGACCGAAATACTTAGTTTTACAAAAGGAAACAACAAGATTAAACGCTTTCGTTGCGTTGTTCGGAACTGGTACTACAATAAAGGTGTTCAAAGATTCGCGCTTTCATGGACACCATGACCAAGTTGAATCCGAGCATCGACGCTTCCAGTGACCATCGTGTGCAAAAGCGCGTGAGCGCTCGCTTGCGCGTGGATGCCCGTCCCTTAGAGCACAAGATTGTACGGTCCATTTTAGATGGCGATGGTTGGGAAGATCTGGCAGTTGAAGCGCCTTGTTTAAATAGAGCGCGCAACGGCATGCAAAAAACAGAGAGCCGAGACTTCTCCGCTTCTGGAATGTGCTTGGCGGTGGACAGTTTCAGGGATCTGGGGGTCGGGAGCGCACTGGCCTTGGACTTGCATCTACCCGGTGAGCGGCGTTTGGTTAAGCTTTTGGCGGACGTCATTTGGACCAGGCAATCAGGTGGTGAAACCATCGCCGGAGTGCGCATCGCAGCACTCGAAGAAGAAGGCATGACGCGTGTGAAGGCTTGGATCAAAAAACTGCTACAATAGGACCGCTCTCCGCGGGACCACTTTAAGGCCGGCCGCAGGGCTGGCCTTTTTTATTTGGAAAACTCATGGCTTTGCCAATTCAACTTTTGCGTTTGAAAGAAGTGGAAGCCCTTTTGGGCATCGCCTTGCGCGAAGACTTAGGTCGCGCGGGGGATCGCACCAGCCGAGCCTTGATCCCGGCGGGGCATCGATCCATCGGATGGCTACGCGCACGTCAAGCGGGTGTGGCGGCAGGACTGCCCTTGTTGGTCCGGATCTTTAAGCGCTTGGACCAAGGGGTCAAGGTCAGTTTAAAACTTCGCGATGGCCAACGCTTTAAAGCTGGGCAGACTTTGGCGGTGCTGCGCGGTCCTACCCGGGCGATCTTGAGCGGGGAACGGGTCAGCTTGAATCTTTTGCAGCGGCTGTGTGGGGTCGCTACTTTGACCGCGCGGTTTGTGGCCCTGACGCGGGGAACGCGCGCTGAGATTTTAGACACACGCAAGACCACCCCTGGCTTGCGCGCGCTTGAAAAATACGCGGTGGCTTGCGGGGGCGGGCACAATCACCGCCTGCGCTTGGACGACGCGTTTCTGATAAAAGACAACCATCTTGCCAGCGTCGACGATATCGCCAGCGCGTTACGCCGCGCCAACGCCGCGGCGCCCAAAGGCATGCGTGTGCAGATTGAAGTCGATACGCTCGTTCAGCTACGCCAGGCCTTGGCCGCGGGGGCTCGCTGGATCCTTTTGGATAATATGACCCTCACCCAATTGCGTCGGGCGACGCGCTTGGCCAAGGGCAAGGCGGTCACCGAGGCCTCGGGCGGAGTCAACTTGCGCAATGTTCGCGCGATCGCCAATGTACGCCGAGCCGCGCGCGGGGCCGGTCAATTCCATCGGCGTGCTGGCGGTAATGCGGCGGTTAAAACCAGATGCCTTGACGTAGCCATATTTGCCGTTGGTCTTGCGTAGTTCGACGACTGAGACGCCGTGGGCTTCAATTTCTTTGGTCACTTCGCCTTCAGGGCGTGGGCCCGCATTAGCCGCCATGTTGGTCTGCCCGGCTGGGTGCATGAAGCGCACGGTGCCGCTGATGTTTTCATGGTTCATGACCAGTAGCGCGCGGTCCAGAC
>JANLXT010000325.1:0-4545 GCA_031365225.1 candidate division FCPU426 bacterium
GTGTCGGTGATTGAAGCGATGGTCGACATGATCACCGTGATGCGAGCTTATGAGTCCAACCAGAAAGCAGTCCAGATGCAAGACGATACGTTGAATCAAGTTATAAACCAGGTCGGGCGTCCGGCCTAAGTTGTTTAGCACTAGCCGCTGGACCCCTGGGGGAAGCGGTTTGATCGTAGCCCGATCGGCTACGAATGTCAGGAGGTCACAACCATGATGAGAGCCCTTTTTACATCGGCGTCCGGGATGATGGCGCAGCAGTTCAATATGGATGTGCTGTCCAACAATCTTGCTAACGTTAATACGGTGGGGTTTAAGAAAAGCCGCGTCGAATTTCAGGACTTATTGTACGAGCATTTGCGCCGCGCAGGTTCTGTCGATAGCCAAGGCCAGCAGATCCCCTTGGGTCTGGAGGTTGGTCACGGTGTCAGACCGGCTGCGACTCAAAAACTATTTGGTCAAGGCGAAGTTCAAACCACAGACAACCCATTAGATTTGATGATTTCTGGTGACGGGTTTTTTCAGATCGCGATGCCGGATGGAACCGTACGTTATTCTCGTGACGGGTCATTCAAAATGGATGGTACCGGTCGTGTCGTGACAGGTGACGGGCATCCGATTGAGCCGCCCATCAATATTCCTCAAGAAGCGACTGGGATCGTTGTGCGCTCCAATGGCCAGGTCGAGATCACGTTGCCGTTGGGTCAAGGCAATCAAGTGGTCGCGCAAGTGCAGTTGGTCCGTTTTCTGAACCCTGCTGGACTGCAGTCTGAGGGTAAAAATTTATATTCAGCGACAGAAGCTTCGGGAGAAGCGGTGGTTGGAACGCCTGGTATGGAAGGGTTTGGTGAAACAGCCCAAGGCATGCTTGAGAATAGCAATGTCAAGGTGATCGAAGAAATGGTCGCGCTGATCACCACGCAGCGCGCCTACGAAGTCAATACCAAGGCGATTCAAGCTTCGGACGAAATGCTGAGCCAAGCCAACAATCTGCGTCGCTAAGCATGATCTTGTCGCGGGCTGTCATATTAATATTAGTCTTGGCTAAGTTGGCGTGGGCGTCGCAGAGCCCGACATCTTTTTCTAATATTTCAAACACGGTATGGTTAAAAGTCTCGGCGACGGCGGATGGGCCCAATGTACTGGTCAATGATGTGGTGACCGTGCGGCTGGATGGGGAAGATGGCTTGGTCGCTTTAAAACCTATTGGCTTGCCAGGCTCCAAAGTAACTATTCCACGTGAGTTGATACAGGCAAGACTGGCTCGGTCAAAAAAGGGTCGCTATCGGGTCGAGGGTTCTGCGGTTGAAGTCATTGCCAGCAAGCAGATTATTCCTGGCGAGACCATTCAGCGCTTTGCCAGCGAAAGCTTGACTGAGAGATTGCGTTCGCTTAGCAACAACGCCAAGGTGCGCATTTTTGATGGCGGACAGAAGCCGCGCGACTTGAATGTACCGGATCGCTCAAGTCGAATGGAGTTAGAACCAGCGATCGGCTTGCCAAGGGGCAACGTGGTTCTTACGGTGCGAGTCGCTCAAGATGATGCTCGCGGGCGGGCAGTTCAAGTCGCGAATGTGCCCGTGGTCTTTATGGTTCAGGTGAGCGAGACCGTTGCGGTCGCAAACGCTCCAGTGCGCCAAGGCCAAATCATCCAAGCTGATCAGATTGCGATGCAAGAGATTGATACGACTTTTTTGCGCGGGATGCCCTTTGGCGATGCGCAAAATTTGGTGGGCCTTCGTAGCCGAGCCTATATCGCTAAGGGCAAGGCGATCACCACGGATCTGGTTACTTTACCGCCAATCGTGCGTCGCGGGGACATGGTTCGTTTGTTGGTCCGCAGTGGTGGTGTGCAATTAGAAGTTCCAGCGAAAGCTCTCAGGGATGCCGCGTTGGGAGAGAGCTTGCCTGTTGAAGTTGAAGGCCGAAAAAAGACAGTTCAGGGTCGTGCTGTGAGCGAGGGCACGGTTTTAAAGGACGCGCTCTGATGCGCGTGTTGCGAGGTTTTTAATGAAAAAGAGCTTTCTAGCGTTACTCTTCATAAGTCTTAATTTCGCTTCAGCAAGCCGTGCCGAGAGCCTTTGGCCAGGTGGCAGTGGCGATGTTTCTAATACACCCAGTATGATCAGCGACAATCGTGCGTTAAAAGTCGGTGATTTAGTGACGGTTCAGATTATTGAATCCGCCAGCGCGCAACAGAGCACCACGCTTCAGACCAGCAAAGAAGCGTCTGTTTCGGGTGGCGCGGGTCCTGGTAGCTGGAGCAAGAACGGTGGCGTTCCCGTACAAAGTTTTGGGGCGGGCGCAGCGACTCATTTTGATGGCGGGGGACAAAGCGCCCGTAGTGGCAGAATCGTCACAACGCTCAGCGCTCGCGTTGTCAGCGTCATGGACAGTGGCAACTTAGTCATCGAGGGACGCCGGTCGCTCAAAATTAACGAAGAGCAGCAGAACATCTATTTGCGCGGCTTGATCCGGCCAGTTGATGTGGGGCGGAATAACACCATTTTGTCATCGGCAATTTCTGACGCTCAGATCATTTACGAAGGGAAGGGCCCCATCAGCGAAAAATCCCGTTCAGGTGTGTTTACACGCGTGTTGGACTGGCTTGGCATCTTCTAATGTTGGTTTGGCGCATCTTGTCAAAGAGGTTCTTATGAAACGCCGTGCACCAGGTCTATTTTTAATATGTTTTTTTGTTGCCGCGCAAGTAAGTGCCGGCATCATGCAGTTGCGTAATGTCGCGCGCCCCTTGGGCCAACGGGATAATCAGCTTTCGGGTTTGGGTCTTGTGGTTGGCCTTAACGGAACGGGCGATACCCGTCAGACCGCGTTCACTCAACAAGCATTGGCTAATTTATTGGCAAATTATGGTATTGCAAACCCTGGCGAGGCGATTCGCTCCCGCAATGTCGCTGCGGTTCTCGTGCAAGGTCAGTTGAAGCCTTATTTAAAAAATGGCGACAAGCTTGATGTGCTCGTTTCTTCACTTGGCGATGCGACTAGTTTGGCGGGTGGAACCCTGATTCAAACACCCCTCAAGGGTGCCAATGGTAACGTCTATGCAGCTGCGCAGGGGGCGGTCAGCGTGGGTGAGCAAATGGGCGGTAGCGTTGGTTCGTTGATTTCAGCGAGAGGGTATAAGACGGCGGGGCGCGTGCCAAATGGCGCCCTTGTTGAGAACGAGGTCCCTTCCACTGTGATCGCCGAGGACAACCGGATTCAGTATGTATTGAGCACGCCGGATTATTCATCTGCGGCTCGGATGGCCTTGGCCATCAATGCTGAGTTTGCCAAGATTAAGCCAGAGTACAATAGTATTGCTGTCGCCAAAGATGCGTCACTGGTCGAAGTCGATGTTCCCATCGACTTTAGAGAATACCCTGTTGAATTTATGGCTGCTATTGAGCAAGTTGAGTTTGAGATTGAAGAGCGCGCGAACAAAGTTGTAGTTAATGAGCGCACCGGAACAGTCGTCATTGGGTTCAAGGTGAGCATCGATACGGTGGCGGTCGCCCATGGAAATTTGAACGTTAACATTAAAGTTAGCAATCAGGTGTCGCAGCCCGCGTGGTATCAGCCGGGTGCATCCGCTCTTTTCTTTAATAATCAAAACATCGATGTTCGTGGTGGCGGCGGTAGCCTGGTGACCTTGCCTGAAAGTGCGACGGTGGGTGATTTGGTATCTGCGCTCAATGCCATTGGCGCGAGCCCGCGTGATCTGGTATCCATTCTGCAGGCGATCAAGGCTGCCGGCGCATTGCACGGCGAGTTGGAGATTATGTGAGCCGCAACGAAGGGATTGGTGGTGCGGGAGATTTAAGCGCCCTCAATCAGGCGCAAATGGACGCTCGCTGGGCGGCTGCACAATCGGGCAGGGCTGAGGCGGCGATGCGTCAAGTGGCTGGTGCTGCCGAAAAGGCCGTGGCTTCCAAGGGCGGTGTTCCTAGCGCCGAGATGGCCAAGCTACAAAAGGTGAGTAAAGATTTTGAGAGCGTGTTTTTGGCCTATCTTCTCAAGTCAATGCGTCAAACGGTGCCCAAGTCAGATCTGTTGGGTGATAGCCAGGGTAGCAAGATATTTGGCGAGTTAAGGGATGAAGAGTTGGCCAAAAATATGGCTAGCTCGGGCGGAATTGGATTGAGTCGATTGTTGGTCGAGCAGTTGAAGCGTTCGCTTAAAGGCTAAGCCTTTGTCCCGGCGAGGCGAACCCGATACTTTAATACCCTTGTAAATAAATGATTTTAGGCTTCAATTTTTTGGCTGGTATACTTACTCTGTCATTCGCATGGACGATAAAAGGGACATAACCCCTTTATCAGGAGCACATCATGGTTTCAGGTCCCGGTGATCTAAGCGAAATCCTCAAGACTCCCGTGGTGCGGCCGATTGCGCCAACGCCGCAGCCAACCCCCAAGATTGAGCCTCCCGCACCCACCAAGGCCACGTCAGTGGATCGGGTGGAGATTTCCCCTAAGGCTCAGGTTGCGCGTAAGCTTCAAGTGCAGGTGGATAGACTGCCCGAAGTTCGCGACACGGTGGTTA
>JANLXT010000304.1:0-2258 GCA_031365225.1 candidate division FCPU426 bacterium
GCCACGTCCGACAAGTATGTAATGATCCCCGATTGGAAGTCTGAGTCCTCCCCGTTCGGGCTCTCTTATTGGGACCGCTTCCAATCCGGTTGCATGTATCAACGAGTCCTGGATAAGAAATATGCAGACCTCATACTGGCGATGGAGCTTGGAGCCGAAGATGCAAGCGCAACCGGCGTCGGCTCAGCATTTCACAAGATCATGGAGCACTATTACCGGGGTACCTTGGCGACGGTCGCGTTTGATGACACAGTGCCGAACGTCATTGAAGCTCTGCGCCTTTACCGCGCATATAGCACTCGTTTCCCTGCGTCTGAGTTTGGGCACGTGGTGGGCAGCGAAGTCGAGTTTTCGCTCCCGACTGATTTGGCGGTCGGCATGTTGGGTGTGCCTGCGTTCACTGGACGCCTTGACCTTCTTGTCGAAGTCACGGAAGATAAGATCGAAGACCTGCGCCGGTGGAACGGACGCAATCTCGCAGGTTTGACAGAGCCGGGGGTCTACATTCTAGATCACAAGACAATGGGCCGAAAGGACCGGGACGTAGCGAAGAAATTCTCCAATGCGTTCCAATTCCACGCCTATCAATTCGCCTGGGATCTGTTGCACCCAGACAAGCCCGTGAAGGGAATGATTGCAAACTGCGTGGTTAGACACAAGGAACTGAATGACGGTTCATTTTTCAGTGTGTTTGTTCCCCCGCCCACGCCTGTGCAGATCCGAGCATTGCGCGGGCACTTGTCGGATTCGTATGCGATCTATCTCCAGAGGGGGAGCGAGTTTCTAAACAGAAGCAAGTGCTATGACTGGGGGCGCGAATGCGCGCACTTCACGTCCGGCGCTTGTGACAGAACGGAGCCTGTGAAATGAGATGGACTAGACCGGCGAAGGGTGAGGTACGCTGGTGTTGGCATTTTGCTTGGCGTCCTGTCCGCGTAGAAACTGTAGTCGCGTGGCTTGAGTGGTACCAGATTGAGGAAGTCTACACGGATGGCTGGGAGCCAAAAGAACACGTGACAGACCATATGGTTACACAGGTCTATTACCGCTTCGGGGTGGACTGCAACAAACCGCCCACTGATAAACAAGAAGCAGGCAAACTAACTCTGGTGAAATAATGATCTATGTCTTTGTTGGTGTGCTGTGCTTCGCCAGCGGCCGCTTCATGGGCTTCATTGATGGCGTCCACCACGAGTACCACAAGAATCTGTGGGCCGGTGACCGTAAATTCTTGGACTCTTTCTGGAGCACAGTTAAAGAAGTCTTCTTCTCCTCCTCTGGACATAAGCGATAAATGCCAATCACTAAAGCCCCACAGTCCTCTACAGCCGCAGCCTTACCGCGCGCCATCATGTTCCAAGCGACATGGAACAGCGGCAAATCATTCCTTGCCGCGAGCGCGAGTAAATTCTACCCTCCTTTGCCTTGGGTCCCGTTCTCTCCCGGAAACGCAAAGCCCGCAGACTTTCCGCTTGTAAAGCTAGATGACCTGTTCTATCATGCGTGGGAACCCGATTGCTTCGCGGGCTTTGCGGACGGCGGATTAGCTGTCCCGCCTCACTGGGACATGTCGTCTGTTACAGGCGGCGAGCTTGACCAGACAATCAATGCAGTTTGTGAAGAAACCGCGAAGCGTGTCAAGTCTGGCGAGACACGCGTTGTCGTTGTTGATACGGTGTCTGCTTTTAATACACATGCTCATGCTCTAGCCATGTTCGGCATGCTTGGCGCGACGAAAGATGACGACTCGCAGAAGGCCCTGGATTCGAACATGCAAAAGGTCTGGGGTGCAATTCTTTCGAGGCACCAACGCTACATGACCGGCCTACTGAGCGCGAACCCTGAGCTAATCATCTTCAATGTTCACCCAAAGGTGAGCGACCCTAATTTCCGGGGAGCCAAGACAGACACGAAGGGGCAACAATTGGCCGCGGCGAATCAGAAGGCTCGGGGCATGGGCGACACCGCCGCACTTGCGCCAGATATCACCGGGCAGGCCATGGGGCTCTACATCCGCAACTGCTCTATTGTCGCGTTCATTGAAAACGAAGTGAAGTCTGTGCCTGTGCCGGGTAAGCCTGGGCAATTCATGAAGCAGACCACCCGGACTCTCTCGCCGCATAAGAAAGACGACGTATTGGCACGATCTAAGTATTCGTGTCTTGCAGAGAAGGAGCCCGCAGACCTGCGCGTTATCTTCGACAAGATCCGCAAGGGCGGCGATCCGCCTATGCTGACACTTCAACAGACCTGAGGCC
>JANLXT010000331.1:0-3553 GCA_031365225.1 candidate division FCPU426 bacterium
CGCGCCGCTGCTCAGGCAGATACCCCGCGCGATAAGCCGCCACCCGCTCTTTGAGATCGGGTGCGGACTGATTTCCCCATAGCGACATCAGCTCGGTGATCTTGCGGGCCTTAGTAAACGCGATGGTCTTGCGGCCCTCGCGGACGAGGCTGTTAAAGATATCGGTGGCTTCGCGATACGGACTGGCAAGAGGTTGCCAAAGAGCCAGCACCCGGGGACCCGCCGGGGCCCCGTCCTGATCGATGACTTCGACCGCTTCCCCGAGCAAGCGCCCGACAAATTCGCCAGGGTTGGCGATGGTCGCCGACAAAAATATAAAACGCGGGTCCGAACCATAAAATCTGCAGATCCGACGCAGGCGGCGTAGCAGCATGGCGATATGCGCGCCAAAAACGCCCCGGTAACTATGCGCTTCATCCACGACCACATATTTTAACCGGGCAAAATAGGCGCCCCAGGCGCTATGCGACGGCAGCAAACCCAGATGCAGCATGTCGGGATTGCTGAGCAGTATCGCAGGCGGCTCGTCGCGCAAACGCGCTCGACGACTGGGGCTGGTATCGCCATCGTAGAGCGCAACACGCTCGGGCGACTTGCGCCTGCCCTCGCTTTTGAGGACCGGCAGGCTGGACTCAATCCGCGCCAGCCATTCATTGAACACGCCCAGTTGATCCTGGGCCAGCGCCTTGATGGGATAAAGCACCAGCGCCTTGGACGAAGGGTCATCGAGCAGGCTCTCTAAGATCGGCAGCACGTAGCAGAGCGTCTTGCCCGAGGCGGTGGGGGTCACCACGCAAACATGCTGCCCCGCACGCAAGGCATCGATCGCTTGCGCTTGATGCCGATAGAGTGAGCCAAGCCCTTGCGCTCGCATGGCAGTCTCAAGCTCGGGACGCAAGGGCACCCGTGGCGCTTGCGCCTGAGCGGCTTTGCCCGGCCAAGCGTGCCACGCCAAGAGCTGCCCGTCGTAAGCGGGATCTTGGATCAGTCTTTGTAGCGATGGGTCCATGGCTTGATCCAAACCGCTCCCAAAAAATTAAAGCCCCGGATAAAGTCTCCGAGGCTCTAAAACCATTTAAAAACAAGCCTATTTACGGACAACAACTTTTTTAAGTATGCGCGTGTTGGGTCCAAAGATTGACACGATGTAGACGCCATTGGCCACGATATCGCCTTCCCCGTTGCGGCCGTTCCAGCTGGTCCCGTAGATGACCCCGCTCACGACATCAAGCTCAGCCACTGGGCGAACCATTTCTGAGGCGACGTTAAATATTTTTACTGTCACGTGCTCATCGGCTAAAGCTTTGAAGCCGATCTGCAGTGGCACACCCGATACAGGGTTGAAGATATTGGCCGAGAGGAAGCCTTGCGCCCCGCCCAAGGTGAACGCGACCAAATTGACGCTGCCTGGAACACCATTTTGAATCAACTTGATCGGCGCCCCTGACCTGCTTCCCTGCACTGGCATTCTAAAGGTACCGTCGGCCGCGACCACAGCCGTCCCCAAGACCACACCCTGATCATCCACTGCCTGAACGATCGAGCCAGGAACGCCAGTCCCTATCAAGACGCTGCCATCGGTCAGCACCGACCCGCTTGTCAAGGTGGGACCTGTGCCACCAGGCCCCGCCGTGATCGTCAAGGGCAGACGCTGGCCATTGGAGACCACGGTGTAGGTCTGGCCTGTCACCAGCGCGGGCGAAACAAGCACCGCGACCAAGCCATTCGCGCCGATGGTCGCCGACCCAAGCACAGGTTCGCCCAAGGGACCCGCGCCATCGGGATCCGGGCCCAAGATGGTCACGACATCGCCCGGCACGCCATTCAGCGGAACATAGGTGGCGTTGCCATCCACCAACACAGTGGAGGTGATCGCAGGTGTGTACAACGCGCCGGTGGTGGCGACGCCACTGCTGGGCCCAGTGGGGCTGCCCGAGGTCACGGCCACGGTGTCTCCGGGGCTAAGCGCGGGACCTGTGATCGCGAATGTTCCATCAGGTCCAACAACGCCATTCACCCCTCCATACGACCCATTCACGATCACAAAGATCGGTGTCCCAGGCGCGCCCGTGCCGCTAAAGACGCTTGGCAAGCCGCCACCGCGATAGATGCCAGTCAACGCTGGCGTGGCGGGGGTTTGGGTGGGGCTGGCCGATTGTGTCGCTGAAACAGTCGTGGTCGGGGTCGCGGACATCAACGCGGTCGGGGTGGTGGTGCTGGTCACGGAAGGGCTAGCCGTCGGGGTGCGGGTTCGAGTGACGCTGGCCGTCGGACTTGCGCTGACGCTGGGTGTCGCTGAAGCCGTCGAGGTTTGGGTCAAGCTCGGCGACACCGTCGGCGTGACGGTTTGAGTGATAGATCGGGTGATGGTCGCCGACACAGTAGCCGTCGCCGAAGGTGTCACGGTCTGCGTCACGCTCGGTGTCCCTGTATTGGAGGCGGTCCCCGTAGGGGACTGCGTGATCGTCTGAGTAATCGTCGGCGTTGGTGTCGACGTCTGTGAGTTCGTCCGCGTGACGCTAGCCGTGGCCGAAGGCGTCGCGGTTTGCGTGATGGTTTGCGTGATCGTCGGTGTTGGTGTCGACGTCTGTGAGATCGTCTTCGTGACGCTAGCCGTGGCCGAAGGCGTCGCGGTTTGCGTGATGGTTTGCGTGATCGTCGGTGTTGGTGTCGCCGTCTGTGAGATTGTCTGCGTGACACCAGCCGTGGCTGAAGGCGTGGCAGTCTGCGTGATGGTTTGCGTGATCGTCGGTGTTGGCGTAGTCGTCTCAGTAATGGTTTGCGTCATGCTAGCCGTGGCCGAGGGCGTCGCAGTTTGCGTGATCGTTTGCGTGATGCTCGGCGTTGGCGTAGACGTCTCGGTGACCGTCTGCGTCACGCTTGCCGTGGCTGAAGGCGTAGCAGTCTGCGTGACGGTTTGGGTGATGCTCGGCGTCGGTGTAGACGTCTCGGTGACTGTCTGCGTCACGCTTGCCGTGGCTGAAGGCGTGGCAGTCTGCGTGATGGTTTGGGTGATCGAAGGCGTTGGTGTCGACGTCTCGGTAACCGTTTGCGTCACGCTAGCCGTGGCTGAAGGCGTAGCGGTCTGGGTGATGGTCTCTGTGATCGTCTGAGTAACCGTGGGCGTCGCCGAAGGCGTCGCGGTCTGGGTGATGGTGTCCGTGATTGTCTGAGTGATCGTGGGCGTCGCCGAAGGCGTCGCCGTCTGCGTAATCGTCTGGGTAATGGTCTGCGTCACGCTGGCCGTGACCGAAGGCGTCGCGGTCTGCGTGATGGTTTGGGTCATCGTCTGCGTCACGCTGGCCGTGGCCGAAGGCGTCGCGGTCTGCGTGATGGTTTGAGTAATCGACGACGTTGGTGTCGACGTCTCGGTGACCGTTTGCGTCATGCTTGCCGTGGCCGAAGGCGTCGCCGTCTGGGTGATGGTTTGGGTAATCGACGACGTCGGTGTCGCCGTCTCGGTGATGGTTTGCGTCATGCTTGCCGTGGCCGAAGGCGTGGCAGTCTGGGTGATGGTCTCCGTGATCGTCTGAGTAACCGTGGGCGTGGCCGA
>JANLXT010000002.1:0-7379 GCA_031365225.1 candidate division FCPU426 bacterium
GGTGTCGCCGTTTGCGTGATAGTCGGTGTAGCCGTCGGCGTAGCGGTGGGCGTCACCGTCGGCGAGGCGGTCCAGGTGATGGTCAACGTGGCCGTCGGCGTGGCGGTCGGTGTCGCGGTGGCAGTCACCGTGGGTGTCGCCGTTTGCGTGACGGTGGGCGTGGCGGTTTGAGTCATGGTCGGCGTCGGCGTCTGGGTCACGGTCGGTGTGGCCGTCGGTGTTGCCGTGGCAGTCACCGTGGGTGTAGCCGTCTCGGTTTGGGTCTGGGTCGCCGTGGGTGTGGCCGTCGGTGTCGCGGTGGCGGTCACCGTGGGTGTCGCGGTTTGCGTGATCGTCGGCGTAGCCGTCGGCGTGGCGGTGGGCGTCACCGTCGGCGAGGCGGTCCAGGTGATGGTCAACGTGGCCGTCGGCGTGGCGGTCGGCGTCGCGGTGGCAGTCACCGTGGGTGTCGCCGTTTGCGTGACCGTGGGTGTTGCTGTCGCAGTCACCGTGGGCGTCGCGGTTTGCGTGATCGTCGGCGTCCCTGTGGGCGTGGCAGTTTGCGTGATGGTCGGCGATGCCGTCCAAGTGACGGTGCGCGTGATCGTCGGTGTGGCGGTGGGTGTCGCCGTCTGGGATACCGTGAACGTGCTGGTGGGCGTATGGGTCTGCGTCACGGTCTGCGTCCCCGTGGGCGTCACGGTCGGCGTGATGGTCGGCGTCCCCGTGGGTGTCCCCGTTCGCGTGATCGTCGGTGACGCGGTCCACGTGACCGTGCGCGTGATGGTCGGTGTCGCCGTGGGTGTCGCCGTCTGCGATACCGTGAACGTGCTGGTGGGCGTCTGCGTCAAGGTGCCAGTCTGGGTGCGAGTGGGCGTCGTGGTAGGCGTGATCGTTGGCGTGGCCGTTGGCGTGGCGGTCGGTGTCACGGTGGGTGACGCGGTCCACGTGATCGATCGCGTGGCCGAGGGGGTCGCCGTTGGCGTGGCTGTGGGCGTGGCCGAGGGCGAGCTAGTGGGCGTATAAGTCTGGGTCACCGACTGAGTCGGCGTCGACGAAGGCGTCACGCTTTGGGTCCGGGTAGGCGTGATCGTCTGCGTCACGGTTTGTGTAGGCGATGGCGATGGCGTGACCGATTGCGTGATGGTCGGCGTCGCGGTCTGAGTCACTGTCCGTGTAGGCGATGGCGATGGCGTGACCGATTGCGTGATGGTTGGCGTCGCGGTCTGAGTCACTGTCCGTGTGGGCGATGGCGATGGCGTGACCGATTGCGTGATGGTTGGCGTCGCGGTCTGAGTCACTGTCCGTGTGGGCGAATTGCTTGGCGTCACTGTCTGCGTGACGGTCGGTGTATAGGTCTGCGTCATCGATCGCGTCGGTGATGGCGAAGGCGTCACTGTCCGCGTTGCAGTCGGTGTGTAGGTCTGCGTCATCGATCGCGTCGGTGATGCCGAAGGCGTCACTGTCTGCGTGACGGTCGGCGTCACTGTCTGTGTCACTGTCCGCGTGGGGCTGTTAGTCGGCGTGGCCGTGGGCGTGATCGTCGGCGTCGGGCTAGAGGTTGGCGTGATGCTAGGCGTGCGCGTTGGCGTGGCCGTCGGGGTGATAGTCGGCGTGATGCTAGGCGTGCGCGTCTGCGTAATGGTGGGTGTGATCGTCGGCGTGATGCTGGGCGTGTGCGTTTGGGTGATTGTGGGTGTGATTGTCGGCGTGATGCTAGGCGTACGCGTTTGGGTGATTGTGGGAGTGATGCTAGGCGTACGCGTCTGCGTAATGGTGGGTGTGATTGTGGGTGTCGCTGTTCGCGTGATCGTGCGCGTGATCGTGCGCGTGGCGGTCTTGGTTGGCGTGTCGGTGCCGCCACAAGAAGTACTGTGCGACACTTTTAGCTTTACATATTCGATGTTCGTGGCGTCGTTCGAAAATACCTCAAATTGTAAGGCGTTGACCTGTGCCCAGGTAAAACTCCCCCCCAAGTTGATGGTGTCCACCTGCATAACGGTCGGCGCGGTCAAGGTGAGATTAGGGCCATAGGGCGCAGCGCTTGGCGCCAAGAGACCCGTCGTGGTCCCGTCGGTCGAGTAGTCATACGAGATCCAGCTTCCAGAGGTGCCCGTCCATTTGATCTCAATTGAGACATTGCTTATTGAACCGACACCAGATCCTGCGGCAAAGTTGATCACTCCCATGTCTGTATTGAAACCCACAGAATTGGTCGCGTCATCAGCACAGAGCGCGGCCAAGGTGATCGCGCCCCAGACGCCGCGATTGGCCCCATCCCAGATCCCATCTAACAAAAAATTATCAGGGCAGATCTCTTCGGTGGTCTGACAGGGATCCGGGGTGGATGTGTATGTCGGCGTGGGTACGGGCGTGCAGGTCCCGATGGCTACCGGGCAATTGCCCCCCGTGGAACCACCGACACTCACGTTAAAATATGAGTCCGCTTGGTTGCCTGGCCCAGAATCCCCGCAAAGGTTGCCCGCCGCGATCCACGAGATGCCCGTGGTCGTGCCGGTGACCCCCAGGGGGCCGCCTTGCAAGCTCGTCACGCCGCCGGCTGGATTATTGGTCTGGGAGGCGCAACCGTTGGCCAACACATAGGCTGTTGAATTTGAAGCGCTGAAGCCATAGCGCCAGGCTGTGCTGCTAACGCCCGTCGGGGTGTTCAGGCCACTGGCAAAGCCATCGACGTCGTACCAGGCCGTCACGCCGCTGCTGTTGCTGCTGTTAAAATAGCAGATCGACCCATCGTCGTATTCGACGGTGATCAGGTACCACAAAACGCTGAAATCCATGTTGGAGTCCGTGACTTTAAAGACAATATTGTTCGTGCCGGTGGTCACGGTTAGGTTGGCGGTGATATCCACCGTGGAACTCGTGAAGGCGTTTGTCTGTACCAGCGTCCCGTTAACATAGGCTTCGCCATCATCGTCCGCGCGCCAACTAAGCCGCGCCGCGCTGACGGTCTTACATGACACCGCGTGCGCTACTTGGGCAATAAACCCAAGCAGAAGCACTAAAACAAGGAATAGGGCTCGCGATCTCATTTTGAAATGATGGTCCAACTGGAAAAACGCCCTAAGGCGCAAATGTGGATGGTGCTGTCCAAATCAATTAAACCACCTTAAATAATTGCTTAAAGATAATAACGTTTCGGTAAAACGCCAGATAGTATCACAATACGGAATAAATATTTAGCTTAAGAAGAACGTCCCAATCGTAATTTTGGAGTCAGAATAAGCTTTTGTGGCTTTAGCTTTTCGTTTTCAACGCGCTTAAGCAACAACTCGACTGCCTTGTAGCCCGCTTCCATCATCGGCTGCTCAACTGTGGTCAATGGCGGATCTGAATAGAGCGACTCGGTGGATCCATCAAAGCTGACCAAAGCGATATCCCGAGGCACCAGCACCCCCCTGGCATAAAGCCCATCCATAAGACCCAGCGCGACTTTGTCGCCCGCCAGGCTAAAAATGCCATCGGGTTGAGGTGATCGCCCCAAGATCTTGGGCGCGACCTCATAGCCGTCCTTGTACGAGAATTTGTTTACTCGAAAAACTAGCTTGGGGTCGAATTTAATGCCCGCCTTGCTCAGCACATGCTTGTAGCCATTCAAGCGCTCGGTCATGACATCGTTCTCAATCATGCCCGCGGCCACCGCGATACGTCGCCGACCTGTCTTGATAAGATGGCTTACCCCAAGGATGGCGCCAGCTTTGTTATCGACCGTGACACAATCGACCTTGGGGCGCGCGCATTCGACCATGACCACCGGCAGACCAAGATCCGCCAATTCTTTTAGGACAACCCGATCGGGATAATGCGACATCCAGATCGAACCACAGATAAAACGCCGGCTGGCAAAATCTTGTAAAGTGCTGGCGCCTTTGTCGGGACCCTCGGCCAAGTTGATCATGTAGATAGAATAATCGGTGTCCTTGAGCCGCTCGCGGATGCCCATCAACATCTCGTTGCTGGCCCAAGAATTGTTCTCAACGATGTCAGAATAAAAATAACCATAGACCGCGATCAGGTTGGTCGTCCGCCGAGCCAGGTCGCGCGCGGCGCTGTTGGGACGATAGTTAAGAGCCTTAGCCGCCTCAAGCACACGCTGGCGGGTGGCCTCGGACGCGCCACCCACCCCGCGCAACGCCACGCTGACCGTCGAGATGGCTACACCCGCGCGCTCAGCGACATCATAGATATCCGCTTCTTTTTTAAGGACGATCTTTTTTGCCATGCTTGATCCCGGAGGCTATTTTGAAAAAAGCTTTTTGTTGCCTTCAGTGACCGCGCGCTTGACCACATCCGCGACCTTCGCGCGATCAAAACCTTGTACCCAGATGACATCCGTGATCGGCGCCCACACACCCGTGTTAAAATTGAGCCACTTAGAGCTGGCCGGCGGATGCACCGCGATCTGAGCGGCCTTCAAGAGCATCTTTTTGTTGTGAGGTTTTTGTCCGTCGATGAACACGGGCGAATCCGCGAGGCTCATGATCGACGGCTGAGTCAAACCAGTCGTCGCCATAGCCTTTTGCCCTTCAGGGCCAGCGAGAAACCTGACCAGTTTCCAGGCTAGCTCTTTATTGGCCGCGCCTTTAGAGATTCCATAACCCGAACCACCCGAGTCAAAGCCACGCGTGCCATCGGGGCCCTTGGGGAACATCGCAAAGTCCCAATCAAAGGTATCGATCTTTCTAAACTCAGGCGTTTTCCAGACACCACAATAATACATCGCCAACGTACCGTTGAGGAACATTCCCGCGCTGCCCTGTGAGAGAGTTTTGCTGTCCGAGGTCAAAGGCATGACCTTGTGGGTGAACATCATATCCCAACGAAACAGGATACCTCGTAGGGCTTTCTCTGAATCTAAAGTCACCTTGGTCGGGTTCGCGTAATTGTCCACCATTTGACCACCCGAAGACAGGACCCAGCCTCCGATCATTGGCCAATCATCCGCAAAGCCGAGCACTTTGCCAATGCCCTTTGAATCCCTTTCGGTCAAGGCTTTGGCGCGATCTAAAAGGCCCTTCCAATTCCAATCATCCGTGGGATAGGGGACCTTTTTGGCGTCAAAAAGTTTTTTGTTGTAGTAGATACAAGCGAACGGCGCGATATCACGTGGCAGAGCGTAAAGGTGCCCATCCACACTAAAGCGGTCGACCATGCTGGGATAGTAATCCTTTAAGTTGAGCGAGGCGTCTTGAGCGACCATGGGCGATAAGTCTTCGAGCAGGCCTTTCTCTGTCAGCAGGTCTTTGATCTCGGCGACCATAAAGATCACGTCAGGACCTTTGCCGGCGGCAAACTCCGTGGACAAGGCGTCGGCGTAGGTCTGGCCGCTCATGACTTTGCGCTCGTCGCGGATCTTAACGCCAGGGTTCTGCTTCTCAAAGTCACGCAGCAAACCCGTGATGATCTTTACCTCGTCACCATCGCCCCAATAGCGAAAGCGCAAGGTGAGCGCGTTATCTTTTTTGCCGATGCAGGCCACCAGCCCAAACACACTGCTGAACAGCACCAGGGCTAACACAAGCGCATGACGGATCTTCATAATTGGATCCTTTAAGGATGAATGGATGCTGGCGTAGCCGGCGCGTCAAACCACGCTTTTAATACAATACAAGATATTGACCGTCGCGACACAGGCAATCTAAAGCCTTGCCCGAGTTTCTTAGAGAATGCCGAAGCGCTTTGACCCAATATTCAATGGGCTTGCCTCTCAACTTGCCGTATCATCAAAATATCTTTTTGCTGGAGTCCGCATTGCTCGCTTGGCCCACGGGGCGCGTTTGGTTGTTGTTCGCGACGCTTGCCTCATTTTTATCAGCCTTTAGCGCCATCACCTACCAATCTCTTTGGCTGCGCGGATTTGGGTTGGCTTTTGGTGGTAGCTCTGCCTCGCTAAGCTTGGTCTTGGCAGTCTTTATGGGTGGCCTGGCGTTGGGTAGTCTTTGGGCCAAACGCGCGCGCCCGAAAAACACCTTGCGTACTTACGCCTTGGCCGAGCTAGGTCTGGGCCTACTGGCTTTGGCGGCTCAATTTGGCCTGGCCAGGCTACCCCTGCTACTCAGCTTCTTCGCCAATCAAGCGCAAGTGCCCGCCCTTGTCGATAGCGCCCTCAAGATGGTTCTGGCGGCGGCTCTGGTCCTGCCAAGCGCGATCTGCGCCGGTATCACCTTTCCGCTCTTGATGGACCTCTTAGAGCGCGAAGGTGTGACAGAACATGACGCCTTCGGACGTCTCTATACCGCCAACACGCTAGGCGCCGCATTGGGCGCCCTAGGTGTGGCATTTGTCTTGATCCCCTGGCTCGGCGTCTTAAATTCGGTGCTCTTCGCCGCTAGTATCAATCTAATACTAGCAGGGCTAGCGTGGCGCTGGTCCCGTCATCTGGACACGAGCGCGCCACTGCCAATGCCCACGCTTGCCTTGCCAGCTGGGTTTTCAAGTCAATTTATCGGTCTGGCGGCGCTCAGTGGGGCGACTGCGTTCTTGCTCGAAGTCGTCTGGACCCGAACCCTGGCATTGGTGCTCGGGTCTTCGGTCTATTCATTCGCGTTGATGCTGTGCGCAACCTTGGCGGGGATCGCACTCGGCAGCGCGCTCTACGTGCGACGCTCATCCCAGTTCCTACCAACGTCCAGCACGCTGGCACGCGGTTACGCCAGCATGGCGGTCTTAACGTTGCTCAGCGCTGGCGCGCTCGGTCTCTTGCCCGAGATCTACTTCGCCTTTATGAGGCATAGCTCCCCGTCGTTTGGGGTCTACCAAGCCACAAGTTTTTTGCTGGCATTTTTGAGCCTGCTCCCTGTCACCGCCGCGCAGGGCTACCTGTTCCCTGTGCTATTGCGGCTGGCGGGTGATCAGGGCGCGCGCCACGATAGCGCGGCGATCTATCTTTATAATTCGCTGGGCGCGGTGGCGGGGGCGCTGGTGACTGGCTTTATCCTGATACCGCAACTGGGCCTGCAAGCCAACTATGGTTTGGCCGCAGGTCTGGCGCTGGTCTTGGCCGCATGGAGCCTACCAAGCGACCGGTCCACACGGTGGGTCGCGCTCGCCACTGCAAGCGTTCTATGCGTTGTGGGCATCGTCTTTTTTAAACCTTGGATTACCCTCATGGTCACGTCGGGCGCGCATCATAGCGGTATCGCGTTGGCTTCGCAGCTGCCAGCAGCTGTGTCCTTTAGAGAGCAGATGCAAAAACAGCACTCGATCGAGAGCTACCACGAAGGATCCGAAGCGGTGGTCGCCACACGCCGAGAGCTTGCCAGTGGCGAACTCTCGTTGATCATCAATGGCAAGGGCGAGGCCAGCCTCAAAGAGGATATTATCAACCTAGCCTTGGCAGCGCATATCCCCCTTTGTATAAAACCCGACGCGCGCGCGGATCT
>JANLXT010000039.1:0-2055 GCA_031365225.1 candidate division FCPU426 bacterium
GATGCTTGCGCCCGCCCTTGGGGGGGGACATTGGCGACGGTTCCCTCTAATATTTTCAAAAGTGCCTGCTGCACCCCTTCGCCCGAAACATCACGGGTGATGCTGGCACTCTCACCCTTGCGGCTGATCTTGTCGATCTCGTCGATGTAGACGATTCCCCGCTGGGCTGGTTCGATCTCGTAGTTAGAGTTTTGCAAAAGACGCAAGATGATGTTCTCGACATCCTCACCCACGTAACCCGCTTCGGTCAGGGTGGTCGCGTCCACGATGGCAAAAGGCACTTGCAGCATGCGGGCCAAGGTCTGGGCCATCAAGGTCTTGCCCACCCCCGTGGGACCGATAAGCAAGATATTGCTCTTGCTTATCTCGATGTCCCCAGTCGCGCCAGGGCGCGACAGACGCTTGTAGTGATTGTAGACCGCCACCGCCATGGCTCGCTTGGCCTGCTCTTGACCGATCACGTATTCGTCTAAAACCGCCTTGATCTCGACGGGCTTGGGCAGGGACTTGCGTGCCAAAGGACGCGTGTCGGCGTTTTGAGTCTCTTCGGAAAGGATGTCAGAACAGAGCGCGATACACTCATTGCAAATATTGGCCGCCGGACCGATGACCAACTTGCGGACCTCGTCCTGCGCCTTATTGCAAAATGTGCATTTTAATTTTACGGCCATGGGATGGACGGTCAGGCTTTCTTGACCGCTTTCTCTTTAAAGGTGATGACTTCGTCAACAATGCCGTAGGCCTTGGACTCTTCGGCGGACATAAAATTATCGCGCTCGGTGTCGCCATCGACCTTGCCGCTTTTTTGACCCGTGTGCTTGGCCAAGATCGCGTTGAGGATCTCGCGGATGCGCTGGATCTCTTTGGCCTGGATCTGGATGTCGGTGCTCTGGCCCGAAGCCCCACCGCTGGGCTGATGGATCATGACCCGCGCGTTGGGCAGGCACTTGCGCTTGCCTTTGTGTCCCGCGGCCAAGAGCACCGCCGCCATGCTGGCCGCTTGTCCGATGCAAATGGTGCTGATGGGGCATTTGACATATTGCATGGTGTCATAAATACCCATGCCCGCCGAGACCGAACCCCCAGGGCTGTTGATATAGAGAAAGATGTCCTTTTCGGGATCTTCGCTCTCTAAAAATAAAAACTGCGCGATGATCGCGTTGGCGACGTAGTCATCGATGGGCGTGCCCAAAAAAACAATACGATCTTTAAGCAGGCGGCTGTAAATGTCGTAGCTGCGCTCGCCACGGGCGGTCTGTTCAACAACATAAGGAATGAGTCCCATGTTCTAGCTCCTAGGGTGGTGTCAGTGTTAGTTCAGGTCGCTTACTTTGGCTTGGTCCAAGATCCAGTTGAGAGCTTTCTCTTCTAGCAAGCGGCCCTTAAATCCTTCTTCGCGTCCCGTCTGGCGCGCCCATTGAATGGCTTGCTCAGGTGAGGCGCCCAAGGACGGGGCGAGCTTGCCCATCTCAGCCACAAAATCTTCTTCGCTGACGACGAGCTTCTTTTCTTTGGCGACCTTGTCCAAGATCAACGCCAAACGCGCGCGCCGCTCAGCCGCGGGCCGCATGGCCTGCGCCAAGGACGCCATGCCTTGGTCCCCGCCAGCCACTTCGACACCACGCGAGCGCATGGACTGCTGTTCTTGCTGCAGCATGGCCTGCTGTTCGCCATCGATCAAGGACTCTGGCACGGCAAAGCTGTGCTTCTCGAGCAGATGACCCGCCGCGGCTTCTTGTAGCTGTGCTTTGCGCGTGCGCTCTTTTTGCGCGGTCAACGCCTGGCGTAATTTATCACGCAAATCATCCAAGCTTTTTACTTCAGACCCTAAGCTGGTGGCAAAAGTGTCGTCTGCCACGGGCAGCGCTCGTTCTTGAATGTCGTGCACCGTGACACTAAACTCGGCTTCTTTACCCGCCACATCCTGCGCTGGGTAATCCGCCGGAAAAGTCACATGCACTTGCTTGATCGCGCCCTTGCTCACACCGGCAAGCTGCTCTTCGAAACCTGGGATCAAGCTATTGCTACCCAACGTCAGGCCATAGCCCTTGGCTG
>JANLXT010000045.1:0-12521 GCA_031365225.1 candidate division FCPU426 bacterium
CGAAGATCGCGTTGGCGATGCCGCAGCAGCACTTCGGCCGCTTGACTGGCCGCCTGCCTTTTTTCGCGATGTTCGCTGGATAGTTTTTCTAGATCATCAAGGTTATACAAAAAAATATTCTCAATAGCACCCACCGCAGGATCGATGTTACGCGGTACCGCGATATCCACATACAGTTGGTTTCTAAAATCACGCACTGTCAAAGCCTGCCGCACGTGATTGGGGCTGACAATGTAGTCTGGCGCACCCGTGCTACAGACGATCACGTCCGCGTCTGCAAGAACATCACTTAAACTATCAAGGCTACCCGCATGTCCCCCAAAGCGTTTAGCAAGGTCCTTGGCTTTACCGAGCGACCGATTGACAAAGTCAAGATCTCTGATGCCCGCGCTTTGCAAATGTTCGGCGGTTAGCTCGGCCATCTCGCCCGCGCCAAGAATCAAAGCTTTGCGCCCATCCAGTTCACCAAAAAGACGCTGCGCCAGTTGAACCGCGATCGAGGGTATAGAAGCAGGGTGCCGGCCTATTTCTGTGCGCGTGCGGACCTCTTTGGCGGCGGCAAAAACCCTTTGAAAAAGGCCATGAAAACCGCTACGCACCGCACCTGCGGCCACCGCTTTTTCGTAGGCATCCTTCACTTGCCCCAGTATTTGCGCTTCACCCAGGACCATGCTGTCTAAACTAGAGGCGACTTGCAACAAATGCCACAGCGCATCATCCCCGCGAAGTTCTACCAAAGCTTTTTTGACCTGGGCCCCTTTGGGTGCGGACCAACGCTCAAAGCTGTCCCGCAGCCGGCGCACGGCTTCGTCCGCATCGCCTGCCGTGGCATACGCTTCGACTCGATTACAGGTCGAAAGCAGTACCAGCTCATCCAAGCCAGCGCTATCTAATAGCTGGGTGTAAACGTCACCCAAGCGGGCATCATTTAAAGCGGCGGCTTCGCGCACCTCGACTGCCGCAGTCTTATGTGAAAGCCCTAAATAAATGAAACTCATACGCTCATTCCGTGGCCGCCCAAGAACTTATTCACGAGATAGAAACCCAAGGTCAAAATCATGAAGCCGGCCACCAGCGCAAGCGCACCACGACGACCTCGCCACGCTCCGCCACGTCGACCCAGCAAAAGAAGTCCATACAACGCCCAGACGCCAAAACTAAAAGCTAGCTTTGACCATCCCAGTACGACCTCGGCGCCCAAATCACGCAAGCCGAGCCCGCCCAGCGCCAACGAAAAAGTAAGTGCCAGCCAACCCGCCATGGCACCCTTACCTGCAAGCGCATCGAGCGCGTCAAGCGAAGGGAGATCATAGATCCAAGGTACCATTGACTTAGCCTTTAGTTGCCGTTCTTGAACTAGGTACGCAATGCCAAGGCCCGTCGCCGCGGTGAAGGCTGCAAACGCCAACATGGCCAGCGACACATGCACAAGCATCAGCACGCCACCAATCAAAGGAACCGCGGGCGCGGGCGCAAAGCGTAAAGAAAAACCCATCAGAAGCGTGTAAGCCGTCAGCGGGGTTAAAAAAGCGCCCAGCAAGCCCAAACGATGCTGCCACTCAAATACTAAAGTAGCCCAAGTAAGACAAAGTACCCAAAAATTGAGCGCTTCAAAAACATGACCCAATGGCAAGCGCCCTTGGCGCAGCCCCATAGCCAAATAAAAAACCATCTGTGCCGCACCCGCCAAAGCCAGCGCACCCGTCCCAAGCTTAGAGATCGCGCGCTGCGGCCGGACAGCATAGATTAAAAAACAAACGGCCGCGAGAACTTGCGCCATAAACGCGATCTGATACAGCCAAAAAGATTCGAGCATCAGCCCCTCATTAACAAAGGTACCAGTATCTTTCGTAATTTTACTTTAGCGCGCGCATTCGCGGATCCAAGCAAGAGCGCCATTGCGCCTGCCGCGGTCAATCGAGACAGAAGGCGTCGCTTGATCGCAGGCCGCGCCTTCAACCAAGCACGCCGAGCCAACAAAAGCCGTAAGACCCACCCTAAATTGCTGGCGCGCAGATCGCCGGCCAAGCGTCGACGCAGCGCCTTGGCCAACGCGGGGCTGGCGCCCTGGGTGGACAGCGTCAAGCGCAGGCCCGCAACATTCACCAACGCCGGAATTTGAAGATCACCCGTGCTGGGCGCATCCGCCACCAGGACCCAAGCCCGCGAACCAAGCGCCGCTTGCCTGACCGCTTGATTAACCTTCGGGCGATCGGTAGTCGCAAAGATCAGGTCCATCCCCTTCACATCCGTGGCTCTAAAGTCTCTCTGAAACACCACCACGCCACGCCGTCTTGCCAAAGCACGCAGCACAGGGCTCACGGCAGGGCTCACAATTTTTACGCGACAGCCTGCGGGTAAACCCTTTAGTTTTTGGGTGGCCACTTTGCCGCCACCCACGATGAGGGCTCGGCGCTGCTTTAGGTCAAGCGTCGCGGTGTAAAAATCAGTCTTCACGGCTTAGCGTAGGCGTGCAAACCAGAAAGCAGAAAATTGACGCCCCAATAGGTGAAGACGATAGAACCGGCTCCAAAGAGGCCTACCCACGCCAAACGACGACCATTCCAACCTTGCGACACGCGCGCATGCAAAAAGAAAGCGAAAATCATCCAAGTGATAAATGCCCAGGTCTCCTTGGGATCCCAACCCCAATAGCGTCCCCAAGCCACATGCCCCCAAAAAGCGCCCAAGATGACACCCAGCGTAAGCAGGGGGAACCCTACCGCAACGCTCCGATAATTGAGCTCTTCGAGCGTTTCGGTGTCAGGCAGCCCTTCCACCAAACGTGCAGGCAGACGATTAAGTCCAGCACTGGCCAACCCACCCAGTAGCAAACCAAGCAACGCAAAGAGCCCATAGGCTTTCGAAGTGTCCCCCGCCAATTCGGTCCACGTGAATCGAGCCATCAGCGAGTTCCAAAAAGGACTGCGCGCCTGCGCATGCACGTAGGCAAAAAATAGGCCGCCCAGCGCCGTCGCTAAGGGAAGCACTTTCCAGGTGGTTCGTTGTGTCCAAGCTCCATCGCGAACGAGATACATGAGCGATAGTGCAAAAGTCGTGGCAAACGCTCCGTAGCTGACGAGCATCAACGAGACATGAATCTTGAGCCAATAGCTCTGCAAAGCAGGCATCAACGGCGCGATTCGTTTGTACTCTTGCGGCAGCAGGCTGGCCGCGGCGATGGCGACCATGGCGGCCGGTAGCACCAACAGCCCTAAGAGTGGGACTCGGTGCTCACGTTGAAAGATCTGATAAAGCAAAACAACACCGAACGCCACGACAGTTGCGGACTCAAACTGATTGGCCCACGGGGCATGATCCGCCGCAATCCAACGATGCCCAAGCGCCACGATGTTCCACGCCAGCGCGACCCTGGCAAGCTGGTTTGCGAGTTTAAGACGCGCTTCACTATGCGTAAGTACACCCACCAGTTGCGTTAACCATGCCACACTAAGAAGGGCAAAAAGCACCAAAAAGAGGGCTTGGGATAATGTATCTGGGCTCATCATTGTTCTCCTTGAGACGTTTCCCCTAATTCTTTTCTCATTGCGCGACAAATATTCCCGAAAGCTCTTTTAAAAGCCATCTTGTTACGTTTGGAAAAACCAGCAACTTGGATCAACGACCGTCCATTATCGAGTGATGTTATGCGCACCCATATTTTTCGATAAAATAGATAAAATGACGAGAAAACTCCAAGGATGACGATGAGCGCGCCTGCCAACGCCAGGGGCACCCCTGGGTCATGGCCAACTTGCAAGACCGTAAAGGGCACAGGATCCACGGTTCGACCGACCGCTTCAAGCCCAGCGACTTTGCTCATTTGGATTTGAGGAAATGCGTAGACAATCCAAAAATGGGCCCGCTCCTTTCCGCGCTCAAAGAACTTGAGCCGAATAGCCGGATTGTTGAGCTGGGAGCTCGCCTGTTCTAGTTTTCCTGGTCCCACCATGGTCGCATCGGGATAAAAATCTGTGATCTCAAGTTCCCACGCGGTTTTTAGCAGCTTTATTTTTTTCTTGAAAGGAGCGGTCACTTCATACCGATCACGGTCCCCTGGCAACTTTACATCCAGGCGAGCGCCATGCAACCCTTCGTAGCCCCAACTGGCCTGGTAGAGCATCACGTCACCCTGGCTCAAGGGTTGATTCACCAGGATCGAAGCTCCCCGCTGGATTTTGTTGTCCATGTCCAATATTTTAACATCGGACCGAAATAGCTTGGGCGCGCTGCTATTGGGATAGTACTGCAAGTCAAAGGTGTCCAAGCCAACCTGAAAATCATTATGAGTCCGCATGCGATGGTAAACCCGCGGCAAAGGCACGCTCATCCCAAACGCCGAAACCCGATCGACACTCCAACCCCAGATCACACGCTCTTTTGGCACAACGGCCCGCTCGCCTTCTTTAATCACCATGTACAGCGAATACCCATACACAATACGCAGAAAGCCAGCCGCGAACAAACACATCAGGCCCGCATGCACCACCCAAGCACCCCATAACGACAGACGATGCTTCTCGCCCACCAGCATGCGTGAACGCGGGCCATCGACCTGTCGCAAGTTTGGGTAGTCCTTGGCGAGCATCTTACGAGCGACATCCAAGGCTGGCAGGACACCCTCTGCGCATTCCCAGCGCTCGTTAAAAGCGGTCGCGGGCAACTCTGGATCCACATGCGCGTCACCCTCGCTTTCTTGGCTCAATTTCCAAACTCGCGGCAGGCGTAAAATGGTGCACGCAATCAGATTGACCGCCAAAAGTGCTAGCACCAACAAGAACCACCACGAATGGTAGGCGTTGGTGACACCCAATTGCTCAAGCACATGCACCAAATCAGGATCCCACTTCTCGGCCAACTTGGCTGCATCATCCCCCTGGGGTACAAAGGTCCCAATCGCCGATAGCCCAGCGATGGTCAAGATGAGCACCAAGGTCAGGCGAAGATTAGCGAAGAATATAAGCAAGCTTTTTCTCATGTGCCAAAAAAGATGAGGAGACCCGGTGGGGGGTCTCCTCGGGTTAAGGTGCCATTTAGATTTTTATCGAACGACGGCAGCGAGCCAATCTAAGAACGGCTGGGGATAGGCACCCATGGCCAAAGTAAACAATGCGCATATGCCCAGCACCAAACGTGACGCAAACCCTGAGGCCACCGGAGTCGAGCGATGGGGCGGCTCTATGTACATGCGTTTGATGACCACCAAATAGTAGAACAGGGACGCGATGCTCATCACGATACCGATAAACACCAATCCCGTCCAGCCCGCCTGCACACCCGCGGCAAAAAGAAAGAATTTTCCGAAAAATCCGCCCATGGGCGGGATACCTGCCAACGACAACATCGAAGCGAGCATCACGAGCGCCAAGACTGGCGAGCGCTGCGCCAGTCCGTCGAAACCACTCAAATCACCGTTGTCCTGATTATCGGCAGAAATCAGGCTGATGACCTGGAACGCGGCAATGTTCGTGAAAAGATAGACCAACATAAAATAGATCACAGCGTGCATACCAAGTTTACTGCCCGCGATGACACCAATGACGATGTAACCCGCTTGAGAAATTGAACTGTAGGCCAGCAATCGCTTGCTATCCGTTTGCTTGAGCGCCACAAAATTCGCGACGATATAGGTAAGCACCGCCAGCAGAGCCAGTAAATCGGCCCAAAATCCAATCAAGGGTAAGAAGGCGCCCATGATGACCCGTAAAATCACCGCAACCCCTGCGGCCTTTGAAGCCACCGAAAGCAAACCAGTGATGGGTGTGGGCGCAGCCTGGTACACATCGGGCGACCACATGTGAAAAGGCACCAGCGAAATCTTAAACGCGAATCCCGCGATCATCATCGTGGTCGCGACAGCCAACAAAGGCGTGATGGCCTTGCCCGTGAGATAAGCCGACATTCCCGCGAGCGCGAGGGTTCCGGTCTGTCCATAAAAAAGACTGATCCCATAGAGCAAGATCCCCGACGAAAGGGCTCCCAGCACCAGGTATTTGAGGCCGCCCTCTGCGCTGAAGGGGCTACGTCCTTTGAGGATAGCTACGAGAACGTAAAATCCGATCGTATTCATCTCTAAGGCAACATACAGCGTGAGCAAGTCGCCTGCCGCCGCCATGACCATCATCGCGACCGTTACCATCAACAGCAAGAAATAGTACTCGCCTTGCCAGGCCACGCCCTTTTGGTCAAGGTAGTCCATGGATGCCAGTGCAGTCAGTCCTGCAGCCATAAGAAATATTATCTTGAAAACCTTTGCCAATCCGTCAGCCACAAACATCCCGCCAAAGGCCAACTGCGCGTCACCATTGGGCTGCGCCAATATATAAACCACCAAACTAAAACAGCCCACCGCGGTAAGCCATCCAAGATAACGCTTGCTTCCACCGTCCTTGGTAAGTAAGTCTGTCATAAATACTATCAGCGCTAAGCCAAGGGTGCTTAGCTCCATACTCAAAAGATCAAGTCGCAGCTCGTTCAAGGCATGCTCCGCAAGGCGTGGACAATCGGTACCACGGATTGATCGATGACATGCAGGATCGGATAGGGGTAAAGCCCGACCGCCAACATGACGGTGATGAGAATAATAAGCGGCAAGCGCTCAACGAAAGAAGCGTCTTTCAGCTCTTTAAAATGCTCGTCGGTAAGTGGTCCGTAAAATGTTTTTTGTAACACGCGCAAGACATAGACCGATGTAAAAACAATCGATGTGATCGAGATGACCGCAACTACCTTCATGAAAGGGTCTTGGGTAAAATAGGCACCCAAAAAGACTAAAAGCTCAGCCGGAAAGCTGGCCAACCCTGGCAGCCCTAAGCCTGCCATGCCCGCGATGACGTAGGCCGTTGCAATGAAGGGCATCACTTGAGCTAGACCGCCCATTTTTGACATGATGCGTGTGTGCGTACGCCCATAGGTCATACCAATCAGAGCAAAAAAGGTTCCCGTCATGATGCCGTGGGCGAACATCTGCAATACCGCACCGTTAATGCCCATGCTATCCATCGTGGCCAAACCCAAGAGCACCAGCCCCATGTGCGATACCGATGAATACGCGGTCACATACTTAAGATCAGTCTGGGCGGCGGCCCCGATGGAACCATAAACCACATTGACCAAGCAGAGCAGAGCCAAGGTATGGGACCAGTACATCGCGCCTTGAGGCAAGATAAAGATCGCTACACGAAGGCAACCATAGGCACCCAGTTTCATAAGAACACCCGCGTGCAACATCGACACGGCGGTAGGCGCGGAAGCATGGCCATCGGGTGACCACGTGTGCAACGGCCACATCGCGGCCAAAACCGCAAAACCAAGGAAGAGTATGGGGAACCAGATCTTTTGAAATTCAACACTAAATCCGCCCTGCTGGGCCAGGGTCATGATGTCAAAGGTCGGGACCTTGCTACCATAGTAGAGCGCCAACAACCCCAACAAGAGGAAAGCCGAACCACCCATCAGCATCAACGTAAGTTTCATGGCAGAGTATTCTTTGGGACCCGTGCCCCAAATACCAATCAACAAATACATCGGCAGAACGGCTACTTCGTACAACACAAAGAAAACGAAAAGATCAAAGCTTGTGAAGACGCCAAAAACACCACCACCCAAGAGCATCAAAAGAATAAAAAACTCTTTGGCGCGGTTGGTAACGCCCCAGCTCGCCAACACACCCGTAAATAGGATAATCGCATTAAGGATCACCATCACAAGGCTCATGCCATCGACGCCCAGCTTGTAATGGATGTTAAAGTTGCTGACCAAGGTCATGTCCTCAACAAACTGAGGCACGCCCCCTTTGGCATAGTCAAATATCCAGCAAAGATAAGCGGTCAAAAGTAGCGAGGCACCCGCACTTGCGAGCGATATCCACTTGATAGCCTTCACGTTGCCCGAGGGAACAAAGACCATGATGGCCAAACCCGCCAAGAATGGGGTCAACCAAATAGCTGAAAGTATTGGAAAAGACGCGTTCATCAACATGCCTCCGGCAGAACGCCCGAAATAGGCGTTCCGTTGGGGTGGATCAGATTAAGCCGTTCTTAATCAAAATCAGAATCAAAGTCAAACCAGCCAACATCACGAGCGCATAGACCTGCAACTGCCCATTTTGTAAGCGGCGCAGCACGGAGCCGGCGCCTTGGGCGCCTGTTGCCAAGCCATTCATCACGCCATCCACCACCGCCCGATCAAACCAAGCGATCGCCGCGGACAGGACAAAATATATTTTGTCTAAAACAAAACGATAAAACTCATCAATGTAATATTTGTTGTAAACCACCGTGTAGACAGGGCCCAGCGCCTTCACCACTTTAGCTGGATCGATGATCTTGCGACGATAAACTAAAAAGGCCAAGAGGATGCCCGCCAACCCAATCAGGGTCGCCGGCACCGCCACGCTCATGTCTAACTTAAAGGCGTGACTCTCGTGCGCACCTTCATGACTGGCTTCTTGTTCGCTCGCATGCGCCTCGGCGACCGGAGCCGAGGTCGCTGCCGCAGACCAAAGCTTGGATGCGGCCACGTAGTCGCCAACCGCGCTCGGATTTGTCTTGGCCAAAGCGTCCGCCTTGTTCCAGTCAGAACTTAATGTCGCGGAGCGCTTAAAATGAATGTAATCCCCAAAGCTCTTACCTTCAGGCAAAGAGGTCCAACCAGCGCACAAGGACAAAACTGCCAAGACCATCAAGGGTCCCGTCATCGTCAAAGGCGACTCGTGGGGATGCCCGCGAGCGGGTTCGGAGCCTTCAAACGTGATGAAATACAGACGGAACATATAGAAGGCAGTCATAAAAGCTACGCTCGACGCCAGATAGAATAAAGGCATCTGATGCGCTTCTTTGAGGGCCAGCAGGATCTCGTCCTTGCTGAAAAATCCTGCGAACGGAGGGATGCCCGCGATCGCGATGCAACCAACCAAAAAGGTAATGGCCGTGATGGGCATTTTTCGCCTTAAGCCCCCCATCGAACGAATGTCGTTGCTGTGCATCGCATGGATGACTGAACCAGCGCCCAAAAACATCAAGGCTTTGAAAAAAGCATGCGTAAAAAGGTGGAAGGTGCCGGCCGTCACACCAAGGCCACCCACGCCCAACGCCATGATCATGTAGCCGAGCTGCGAGAGTGTTGAATAGGCCAACACGCGTTTAATATCAAATTGAGTGATCGCGATAGTCGCGGCCATCAGGCTGGTGATGCCCCCAACCCAAGCCACCACTTGAGGGGCGTTGACGCTCGAGAGCAACGCCGCGTCAAAGACAAAGTAAACGCGGGTGACCATGTAAACGCCTGCAGCCACCATGGTCGCTGCGTGAATAAGCGCGGACACAGGGGTCGGGCCTTCCATCGCGTCTGGCAACCACACGTGCAGGGGAAATTGCGCGCTCTTGCCAACCGCGCCACAAAAGAGCAACAAAGCCACGACACCTAAAGGCAACCAATCAGGTCCAAAGAGTGGCCACTGCCCCATCTTGGCGGGCAATTCTTGAAAATCGACAGTCCCTAAATAGTAGGACAAAAACAGAATTCCCAAGAACATCCCAAAATCACCAACGCGATTGACCACAAAAGCTTTCTTGCAAGCGTTGTTGGCCTCTGGCTTGGTGTAATAGAAACCAATCAAGAGATAAGAGCAAAGCCCGACCAGTTCCCAAAAAATATACATCTGATACAGCGAAGGGCTGATCACCAGGCCCAGCATCGAAACAGTGAATAGCCCTAAATACATAAAAAAGCGAGCGATGCCAGGCTCTTCGTGCATGTAGCCAATGCTATAGATGTGCACCAACGTCGAGACGCCTGTGACAACCACAAGCATCATCGCGCACAAAGGATCCAAGAGAGCGCCCACTTCAATCGTAAAATGTCCAAAAACAGAATTGCTAACTTCTAGCCACTTTATCTTATCGACGACTGCTTCGGGATGGCCCATGACTTGCGCAGCCAAACTAAGCGAAAGCAAGAACGCGGCGCCGACACCCAAGGTGGCCACCAAAGGTGCCACCTGGCGATTACGGCGGAAGAAAAAGTAGTTGGCGAAGAACGTTACCAACGGCAAAACTGGGACTAACGCGGTCATCGAATTCATGCGCGAGCCTTGAGCGAGGTCACCACTTAAGCTGGTCGATATCTTCGACCAACACTGACTTTTTTTGACGATAAACAGCCACGACCAACGCTAAAGCGACAGTCGCTTCGGCGGCGGCAATAGTGATGGTAAAGAGCGCGAACATCTGGCCACCCAAGGCTGCCGGATGCAAGAAATGATTGAACGCCAAAAGGTTTAGGTTCACAGAGTTAAGTATCAGCTCGGCACCCATCAATACACCCACGGCGTTGCGACGCGTGATGACGCCATAAAAACCAATGCTAAAAAGAGCCGCAGAAAGCATTAAATAGTGATTTAATCCGATGGCGTTCATGCTACGGGGTCCTTTCGCGCAATGAGCACCGCACCAACTAGCGCAATAAATAGGATGAGTCCCACCAGCTCAAAGGGTAATAGATATCCCGATAGCAGCGCCTGGCCCACGGCTTTGATATTGCTGGCCGTTTCGACCTGGACATGCGGATCCGCAGGGGCAGGAATGACCGCGGCCCAGTCATTGGCACGCAAAACTTTTTGTAGCACGTAGAAAAGCGTCAAGCTCGCGGCCCCTGTCGCGACGGCCAAGCGATTGGTTTGAGATACATGCGCATCACCCAGTTGGGCCGTGAGCATGACCGCGAACATGATCAGCACGATAACCGCACCGACATAGACCAGGATCTGGACAATCGCCACAAATTCGGCCCGGAGCAACATGTATTGCACCGCCAGTGTCGCAAGGGTCACCGCCAGGTACAGCGCTGAACGAAAGATGTACTGGCCCGTCATCGCGCGCAATGCGCAAAAAACGATAATGAAAGCACTGACATAAAAAAGGGTGATCTGCAGGCTCATTGCGCCCCCTTGAAAGGCTCGTTGAGTATCAAGGTCAAGTCTTGGCGGTCATAGGTCGCCATCTCATAGTCGTGGCTCATTCGGATGGCGTCAAAATTGCAGGCTTCGATGCAGAGCTCACAAAGCGTGCAAGTCGAGAGCTTGTAGATGTATTTGTCCAGCACGCGGGTCTTGCCGTCGCTTCCCTTGCCTTGAACGATCTCAAGGCTAGCGTTGGGACAGGCTCGTATGCACATCATGCACAAAGTGCATTTATGCGCGCCACTCGCAGGATCCAAAGGCATGTCGACCCGGCCACGGAAGCGCTCATGCATGCGCCAGCGCTCGTCAGGATATTGCAGGGTCACATCGTTCTTAAAGAACTCTTGGATGGTGATCCACATGCCACCCAAAAGGCTCCAAAAGCCTTTCAAGATTCCAAGCAACCAAGAAACTGGGTTCATCGTTGACGCTCCAACTCTATTTCGAGGCCAGCATGGCCACCCAAACGGCCACGAAGATAAGATTGACGAATGCAATGGGTAAAAGAATCTTCCATTCCAGCTTCATCAACTGATCCACGCGCACGCGCGGAAAAGTCCAGCGAAACCACATGATGACAAACACCACACCATAGCTCTTAACAAAAAAGTATATCCAGCCTGGGATGGTCACAAAGCTCAGCGGGTTCCATCCGCCAATCATGATGGGCTGCCAACCGCCCAAAAAGAGCGTCGTAAGAAGGGCCGAGACGATGTACATGTTCATAAATTCGGCCAGCTGAAACATCGAAAAACGCATGCCCGAGTACTCGGTGTGATAACCCGCCACCAATTCAGACTCGGCCTCGGGCAGATCAAAGGGCGCGCGATTGATCTCGGCCGTCGAAGCAGTCAAAAAGATGAGCATGCCAACCACACCCATGGGGCCCATGGCCCAAAGATTCCAGTTGCTGGCCTGAGATGCGACAATGCCCTGCATCGACAAGGTGCCCGTGAACAACACCACGCTAAGTACGACCAACGCGGGAGAAAGTTCATAGCTCACGACTTGCGCAGCGCTACGCAAGCCACCCAGCAGGCTGTATTTATTAGCGCTGGCCCAGCCTCCCATCACCATGGACAAGACCCCCAGGGCCGAGACCGCGGTCACATAGAGCACACCCAGATTTACATCCGCAACGCTGAAACCCTTATCAAAGGGCAAGACCGCCAAAACCATGTAAGTCGCAACCATGCCGACAAAGGGGGCCAAAATAAAAACTGGCCGATCCGCACCACGCGGAATGGTGTCTTCTTTTTGAAGCAACTTGAGCACGTCTGCCAAAGGCTGCAGCATCCCAAAATAGCCCACCCGGTTAGGGCCGATGCGATTTTGAAAGCGAGCGCAAACTTTTCGCTCGGCCAGCGTGAGGATAAGCGCAGTCACCGTCACAAAACCCGCCATCGCGTTCGCGCACAAAAAGGCGACGAGCGCGTGATACACGGTCTCAGACAAATGCGCCTGTTCAACCACGAGATGCTTTAAGAACGGCCCAATCGTCTGACTGGCGACTTCGCCAGGATGCAAGACCAAGCGCAATAAAAACGCGGGCGCTTGGCTC
>JANLXT010000099.1:0-6386 GCA_031365225.1 candidate division FCPU426 bacterium
GGATACGCCGTTTAACTTGCCAGAACTAGAGGCCGAAAGCGGCTTGGATTTTGTGGGGATTGATTGCTATCCCCGTGCCGAGAACGCCAACTGGGCCGTCGACCAAGCCCGTTATCTAAGCACCTGCGCGCGTTTGCCTTACATCCCAGAATTTGGCGCGGGGGGCTGGCCTGTGGGCAGTGAAGGCTGGACCTTGACCGACCACCAAGCCGTGATCATGGCGCCTTTGATGGGCGGTGTGCGTGGCATGAATTTTTATATGCTGGTCGAACGTGACCGCTGGTACGGTAGCCCGCTTTTGGCCGACGGACGCCGGCGTGAAGAGTACGCCCAGTTGCATGAGCGCTTTAATAAGTTCTTAGAAGAGTCCGAATGGTCCAAGGCCACGCCGCTCAATCAGGCGGTGATCATCGACCCTCGCGAGACCCAGTTGCTGGGGTCCAGCTTTGATCGCACGGGTATCTTTGAAGACAAGAGCTTCTATCCCGATGCCCTGCGCCACATGCCCATTCCCAAAGATCTCTTTGGGGCCGAAGATCCTGGCCTGGACGCGGTGAAGGCGTTCCGCGCCAGCGCCTACACGTGGCTGCAGCAAAAGCACTATTCTTTTGGCCTGGCGGATTCTTCGATCGCGACGGACAAGCTCAAGAAACATGGCGTGGCGTTTGTGGCTTGCTGGGGCACCTTGGACGAAGCCCTTGGCAGGCGCTTGCGAGCCTTTGTCGAGGGGGGCGGCACCCTGGTGTTTGGGCCCAGTTTGCCTCGCTTGAATACGCGCTTTGAGCCCTTGCGCGCGTTTGAGGGCGTGACCTTCGAGATGGGTAAGCCCGCTTTGCTGGGGGATGGCCGCTTGCTGGTGCAGACGGTGTTTGACGCTAAGACCGTCGAGGCCCTCTTGCGCAAGGCGAAGGTCTTGCCCGAAGTCACCTTGTCAGACAACAGCCTCGAACTGGCGCTGCATAAAGCCAGTGGGCGCACCCTTCTTTTTATCCGCAACCCGCATGCCCAAGAGCGGCCGTGCACCGTCTACCGCGAGGGTAAATTTGTGCTCAAGCCCCTATTTAACACCACGCGCTTTTTGGGCGCGGTCGAAGAGCGCGACGTGCGCTTGGGCGCCTACGAGATCGGTGTCTGGGAGTTGATCCCATGCTGAGCCCAGAGCTTAAGTTTCACGGGGTGGACCCCGAGCATTGGAAGCGCCTAACGATCTTGGGACGGCATGCGCTCACTGCGCCCCGGGTGATCTTGTCGCACACCCAAGGCGTTGCTGAACAACTGGTGCACACAAAGACGGGCCCATTGGCGCTGACCGTGACGACGGTGACGGACCCGCAAGCCGTGGCGGATGAATTGCTCAAGGCGCACCCTGACGCGTGGCAAGCGTGGGTCTTGGACCCGAACAGCGTGAGACTTGGCATGTCCGAAGCCGCGCGCGCTTTTGATCCTGCCCGTGATTTGGACGAACACGTGGCGTTAGAATACGAGAGCCGCATGGCCCAGCCGGGCATGGCCATCGCGCCCCAAGGCGAGCCGCTTTGGTTGGGTCTGCCGGTCGATCGCCTGAATCGATTCTTAAAAAAAATGGCGCCCGAAAATTGCGTCTTTGTGTTGGCGGTTTTTGAGGGCGACGCGCTGTGGGCCGCCCTCTTTTGCCAGATCGTCAAAGGCAAGGTCATCGAAATCAGCGGCACGGAGATCCTGGATCCCAACGATGTCAAAGACGTCGTGGGCCGGGACCAGCATCCCTTCTTGCTGGCGGCGGTTGCCAATGCCGTCAAGCGTCCCGCCTTTGGTTGGTTTGTCGAGCGCCCCGAGTTTGAGGCGTGGATGCAAGGGCGCAACGAAGAAGAGAAGGACTTTGTCTTTCAAACCGCGTTGATGAAGAACCGCGCGACGTTTGACTTTAATATCCTTGTCGACAAGGGCATCACACCCCTTTCGCCGGTCAATCCAGGTAGCCAAGCTTTCGCGGGCGTGGATCGAGAAGACAACCCTCGCACCAAGACGCCCGACCCCAACGAGCCTGGGCCTTCGGCCTTTTGATCTTCTTACTCGCAGGCAAGTGATGGCAAAAACATGGTTCCCACACGAAGAAGGCTTGGCGGAGGGTGAGGTAAGCACACCCATCCTTGGCCCCCGTTGGTCCCCATTTTGGATCGTCGGCTCTGTGATCGGCTTTGGCTTTTTATTTATGGCTATGTATCTGTCCTGTAGCTTCATCTTTTCAAGACCTCCGCAACAAAAGCAGCAAGTCCTTTCCGCGCCACCTCAGACTCAGCCCCAAGTGCGATGAGCTTGGCCCGTCGTTCGTTGCATAGCATTGGCGTTGACCTTGGCGGGACCAACATCGTCACGGCGCTGGCCAAGCATGGGCATGGCTTGTTGGCCAAATCCAAGGTAGCGACCCGCGTCGCCGACGGCCCCACCAACGTCATACGACGCATGGCTCAACAGATCAAATGGGTCGCCACCCACAGCGGCTTGCCTAAACGCGCCATCCTTGGCGTGGGCGTGGGTTCGCCTGGTCCCCTGGACGCGTGGAAAGGCGTGGTGCTCAAGACGCCCAATCTGACAGGCTGGCATAACGTTCAGCTGACAAAGATCCTGTCCAAGGCCACGGGATACAAAGTATTTTTAGATAACGACGCCAACGTCGCGGCTTTGGGGGAACACCGTCAGGGCGCTGGCAAAGGTTGCGCCGACATGGTCATGCTCACGCTTGGCACAGGCGTCGGCGGCGGTGTCATCTTGGGTGGAAAATTGTTGGTCGGCGCCGATACCACCGCTGGCGAGTTGGGACACTTTAGCATCGACCCCCTCGGCCCTCCCTGTGGCTGTGGCCAGCGTGGATGCCTCGAAGTCTTTGCTTCGGCCACGGCCTTGGCGCGGCGTGGTCGCGAGTTGGCGGTGTCACCCCGGGCTAAAGTTCTTCGTAAACTTTGTGGCGGTAACTTACGAGCCATCAGCAGTGCCATGGTGCACCAGGCCATGCTGGCGCGGGATCCCATGGCTCGCCAAGCGTGGCAAGAATACATCAAGCATTTGGCCACGGGCGTCATCGGCTATATTCATGTGTTCAATCCGCAGTGCGTGGTGCTGGGCGGTGGGGTCATGGCCGCGGCCAAGGACTTGTTGCCAGCGTTACGCATTCAGGTGCTCAAGCACGCGTTTCCAAGTCCTGCCCGCCGCGCCAAGATCGTGGCCGCGGCCCTGGGGGACGACTCGGGCGTTTTGGGCGCCGCCGAGATGGCGCTTGATCGTATGGGCATCGCGTGAGCGAGGCGCGCTGGCAACGTCTGGCGCGCCAAGTGGCTTGGCTCAGCCTGCTGGCGGCCGTCACCTGCTCACAGCTCTTCTTTTGGCACGACAGTCACGATCCTTTTGCCCCCATCGAGACGGCCTGGATCAAAGCGGCCCTGCCCCTGGGCCTGCTGACATTTCTATTGCTGCAATGGCCCGGCTTTCCAGCGCTCTTAAGCTCTTGGCCCGCCCGGTTGGTCGCAGGCTACGTCCTCTGGCTCTGGGTCAGCGCCTTCAGCAGCCCTTTTCCTGCGGACGGCCTTAAGACCGCGCTCGAGTACAGCCTCTACGCCAGCCTCTTCTTTATCCCGGCCTTCTTAGACGCTCGCCAAGTCCGTGCCGTTGCCTTCGCTTTCTTGACCGCCTCGCTGCTCGCCACCCTCTATGGCGCCGCCCAGCACTTTGGCGTGGACCCCTGGCTCTGGAGCACCGACTTCACCCGCCGTCCTCTCGGCACCATCGGCAACCCCAATTTCTTCGGCGGGCATCTCATATTAGCTTTCGGCCTGACCCTGGGGCTCTGCCTGGGCGCCCCTGCCCGTTGGCGTGGCCCGTCTCGCGTGGCCTTGCTGCTGTTGGCCCTGGTCCTCTATTGGACGCGCACCGTGGGCGTGTGGTTGGGCGCAGGCTTTGTGCTTGGCTTGACTTGGATATTTTTGATGCTTCCCAGCAACGCCTCGTGGCGCCAACGCATCGGCTTCACACAGCGCGGTCTGTTGGCTTTGGCGGCCGGCGCGCTCTTAGCTCTTACGCTCTGGCTGGTGGTCGCTCTACCAGGCTTGCGCCAAGAAAAATCTGTCTCCGGCATCAATCGCCGCATGATGTGGAAAGTGGCGCTGGAACATTGGCAGACCCAGCCACTGCAAGGCGCGGGGCTAGCGACTTATCGTCCTCTCTACCCTAAGATCCAAGCCGACATCTTGGCGCGCGAGCCGCAGGCAGGCTGGAACTACGTTGTCACCTGGCTCCCGCATCAAAACTTTTTGTACTTGTTGTGCGAGACGGGTCTGATTGGATTAAGCCTCTTTTGCGGCGCGTGGTTCCTAGCGTCGCTGGCCGCGTGGCGTCGCGCGCGCGAGGGTGACGTTTTTGCCTTGGGCGCACTGCTGGGCACCTTTGGGATGGCCGGCGTGTCGCTGCTGAATACGTTTTCTAACATCGCACCGACGGCGCTTGGTTTTTTCTTGTTGCTAGGCGTGGCGGCTCAGCCACCGCGAACGCGAGTGGAACCTTCGCCCATGGATCCTCGGCACGCCCTCGGCTGGGGCATGGCGCTCTCGCTGATCTTTGGGATCTACGCCGGGCGCGAGCTGACCGCCAACCGGCTTTGGCGCCAAGCAGGGCGCTCCACGACGGCCAATGACCACGCCAGCGCCACGCGCTTTCTTAAAAAAGCCACCAGCTTGAATGTCGATCAGTTCAACAACCAAGCCATCGTTGGGGCCTACTTCGCCTTGGGTGAATCCTTGCGCGCCCAAGGCCTTTTGCAAGAGGCCTCGCAAGCCTATCAGCAGGATCTGATCGCCAATCCCCACGCCCCCGAGATCCACAACATGCTGGGCGCGTCCCTGGGCCAATTGAACCTAGCCGTCCAAGCCCAAGAACACCTAGAACAAGCCGTGGCCCTAAGCCCCAGTTACGCCTCCGCCATGGTCAACCTAGGCATCTCCTACGCCGTGCAAGGCAAGTTCACCCAAGCAGCCCAGGCGTGGACAAGGGCGCTGCAGCTCGAGCCAGAGAACAGGGAAGCCGCGCAGTATTTGGTGCAGATTGGAAAATCCCCCAAATAGGACTTAGGTGGAGTCGATGGCTGGAAACTCTCAGATAGATTTAGGCAAATTGTTGAAGATGAATGGAGCGCCTTGTACTTGGAATGAACACGATAGTTTTAAAAAATTTGTTCCGAAGACTGTAGTAATAGTTGGTAACGGAGCCATTCGAAATGGCGAGTTACCATTAAAAAAGCCTTTAAATGATTTTATCCGTGAATTTGCAAAGAACGCTATTAATCAAGACAGAGCCGCAACCTTGAAGTCTCTCCCATATTCTTACAATTTATCTTTGATTGCAAATTGGACCAAAATGATACGTGAGTTAATTTTTCTTGAAATTCGTGAATTCACTAATCCGACACCCGGAGCCCAAAAGCGAGTGGGCTCCATAATGGTCCGGCAAGAATTGATTGATCAGTTAAATGAATTAATCGATTTTAGAGTTCGGCTGGGAGAATCATATAATGACCATGCAGTAGAAGAGCTTAGTATTCGAGAAGTTCCGTCTGCATTGAAAACAATATTAGAAAATGACAAAGACTCTGCATTTGTTACAACTAATTGGGACAATACACTTTGGCGCGCACAATGGGCACGCAACTGCATTTACTTGCATGGACGGTGTGAATTTCCACTAAGCATTATATTGCCGAGTGAATATTCTGATTATGGAGACATTCCAAGTGATATCGCTTCTCATTACCGGCAGAATAAGAAAAAATATTCAAAGGCGGTAATAGAAATCTTGAATCGCATGTACGCGGTACATGGCGCGGCCATTTCACAACTACATCGCGGTGCAATTGATTGGTTTCAAAGTGCCGACACTTTAGTTTTCTGGGGAATTGCATTGAATGCTTATGATGTCGAAATTTTCTCTCTTTTAAGCAATGCAGATCATAGAGGCAAGAAGAAGAGCGTGGTTTGTATTAATACAGATGGTGCTGCAATGGCAAACGCAGCTAAGCTTGTAGGTTCACTTGAGTATCGCGCGATTTTACCGGACATTGACTAGAGTGTTCGTAAGCCTGCCCTGAGGTGCCCGGCGCATGGAAATCCCAGGGAGCCCGGGCCTCGAAGGGCAGGCGTCAGCCTTTAGACCGCCTGCACCTTCAGCCCCAGTTTCTTAGCCGCTTTGCATTGTTGCAGGTCAGCGGAGACAAAGAGGGAGCAATGGTGGGCCCGGGCAGTGGCGACGTGGATGGAGTCGCAGCCTTGGAGGGTGGCCAGCTCTAGGCATTGGATGGCTTCGCTGATGGTCGCTGTGTCGAGGGAGAAGAGCTGGGTCGCTTGCAGGTCTCGAACACCTGGTCG
>JANLXT010000106.1:0-27831 GCA_031365225.1 candidate division FCPU426 bacterium
AGAGATGACAAGGTGGCTGGGCTTTCTTCGGGCGATCTCCATCACGCTCACTTGATCATTGCGAAACACCCTGATTTCAGCACCCAATTCACCGAGCACCTGAACCAGGTTGTAAGTGAACGAATCGTAGTTATCGATCAACGCGATCATCGCTTCCCCTTCACGCCGTGGTTCTGTGTCTGAAGTTCGGCCTCGGCCATCTCGACAGCCTTGATAGTCGCTCGCATCTTGCGCTCGGTCTCGAGAAATTCACTACGCGGCTTACTGTCCGCGACAATTCCCGCGGCAGCCTGCGCATGCGCTCGGTCCCCAGTAAAAAAGAGAGTTCGGATCAAGAGGGCGTGCGCGAGGTTGCCCGTAAAACTCAGCCACCCAAGGCTACCCGCATAGGGCCCCCGCCGAACTGTCTCGAGCTCGTCAATCACTTGCATGCCCCGAATCTTTGGCGCCCCACTCATCGTTCCCGCGGGAAAGCTCGCGCGAACCACATCGCTGGGGCGCACCCCGGGGCGTAACGTGCCCTCGACATTGCTCACGATATGCATGACGTGACTGTATCTTTCAATGACCATCAATTCGGTCGGCCGAATGGTGCCAGCCTTACAAACCCGCCCAAGATCATTGCGGGCAAGATCCACCATCATGATATGCTCCGCGCGCTCTTTGGGGTCCGCCAACAGCTCGCGCTCCAACGCTAGATCTTCCGCGTGATCCTTGCCACGCCCCCGCGTGCCCGCAATCGGCCTAATGTTGGCGTGCGATCCCTCGACACTCAATAGGATCTCAGGACTGGCGCCAACCATCTTTCGGGTGCCATCTGAAAAATAAAACATGTAGGGCGATGGATTGATACGGCGCAATTGCCGATAGACGCTAAACGCGTCCACGGCGACACGCTTCGACAGCCGCCTTCCGATCTCTACCTGAAAAATATCTCCAGCTTTGATGTATTCAAGGCTTTTGCGCACCGAGCTTTCATAGCCTGCTTGGCTCACATTAGGTGTCCAAGCCTTGTCGGCCTTGCTCGTGGATGGGCGTGGCGGCTTCGGCAACGGTCCCCGCAATCGGGCCGCCAGGCGCCGAACGCGCTTCACGGCGTCAGCATAAGCCGCCTTTCTACCTGCGGGCGTGTTCTTTAAGACGTGCGCCAGCGCGAGCACCTGCATGCTGTGCTTGACGTGATCAAAAGCGACTAAAGTGTCCGTGATGTAATGCAGGCTCTCAGGAAAGCCAAGGGTGTCAGGGTTTTTGTCCGGGATTTGCTCGTAAAAACGCACGCAGTCATAGCCCATGTATCCTACCGCACCGCCCCAAAAATCTGGCAGACCAGGTACGCTCACTGGCTTGTAGGCCGCGAGTCGAGACTCGATCTCATCCAGCGGGTCGTTTTTTATCGAAAACCGTCGCTGGCCGCGGCCGTCGATTTCTAGGCCTTCGCGTCCTTGCGTCTGGATGACCACGCTTGGATCCACCCCCAGATAGCTATAGCGCCCCACATTTTCGCCGCCTTCAACGCTCTCTAACAAAAAACAACGCTCAGCCCGACCCCAGTCCGCCAGCTTGGCAAAAGCCGACACTGGCGTTTCTAAGTCAGCCAGCAGTTCCATGCGCACGGGCACCAGATTGCCCTTGCGACACAAGACCTCGAAACTTTTAAAGTCGGGCAAGATCACTGGCCATCCTTTTTATAGACAAGCTTGGGATCAAAAACGAGAGCACCCTTCTCAGACACGCCCTCCTGACCAGCCGCATTATAAAAACAGCTACGGTGACCCGTGTGGCAAGCCGCCCCGCCATTTTGCTTAACCTTGAACAGCAGAACGTCTTTATCACAGTCAAAGTAGGCTTCGCGAAGTTCTTGCGTGTTGCCGGACTCTTCGCCTTTCATCCAATACTTCTGACGCGACCGGCTCCAAAAGTGCGTTTTTCCGGTTTTAACCGTATCGAGCACGCTGGCCTTATTCATCCAAGCAAACATCAAGACTTGACCATCTTCGGCATCTTGAATGATCGCGGGGATCAAGCCTTGCGCGTCATATTTTAAATCATCAATCCACTTCAGATCCATGTCCTATCCCCTTGATTTATCGACAAAGCTCTCACGCATAGGAAGTCCGCGCTTTCGCAAATAGCGTTTGGCCTGAGCGATCGTGTATTTTTTGAAATGAAAGATGGATGCCGCTAGCACCGCGTCGGCCTCACCCTTTTTGAGCCCCTCGGCCAAATGTTCTAGGGTCCCAGCCCCGCCCGAAGCGATCACCGGCACGCGCACCGCACGTGAAACAGCCCGCGTCAGCGCTACGTCGTAACCGTCTTTGGTCCCGTCGGCGTCCATGCTGGTGAGCAAGATCTCTCCGGCGCCCAGGGCCGCGCCGCGCCGCGCCCACGCCACCGCGTCCAAGCCTGTGGGGGTGCGGCCTCCATGCAAAAAGACCTGCCACCGCCCAGCGGATACGCGCTTCGCGTCGATGGCTAGAACCAAGTTGGCGCTACCAAAGACCCGCGAAGCCTCTTTCAACAACGCCGGGCGTCGCACGGCCGCGGTGTTAACGCTGACCTTGTCCGCGCCCGCTAGCAGCAGGGCTCTAAAATCTTTCACGGTTCGCACGCCCCCACCCACGGTCAGGGGCATAAAAACTTGTTCGGCGGTGCGACGCACGACATCCAACAGGATGCCACGACCTTCGTGGCTAGCGCCAATGTCCAAAAAGACCAGCTCGTCGGCCCCTGCCTTGTCGTAGGCCTTGGCAACCGCCACGGGATCGCCTGCGTCACGCAAATTGACAAACCGTACGCCTTTAACGACTCGGCCGTCCTTCACGTCCAGACAAGGGATCACGCGCTTGCAAAGCACCCTACGCCCTCTTTTTAACAATTTTGCGCCGAGTGCTCTTCGCGACAGGCTTGGGCAATTCGGCCGCCCCCGCGATCAACGCATCTTTTAGATCTAAAGCGCCGCTATAAAGCGCCTTACCAACGATGGCGCCCGACAAGCCCAGCGGTTCTAAGGCCTTCAAGCGTTGTATGTCTCTCACTTTGCTTACGCCCCCCGCGGCGATCACTGGGATCTTGAGCGCCTTGGCGATCTCACGGCAAGCCTTCACATTGGGGCCCTGAAGCATGCCGTCCTTTTTAATATCGGTGTAGATGATGGTTTTAACCCCCAATTCTTGCATCCGTTTGGCGAAATCAATCGCCTTGAGTTTGCTGGTCTCAACCCACCCTTTCACCGCCACAAAGCCATCTTTGGCGTCCACACCAACCGCCACACGATCACCATATTTTTCAACGGCCCGCCGAACTAGTTTTTCGTCCTGCGCGGCCGAGGTGCCCAAGATGGCTCGTCGGACCCCACGCTCAAGAACGCTCTTGATGGTGTCAAAATCCCTCAAGCCACCGCCAAACTCAACGGGGATACGCAACGCTTTGCAAATTGCGAAGACGTGGTCAAGGTTCTTAGGCTCCCCAGTCAGGGCGCCATCCAGATCCACCACGTGCAGGTACTGGGCGCCTTTCAGTTGCCACAGCTTGGCCATGCTCACCGGCTCTTCGCTATAGACGGTCTCATCACGGACATCGCCCCGTATCAGGCGGACACAACGACCTTTGCGTAGGTCGATGGCAGGCAAAATCAACAAGTCAGACTCCTGGCTTGGAGCAAAGGCCCCAGAAATTTTTATACAAGCGCAAACCCGCTTGCTGGCTCTTCTCAGGATGAATCTGGGTGGCGTAGATATTGTCCCGCCAGAGATCCGAGTCTAAGGTCTCTCCACCGTGCACCGTCCGTCCGGCACGCACGGCCTTGGAACGGCTACGCGCGCGGAATGAATGCACAAAATAGAAGGCTGTGTCCTGGGGCAGGCCTTTAAAGAGCGGGCAGGCCGGATCGGTCTTGACTGTATTCCACCCCATGTGCGGAACCTTCATGCCAGCGCCAAAGCGCCGTACCTTGGCTGGAAAAAATCCCAGGCCTTTGTGCAAACCAAACTCACTGGCATCCTCGCAAAAGATCTGCAGTCCCAAGCAAACGCCCAGCAGGGGTATTCCGTCAGCCTGAACTTGGCGTAACAGGTGATCCATGCCCGAGCGCCGCAGAGCTCGCATCGAATCGCCAAAGGCACCCACCCCAGGCAACACCAAACCTGCGGCTCCAGCCAACGCCCGAGGACTGGCACTGACGCGCACCTTGGCGCCCACGATTTCGAAGGCCTTAGCCACGCTGCGCAGATTGCCGCTGCCGTAGTCAATGATGCCCAAAAAGGGCGCACGGTTACTTGGCAAGTGTCCCCTTGGTACTGGCCACGCTTCCCTGCCTACGTGGATCACGCTCGCAAGCTTGGCGTAGCGCCAACCCCAAGGCCTTGAACGCCGCCTCAACAATGTGGTGATTGTTTTTTCCGGCTTCTTGTTTGATGTGCAATGTCACGCGAGCCCGATCACAAAAAGCTCGCAAAAATTCCTCGAGCAGCTGTAGATCAAAATCTTTGATCTTGCGACTGCCCAATTGCAGGTCGTAAAGCAAGTAGGGCCGTCCCGAAAGATCCAGCACAGCCTTCACGCGTGCCTCATCCAAGGGTGCCTCGGCCCAACCATAGCGTCGCACGCCCGCTTTGTCTCCCAAGGCCTGCGCCACCGCGTTGCCGAGTGCCAGACCTAGATCCTCTACCAAATGGTGATCATCCACCTTCAGATCACCCTTGGCTTGTAGGTCCAGATCAAAAAGCGCCTGGCGGCAAAATACATCCAGCATATGCTCTATAAATGGCAAGCCCGTCTTAAGACGTGTCACTCCTTCGCCGTCCAAATTGAGGCGTAGTGCGATCTGGGTTTCACGCGTTTTGCGCTGCTGTGTCGCGATACGTTTTTTCACTGGACCGCCTTTTTAAATACAAAATCATGGATCGCCTGAAACAGGCGTGTGTTCTGTTCTTTGTCGCCCACACTCAACCGCAGGCATCCGTCCAAAACGCCGCCCTTAAAACGCCGTAGCCGCAATCTGCGCTCTAAAAGAAATTGACGCAGGTGTTCCGCCTCGGGATGAAAGAATAAGATAAAATTTGCGTCGCTTGGCCAGACTCTCGCCCCCGGCATGGCGCCCAAGGCTTTTGCCAGTTCTGCCCGCGCGATTCTTAGTTCTTCAATTCGAGGTTCAAAGTCTTTGGCGCACTCTAACGCGATCGAGGCCATTTCTAGCGTTAGCGTGCCAAGATTGTAGGGCAAGCGTACTTTATTCAGCTCCGCAACCAAACGCGCGTGCCCAGCTAAAATGCCAACCCGCAAGCCAGCCAATCCAAACGCTTTTGACAGTGTACGCAAGACCACCAAGTTCTCATTTTTTTCTAGGTCCGCCAAACCTGAAACAGAAGCAAACTCCGCATACGCTTCATCCAGCACCACAACAACATCTTCCAGACTTAGAAGCTCCCGGACAGTCTCGGCCCGAAAGAGGTTTCCAGTCGGGTTGTTGGGATTGGCCAAGAAGATGAGCTTGGGTCGCGCCGCACGTGCCTTTTGGACAAAGGCTTCGCTCAATTGAAAATCCTGATCCAACGGCTCTTCGATCACAGCCCATCCCGCGGCCCGTGCCTGTTGCGCATACATGCTAAAGGTAGGGCTGGGCAAGAGCACCGTCGCGCCGTCTCCCCCGAATGCCAAAAACAGCATCGTCAAAAACTCATCCGACCCGTTGCCAAAGAGCAAGCAATCTTCTGCCACTCCATAGTGCGCGGCGGCGGCGGCACGCAAGCGCTTGGCGGACGAATCGGGATAACGATTCAAGTGCGCGGAAGCGACGGCTTTTGCCGCGGCCAGGGTAAAACGAGCTGGAGGCGAATATGGATTCTCGTTCGCATCCAACGCGTCTTCGCCCAGGTCGATCTCGCTTTGATAGGCGCTCACTTGCCCAAGCGTTGGCCTTAAACGGGCTAAAATGCGCTCGACGCTCACGCCTTGCCCCGCCGGACCAGCAGGCTGTCGCGGTGAGCGCTCAAACCTTCCGCTTGAGCGATCGGCACAAGCTCTTCTTCGGCCTGCTCTAAAGCAGAACGCTCATACCGCACGATCGAACTGCTGGTCATAAAATCCACCACGCTCAATCCGCTGGCAAAGCGTGCGGTACCCCCGGTTGGCAAGACGTGGCTCGGGCCGGCAATAAAATCGCCTAAAGCCACGGGCGTATGGGCCCCCACAAAAATAGCGCCCGCATTGCGGACTTTAGGAAGCCATGCGTCTGGCTGGCGCACCATCAATTGCAAGTGCTCAGGCGCCAAAAGATTGACGACTCGCATAGCGCTCTCTAAATCTTTCACCAACACGATAAGGCCGAATTTTTTGAGGGAACGTGTTGCAATCGCTCGGCGTGGCAGTGTTTTAAGTCGCAACGCCAACTCTTTGCTCACTGCCTTGGCTAAACGCTGCGACGGGGTCACCAAGATGGCTGTTTCGTCACCTGCGTGTTCCGCTTGGCTCAACAGGTCCCATGCGACCCAAGTGGCGCTGGCGCTATCGTCTGCGACGACCAATGCCTCACTTGGGCCCGGTAGCATGTCGATCCCCACGTCACCAAAAACTAGTTTTTTAGCTAACACCACCCAGCGATTGCCTGGCCCCGCGATCATGTCGACCGCAGGGATGGATCGCGTTCCGTAGGCCAGCGCCCCGATCGCCTGCGCGCCGCCCACACGGTAGACCTCTTTGACTCCAGCCAGATCCGCGGCCACCAAGATTCGCGGGTCGATACCCTTGCCCCGATCGGGTGTGCAAAGCGCGATCTCTTCGACACCCGCCACCTTGGCCGGCACTGCCGTCATCATCACCGTCGAGACCAAGGGCGCCTCGCCCCCCGGAACATAGAGCCCCACGCGGCGCATGGGGCGCACCAGCTGCCCAAGCACCACTCCTGGCCGCATCGTTCGACGCCACGAAAGTGGCCTCAAGCGCTCTTGATACTGTTTAATATTGTTGATCGCCGCCTGAGCAGCTTTTACAAAAACCTTGCCCGCCTTGCTATAGGCAGACCGCACTTCGGCAGTGGTCACGCGTAAATCAGCAGGGCGCATCGTGATGCTGTCAAATCGCCTCGCGTACGCAAGCAACGCGGCGTCACCACGTCGCCGCACGCTTTGCAAGATCAAGCGGACCTTACGCGTTTCAGACTCGCTGAATGCGACTGAATTTTGAAGCCGGCGTTGCAAGGTTCGAAGATCAGCGCTATCGCGTACTCGAAAAGTCTTCATGGGGCCTCTTGAGACTTAGGCGCAGCCAAAGAACGTCTCTTAAACCTAGGAAATAGCTCATCGTCACTGCGCGGGTCAGGCAAGGCCTTCAGCGCGTCGTTCAACACCAGTTCTGGAGGGTTCACTAGCTTTGCCAGACGCCACCGGCTATCAAAGGCGGTCTGCCCCTCCTTTGCCTCCGCGCCCTTCGCCACAAGTCGCCAACGCGTCCGATCCGTACCGGACTTAGCGCCTAAGCTCCAAAGCACCTTCGAGTCCACCAGTACCATGATTTTTGCGTTGTCCAAGCCACCCTTGACCACCGATGCCCAACGCAATTCAACCCCAGGTGCCCGCAAGGCAACCGAGGCGCGGCGGTTGGACTCAATCTGGGGATCCAAAATGACTCGTACCCGCACGCCTCTTTGACTGGCAGATCGCAACGATGGCATCAAGCGCTGATCCCAGCGCCCTACTTGCAGATCCAGTTGCTCTACAGCAGAGCGTTGAGGGACTCCAAGATCAAGTTCGGGGGCAGCCACGCAAGTTGAGGCAAACATCACCAAGCCGAGCGCCAGGCCCACTCTTTGCTCAAAATTCACTCTGGCACGCGCTTGATCCGAGCGCCTAATGCGGCCAATTTTGATTCTAAGCGTTCGTAGCCCCGATCCAGGTGATAGATCCGTAGCACATCGGTCTTGCCTTTGGCAACGAGTCCCGCCAGGACCAGCGCGGCCCCCGCGCGCAAATCAGACGACATCACCTGACAACCTGAAAGTTTTTTTACGCCGGTCACGACCGCGCTGTTGCCTTGGATCTTGATGTCCGCACCCATGCGCTCAAGTTCATTCACGTGCATAAAACGGTTTTCCCAGATCGTCTCGGTGACAACACTGGTCCCAGGTGTCAAGGCCATCAAGGCCATCCACTGCGCCTGCATGTCCGTCGGAAAACCTGGGTGGGGCATCGTGCATATGTGGATCGGCTTTCGCTTGCGTCCCATCTGCGCGCGCAAACCGCGCCCCGTTTCTACCAGATCCAGACCATGCTCACGAAACTTTTCACCGACAATCCCCAACTCAGAAAGCCGGGCGTGCTTTAGGTTGATGCTGCCTCCCGTGATCGCTGCCGCGCTCAAAAGTGTCGCGGCTTCGATACGGTCCGGGCTCACCTCGTACTCGCAAGCATTGAGCGAAGTCACGCCATCGATCTCTATGCACTCGCTACCTTCCCCTCGGATGCGCGCGCCCATCCGTTTTAGGTAGCCTGCCAGATCGACGATCTCTGGTTCTTGCGCGGGATTGTGGAGGTAAGTCGTGCCTTGCGCGAGCGTCGCGGCCATCATCACATTGGCGGTCGCGCCGACCGAAGGCTTATCAAAGACAATCCGCCCACCTTTTAGTTTTTTTGCCGTAGCCTCCACATAGCCGTGCTCTAAACGGATCTTGGCTCCAAGCGCCTCAAAGCCTTTTAAGTGCAGATCAATCGGGCGTTGGCCGATCGCGCAACCACCCGGCAAGCTCACCCTCGCCCGCCCCAATCTCGCTAACAGCGGCCCCATGACGTAGATCGAGGCCCGCATGGTCCGCACTAAATCGTAAGGTGCTTCCCATTTATTAAAGCCTTTCGGGTCGACATCCAGCACATCCCCGGTCTGGGACGCCTTGGCTCCCAGGGTCCGTAGAACCTTGACCATGGTATCGATGTCCCGCAAGCGCGGGACACCCCGAAAGCGACTGGCGCCTTTAGCGAGCAACGCCGCCACCATGATGGGTAGCGTGGCGTTCTTAGAACCGCCCACTTCTGCTTCGCCTTTGAGGCGTAGGCCACCTTCGATGATTAGCTTGTCCATAGGACCTCGATTTTAGCAGAGCTGGCAGGCTGGGTCCATGCCCGCAAGAGACCAAAAAAAAGCCCCTCCACCGCGGGTCCGCGGCAGAGGGGCACTTCATCCGTCGGGTTAGAAATTCATTCCTAGGCCAAATCGGTGAGTCGCTTCGAGCTGGGTCGCGGCAAAGCCCATTTGGTATGCATAGTCAATCTGCCATTGGTCAGCTTTGGCCGAGGCACCCGCAGTGAAATTACCGCCATCGTTGTTGGCAAACTGCTGCAGATAACCTGCCCGTGCCCCGACATTTCGGAAGGCGTTCCACATGAGTTGTTTACCATCAAAAAGCCAAAATTCCGCTCCGAGATGGGCGCTGCTAGGGACAAAGCCTGAAGACCCCTGCCTTCCGCGCGCCTCGGCCGCAAAAAGCGTTTGCTCGGTCAGGCGATACGAAAAACCGGCTTTGGCCGTGGTTGGGACGATCTCCAAAGTCCCAGTCGCCCAGCTCAGCGAACTATAGAGGTCCTGCGCCGCGATGGCGAACGCCAAGGATGGGCGAACCTTTAGCATGACGGAAAGCCCAAATCCGTAACCCGAAGCAGAGCCACCATTGACGGTGAGGCCATCGCCTAAGTCCGATAGCCCCGAGTCTACCCTAAAGTACTTTGCGTTCCATCCGACGGCTAACTTAGGGTACTCTTCCCCGGCTGAAATCTTTTTTGCACCCGCATAGGCATAGGCATCCTCGTTCCATTGTTCAGGGTCCAGATTAGCGGAAAGTCGATTCCAAGCTAATCCAAAAGCTCCAAAGCCCGCGACATCCGCTTGCGCAAAGGAGATGTATTCTCTCGAAAGCGCACCCAGCCCATACAAATTGGAGTGCGTGAAAGTCACAAAACGAGTGCCTCGTTCAAAGAATGCCATTCCCGCGGCGCCTTCTTGAACAGCGTTTGCGTCATCCGCCACGGCCACAAACGCACCACCCATGCCCTGCGGCCGGGTCCCTGAACCGCCATCCGTAAACACGCCACCCAAGGCGGTCGAGCCAGCCAATGTGAACGAAGGGATGATCAAAGCGCCTAAAAGGCTATAGCAAGTGAGTTTGTTCATTTGACGAGAGCCACAAGTTTAGTCTGGGTATCAACGGAACCGTCTTGTTTGACAATGCGCCACCGAACTAGATAAAGGCCATTGCGCGCCAACGCCCCGCTGTCATTGCGCCCGTCCCACTGGAAATAATAAGAGGATCGTAGGAAAATCGGGTCCGTAAATATATCGGTGGCGCTCACGCCATTCCCTAAGGCTAGCTCTTTGATGAGCACCCCAGCGGTATCATATATTTTGACATCCACATTGCGTGGCAAGGTGTCGCTGTAGTAGAAACGCGCCATGCGTGAGCCAGTGGCCAACGCCGGATTGAAAGCGCGCGTGCTCGCAAAACTAAAGGGCGTCGGCGGTGGCGTTGGCGAAACGTTGGCGGCGGATGCGGCAAAGAAGATGCCATACGCCGCATAAGCCGCGGGCGTGCTCAACGGCGGGATGATGGTGAAGCTATTATTAATCAACCCGCTGCTGTTCTGGATCGCCGCCGCGACGGGAGTCCAAGACACTCCGTCAAAGCCTAGCACGACCAATGCGGTTTCGCTCACGCCCACCGGCAGGTCCGCGTCATCGTAATACAAATTGAAACGGACAGGCGTGGTTGGGTCGTAAGTGAACTTCATGCCTTGGGTAAGCGTGCCGATGCCTACCACGCTAAATTGCAACGCGTGGGCGCCCGCCGCCGAACTGTTCACCGCTACAAAACCACTGGGTGGATTCATCGCCGCCAAAGTCAAATCGGGTACAAAGGCTTGAATCGTCGACGTGCTGGGAGTCACATACACATTCGCCGAAGTCGTGACCGTGATCGTCTTTAGGCCTGTGACCGCGGGTATCTGCGGATCGCCCCCTGGGTAGAGAATGCTAAGGTAGTTTGGGTCCACGATGGTCGTGAAGCGCGGATAAGTGAAGGGCGCCTCGGGACCGCCGAAACGTTGCCCGCTCGCGTCCTTGGAGGTGGTCTGCAAGAAGACTTCGTAAAGGCCCGCGACATTGATCGGAAGGTCGACGCGATACTTGATCCTGCCGTCGGTTGGGGCAGCCGCTCCCAGCGCGGGGCTAATGCGGGTCAAGGGCTCTACAATCGCGGCGCCTCCAACGATTTTTCTTAAAGCCAGCACGGAATTATCCCAATCGATGGTATTGGCGCTGTTGGGATCCATGCCCAAACGCGCCCAAACCTCGGTGATCGAACTTACGGGCCCGTCGGGTGAAGTCTGCGCCATCGTCAAATTGATATTTGTCGCCTGCGTCGAGCTTACCAGTTCGACCCCAACAACCGACGGAGCGGTTTGATCCTGCAAGGTAAAGCTAAACTCTTTTGATATGCAGAGACCCGCGGTGTTGCAGCTATTAACGACCATCTTATAGATGCCGCCCTTGCGGATCGCTTGGAAAGGCCTGAAGTAAAGAATCATCAAATTGCTGGGACTGCCACCGCTGGTGCTGCGCGTACCACCGATGTCAGCGCCTGTGGGGTCTAATATTTGTATGAAGCTGATAGTGTTCTCAGCTCGCACGGTGGTTTCGATATCTTGAACTTGGGCACTTAAGATCTGAAGTGGATTGGGTCCATAGACCGCCGGTTGCACCTGAGTCCCGTTCTGGGGATCGGTGCTCACGACGACGGGGGCGGTTGTATCGCTCGTGGGGGGGAAGCTTTTGGCCACTGTGAATAGAACCGAGCTATCTTCGACAAAGATCCCTCTGCCGCGACCGCTCGATGTTCCACCGCTGGTGTCTGTGGAAGGATGGAAATGGACGGGCATGCTCAAAAAGCTAGGTGGCGCCAGCGCAGACGCGCATTTGTCTTTTACATCAGGCGCCAAAGCACTGGCGCCATATTCGACATCCATGCCCGCGAGGATAGCCCGCAACTGAAGCCGATAGCTCCCCTCGCTTGGCGTGGCCCCAACGTAGGTATGCCCTTGATTGGCGACCATGCTCAAAGGCGCAGTGCTGGTCCCGGTAGCGATCTGGAATAGCTGCACATCGTCCCAATCATTGGTCTTGTTTCCATCACCAATGTTGACGGGTATTGAAGTAGTCGCAGTCTCGCCAATACCACCAGGCAGGCCATAGTAACAATCCGCCAAGGTGAACCCAGGGCCCCCAGGCGACTGACGGGGGTTGTCCCCACGGAAGGATGCCAAAAGGCTCTCGTCAGAGTCGCTTCCCGAGTTAAAATCGTGGCTAGGAAAATCGATGGCGACAGTCCCGTTAGGATTTAAAAAACGCTCAATCGGGACGGTCCACACCGTCGAACTTAAGCTGCTATAGATTCCGGTCGCTGGAATCAGCGTATTGAAGTTAGCATTGGGCCACCCCAAAACACTTAAGGCAGGCGCTATAGAAACATTTGCGTCGTTGCTGAGGGTGACATCATAATTCACCGAGGTGATGATCGTGTTGGCGTATTGAGGCTCGCTGTTTAAACCTGACGGAGTCAGCGTGATATTGCTGATGTCCATTTTTAGACTTATCACACTGACAAACGTGGTCCGCGTCAAACCCGAGACGCCATTGTCATCACGGATATAGAGCCGCGCCTGATACACGCCGTCTTGTACAAAAACGTCCGAGCCGTCTTCTCCGTACCAATTTTTCCAGCCATTTTGGTTGGCGGCGGTCGGGGGGATAAAGATCGGGGGAAGTTTTTTGTTCGAAGGAGCGGTCACGATCTCGATGTCGACAATGCAACCGCGCTTGTTGGTCTCGATATCAAAACGACCGATCGCGTTGGTGGGTGAATTAGCGGTCGTTCCCATCGAGCTCGCCGAGATATACAAAATGCCGTTGTAATTTGACTTGCTGGTCGAAAAAGCCATGGTCTTGATATCGGGACGAATTCCGTCCAAACTAAAGCTCACAACGCTTTGAAAGGGTGCGTTGCCCGCTAACACGCTACTTAGCAAGGCTCCACCAAAAATTCGTGAATTAGAAATCGAATAGCCCAAATCTGGGACGGTGTAAAGTTGGGACCACACGCCATTTTGGAAGCCACCGACGTCAGAGCCCAAGCCGTCATCCCGTAACTGCAAGCTCGCAAAACTACCGAGATCCGCGGTGATCTGCGCTCCGCTGGTCGCCCCGTTGATAACCGTTCCCGTGTAAGCACGGAAAGTTTGATTTGTCAGTGTGTTGTAATCCGCGACCGAAAACGGAAAACCGCTTTGACCACCCATCAATTGCCCGTCGCCAAACTGCAGGATACCCCCACCCACGTACTGCGCAGCCCAGGTGCGTTGACTATCGGTCACATAAACAAAAGTATTCAACGCCAATGGCACTAAATCAAAACCAGCCAGCGTGATGGAATTGACAGCCGAAGCGGTGACAGACAAGTTTAGTTGTGCGCTCGAGTCGACAGCACTCATATAGACCGTGATCGTGCTGCCAATGTGAATGTTTGGATCTGAGGCTGAATAATTAACTGACATAACAACAGGTGTCGCTTGGGCCAGACGCCCAAAAAGCGAGACGCCCATTAAAATCGCGCCAAAAACTAAACGATTGAGTGTTTTAGTGGTCATAATCAACATTAGGATGAGAGTCTCTCAACAACACGTAGATTGTTAGACATTCTCCACAGTTTGTCAACAGGCTGTAAGTTTGAAAATCTGATAATAAACGCTGTCAGACTAAAACAAACTATACCCTATAAAGCTATACTTGCCTAAAACTATCTTTACGCTGTTAAACCATGACATTTTTTATACTTTTTGCCAGACCCACAAGGGCAAACATCATTTCTTCCCACTTTGGCGACATCACGCCGTATCGGCTGGAGCTGAACTGGGCCTGGCTCATTGGCGCCATTATCCTGTCCTATTTCACCCACGGGCGCCAATCCCAAATTTAGCTCAGGCCGAAGTTCTTTATAGCGCGCATCTTGCATGGGCTGCGGCACCGGCGTATCGCGACGCACAGATTCGATGCGCATAATCACAGGGATCACATTCTCTTTAATCGCATCCATCATCCGGCTAAACATCTCGTAGCCGTCACGCTTGTACTCAATCAACGGGTCCTTTTGTCCATACGCCCGCAGACCAACACCTTCGCGAAGATTATCCATCTCGTACAGATGGTCTTTCCACAATCCGTCAATCGCTTCGAGCGTGATGTGTCTTTCTAACTCACGCAACGCTTCAGCGCCCATTTGGGTTTCTTTTTTGGCATACGCCGTCTCGACGGCTCTTAAGACTTGCCTCTTAAACTCTTCGACATCAAATAACTTGGGGGTCGGACTAGGGATCACCGGGCACGGCTCGCGGTAGGTCTCCTCAAACCAAGCATACAATGGCGCCATCTCCCAATCATCAGGATGCGTCTCGGCCATGGTATGGAGCGCCAAATGGCTCTCCGCCAAATCAAAGGCCATGTCTAAAACGTCCGCTCGAAAATCTTCGCCTTCAAGCAAAGCCTGACGCTTGCCGTAAATGACCTCGCGCTGACGATTCATCACATCGTCATACTCGAGCAGTCTTTTTCGAATATCAAAATGATGGGCCTCGACGCTCTTTTGCGCACGCTCAATGCTTCGGTTGATCAAAGTGTGCTCGATGGCCTCGTCATCCGTCATGCCCAAGGTGCCCATGAGACCTTTCAACTTTTCGCTACCAAAGATCCGCATCAAGTCGTCTTCAAGTGAAACATAAAAACGGCTGCTGCCCGGGTCGCCTTGCCTGCCACCGCGTCCCCGTAACTGCAAATCAACGCGTCGGCTCTCGTTGCGCTCGGTGCCAATGACATGCAAACCGCCCAGCTCGCTCACACCCGGCCCCAAAACAATATCAGTGCCTCGACCCGCCATGTTGGTCGCAATGGTCACCGATCCTTTTTGTCCAGCCCGCGCGATAATCTCCGCCTCGCGTTCGTGGTTTTTCGCGTTGAGCACCTCGTGAACCACGCCCGCCCGTGACAGCATGTTGGCGAGAATCTCGTTTTTTTCAATACTAACTGTCCCAACCAAGACAGGCTGCCCTTTGGCGTTGGCCTCTTTGATCTCTTGCACGACAGCCCGGAATTTACCCTGCTGGTTCTTATAGATCAAATCGCTATGGTCAATCCGAACCATCGGACGATGCGTGGGAACACTGATGACGTCCAGTTTATAAATGGTGTGAAATTCTTCGGCTTCAGTGAGCGCGGTACCTGTCATGCCCGCCAATTTTTTATACATACGAAAATAATTTTGCAACGTGACGGTTGCCAACGTTTGATTTTCGCGCTCGATGGCCACGCCTTCTTTAGCCTCAACCGCCTGATGCAGACCCTCGCCCCAACGTCGTCCGGGCATCAAACGACCCGTGAATTCGTCCACAATGGTCACCTTGCCGTCACGCACGACGTAATCGGTGTCGCGCTTATAAAGCACATGCGCTCGCAAAGCCTGTTGGGTGTGATGCACCCACTCGGTATGTTGGTCATCGTACAAATTTTCCACACCCAAGAATTTTTCGACTGCGCTGACACCGTCATCCGTAAGCGCGACCGCCTTGGCTTTTTCGTCCACGGTGAAGTGTGTCTCACGCTTCAACTGCGGGATCAAACGATCAATACGGCCATACTTGTCTGTGCTCTCCTCGGCGGGCCCCGAGATGATAAGTGGGGTGCGCGCTTCATCGATCAGGATGCTATCGACCTCATCCACCAAAGCGAAATTTAAGGGGCGTTGCACGCGGTGCTGGGGATAGAGCGCCATGTTGTCGCGCAAGTAATCAAAGCCAAATTCGTTGTTGGTGCCATAGGTGATATCACAGGCATAGGCCGCGCGCCGCTCTTCGCTGTCCTGGCCATGCTTGATGCACCCAACGGTCAACCCAAGAAAACGATAAACCTCACCCATGCCACGAAAACTTCCCTTGCCCAAACTATCTCGTTCGGCCAAGTAGTCGTTCACCGTGATCACGTGCGCGCCTTCGCCCGACAACGCGTTGAGATAAATAGAAAGCGTCGCGACCAAAGTCTTGCCTTCGCCCGTGCGCATTTCGGCGATCTTGCCGTGGTGTAGCACCAAACCACCCAACATCTGCACGTCATAGTGGCGCATGCCCATGACCCGCTTGCCAGCTTCGCGAACGACTGCGAACGCCTCGACCAGCAGATCGTCCAAGCTGTCGCCCTTAGCGAGACGATCTCGAAACGCTTGGGTTTTGGCGGCCAGCTCTAGATCGCTCAGGCGCTCAAAGCGTGGCTCGAGATCCGCGATCTCGTTAACCAAGGGCTGCAAGCGCGCCAGTTCGCGCTCGTTTTTTTGGGGGAAGATCTTTTTTAACCATTCAAACATGAAAAAACCTTTAGTTTTGCGAAGGTGAGAAAAAGGACTATACCACAATGGTTCAGGCTGGCATCACGCCTTCTTCTAGCCAAGCATAACGCCCCGCGACCACTGCTTGCGCCAGCTTGTAGGCGTGCTTGTCATCGTTGGACCAAAGCCCCTTGAAAAGCCGATCCACCTTAACGCGTGCCATGCGAGCGTACAGATCGGCAAGCTCAATGGCCTCAGTTTTTTTCTCATTTTCGGCCAGCGAGCGAGCGCGGGCGCACGCGCACGCAACCGCAAAAAGCTCCACCACAATGTCCACCACGCGACCCAAGAGTGCTTGACGCTTCTCTAATCCAGGACCGTTGAGCACCATCAAATGAAATAAGTTGCGCGCCAATTGATTGGACTTGCGGCTGACCCAGGCCATGTGTTTGGCGGTCGGCCCAAAATCTAAATAGGACCCAGGCAGTCCATGCGGAATCCATCGCGCGGGATACCAGATCGCGTAAAAGAGTCCAGCCTTAATCGCGGCTCCAAACAACTCACCCGCGCCCTTGGCCGCCTTAGGATTGACCAGCAAGCCCGCCACGCGCATGTGAGGGTCAAGGGCCTCGCGGGCGATAAAGAGTCGCATGATCTCGCTGGCGCCTTCAATGATCAGATTGATCCTGTTGTCACGCATCATACGCTCGACCGGCCAGGCATCTTCGCCACGCGCGCGCAAACTTGACTCGGTCTCATAACCACGGCCCCCTCGTATCTGGAGGGTTTCGTCCACGATTTTCCATGCCCATTCGCTGCAAAAAAGCTTGGCGATAGCGGCCTCTAAGCGAATATCAGCGCCGCCACGGTCCGCGAGCGCGCTAGCGTACCAAGTCACCGATTCCATCGCGAAAGTCGCAGCGGTCATCTCGGCGATCTTTTGTGCGATGGCATCGTGCTGAGCGATCGGCGCGCCCCACTGCACCCGCTTCGCAGCCCAGCGTCGTGAGATCGCGACACAGCGTTTAGCGCTCCCCCCCGAGGCGGCTGGCAAGGTCAGGCGTCCCGTGTTCAGCGTCGCTAAAGCTAAGCGCAAACCTTTACCTAAACCCAAAAGAATGTTCTCTTTGGGGACTTTCAAGTTATTAAAACGTATCACCCCATTTTGAATAGCCCGAATGCCGAGAAATCTGCATCGGTGAAGGATCTCAAATCCAGGTATTTTGGTATCCACCACAAAGGCCGTTATTTGTTTTTTCTTTTTGCCTTTAACCTCGATATCCGGTGTGCGAGCCATGACCACGATGTAATCAGCGACCAAGCCGTTGGTGCACCAAAGCTTGTCCCCATTGATCAAATAGTCGCCGTCTTCGGTCGGCGTCGCCGTGGTGGACATCTTGGCTGGATCCGAACCAGCGTCTGGCTCGGTCAGGGCAAACGCCGAGATCTTTCCGGCGCTAAACTCTGGCAGCCACTTTTTCTTTTGCTCGGGCGTGCCGAACATCTTAAGCGGCTGGGGAACACCGATGGATTGGTGCGCCGAGAGCCAGACCGCGGTGCTTCCGCAATGGCTAGCGACGAGCGCGATGGCGCGGTTGTAGTTCACCTGGCTCAAGCCTAGGCCGCCGTAGTCCTTGGGGATCTTCATGCCAAAGAGGCCCAGCTGTGCCAAACCCTTGATCACGTCGGGCCCCAGTTCTTGATCTCGATCGATCGCGTCGGCGTCGACCTTGTCCCTCAAAAAGCTTTCTAGCCGACCTAAGAGCTCGTCACCCACCAATTTATCTTCGGCGCTTTGAACAGGGTACGGGTAGACCAATTCATCTCGTAGCCGACCCATAAAAAGCTCGCCAGCAAAACTAGGGTGCTCCCAAGTGACCTGTCGGCTATCCTCGGCCACTTCCATAGCATCCGCTTTACCTTGGCTCATCTTCGATGTATCGAGTGCGCTCATAATCAGCCTCTTAGCGGACGTAGACAGGTCGCCGCGCTTCTTCGTAACGCGGTCGCGACGCGGGTGCCCTGCGCAAGCTTTCTTCTAAATTTCCGTAATCCACATCTATCTTTTCAACCTTACAGATCCAATCGTACATGCGGATGGCCTTGGCGGCGTACAAATCTTGTTTCGACGCTTCCCCTTGGGCTCCTAAATAGCGATAAAGCACAAAAAGTTGATAATGCAGCGCCCGGTCTTCGGGACGATTTGGCTCGGCTTCTTCTAATAAGGTGATCGCGCCCAGATAGTCATTTTTTCGGATCAACTCGCGAGCGACGGGAACAGGATCTTTGGCGCAAGCAACCAAAAATGCCATCCCTAATGACATCGAGAGAATCAACCTGCGCATACGTCCGCCCAAATTAAGTGGCCGCTCTTTTTAAACTAAAAAGAAAACCCCGCTTAGAAGGCGGGGTTGGGTGCTTCTATTGCGAAACAGCGACCAGTTTTCCTTGGTCGTCAAAAAGGAAATCGCAACGGTTACCCGCCAAGCGCAAGACGTTGTATGTCACCGCACCCTCTTTGTAATTCGCGCCCCACTTTTGACGGGGCCGTTCCTCGATCTTTACATTCGCCTCACCGCACATGCGTTTAAGCGTCTCGTAATGGCTATTCGGGTCCATGCGTTCCTCCAGATGCCTGAAATAATGCGTTATTATAACAGAAAAAAGCGTTTTACGGCAAGGGCACGGCCCAGGGAGCCCTGCCCTGGCCCTTCCACCCTGTCACTTCGTAAACATCGATAGATTTTTCTTTGCCCTTCACGTGAATAGGGGGGTGGATGACAACGTCAACAAGGTCCTTGCACCCCTCGTAGGTCGCGCCCGTGATCAAAACATGGCTCTTCATCTCTTTGTTGGCTGACTCCATACGCGCGGCCAAATTGACATCGTCCCCGATCACGGTGTAGTCCATCTTATAGGCAGGATGTCCCATGTTGCCGGCGACCACACGTCCCGTATTCAAGCCGATACCAATATCAATGTCTGGTTTCCCTTCGATTTTCCATTTGGCTCGCAATTCACGCAAGACTTCCATCATTTGAACTGCTGCGCGCACCCCATTGACGCGGTGCTGGGGATCGGGTAGCGGTGAACCCCACACTGCCATGATCGCGTCACCCACGTATTTGTCCAAGGTCCCACCATTGGCGATCACAATATCCACCATGGCAGTTAGATACTCATTAAGCACTTCGACAACCTGGGGGGCGTCCAATTTTTCGGACATCGCGGTAAAGCCACGCACATCAGAAAAAAGGATGGTCGTTTCCATCATATGGCCACCCAGCGCGACCGCATCAGGATTCTTTAAGATCTCATCCACGATATTCTTAGAAACATAGCGGCTGAACATCTGTCGCGTGCTACGGGCCAGTTTTTCTTCTTCAATCGCCCGATAAACCGCCATGCCAGCGTAACTGAGCACCACACTGACGAGCGGAGAAAAGAAAGGCAGCACCATGTCTTTTTGAATGAAAAGCACGATGACAACGACGCTGTAAATGCTTGTGATCAAGCCCGCAATCGCGAGGCCTTGCCACGGCTTGACCCTAAAGCTAAAAACACTCGCCAAAAGACCCAGTCCAATGATCAATAGTAATTCCATACGAATCGAAAAAGACCGCATGTAACGTTGGGTATAGAGGGTATCAAAAAATTGGGCGTGTGTTTCAACCCCCGGCATGCGATCACCTGTCCCAGCGAATGGCGTTCGGTGATTGTCATGCAACACTTCGCTCGTCGCGCCCACATAAACCACTTTGCCTTTAAACGCCGACATGTCCATGTCTTTATAATAGACGTTATGAAAGGGGTACGTCGGCACGGTGCCCGCGGGACCATTAAAATTGATCTCGAGTCCCAAATCTTCGTTCAGCGGAATCTCACGATCACCTAAACGAATCATGTTTTGGGCCGCTTCATAAGTAGGAACCGTCTTCTTGTTCCACAGAAATTGCCGCAAAACCGCGATGTCCAGCGCAGGTTTTTGGGGATCTAAGATCTCGTCGTCAGTGTGCCCTTCTTCAAATGCGCGGCTGCTAAAATAGAGCGGACGATAGGCTCGGATAAAGTTATCGACCGCGATCTCCGGCAACGAGTGCCCCTTATCCAGTTTAGCTCGCTCTAACGGAGGGATCAGGGTCTCGGTCTTGATGCCCCCCTGCGGCTTGACGACATGGCGCTCTGAAAAGATCACGTTTCCAGCCCGCGCGGCCGCCTGACCAAAAATAGCATCCTGGTCCTTGCCGCAAGACTTGGTGCTCTCCGAATAGACAATATCAAATACCACCAACTTGGCTCCGGCGGCTTTAAGGTTATCAATCACCTTGGCATAAAAATCGCGTGGCCACTGCCAACGCTCTGGCATCACACGGTAGCCCCCGCTGGCGTCTTGCCAGCCGTTGATCGATTCGTCATCCATCGCCACGATCACGACAGGCGCCTCCACGGGTCGGGGGCCACGCCTTTCAAAGCGCCAATCAATGGTCTTGAGCTCAAGCGACTTGAAGCCGCCCAACAACGCGATCAAAGCGACAAAGAGCGTCAAGAACACCCCAATGCGCAAGACTCTGAATTGAATGCCCCGTTTCTTTTTAGTCTTTTTAACGCCTTTTTTAGTCATCGCGAACTCCCCGGTATACGAACACCATCGCGCCGTGTCAGCGCTTTAAAATCAGCGGTGAGACGTTTGGTCACGGTGCCTGGAAGTCCATCGCCAATCTGGCGACCGTCCACAATCGTCACCGGAACCAACTCGGCGGCGGTCCCCGTCAAAAAAACTTCGGATGCGGTGTAGACGTCGTAACGCGTGAACGGCTCTTCCGCGACCTTCATTTTTCTTTTTCGAGCCAATTCCATAACGGCTTGGCGCGTGATGCCTTCTAAGGCGCCCAAGTATCCCGGCGGGGTCAACAAACGTCCTTGCCGCAATAAAAATATGTTATCGCCAGTGCACTCCGCCACGTAGCCCTCGGCAGTGAGCATGATCGCCTCGAGACAGCCACGCTGGCTGGCCTCAATCTTGGCAAGGATGTTATTGAGGTAGTTGAGTGACTTGATTTTAGGGGAGAGCGCTTCGTTAACATTACGTCGCGTCGGCACGGTCACAAGCTCAAGCCCTTCGCGATAATATTTTTCAGGATACATCTTTATTTTATCAGCAATGATGAAATAGGTCGCCCGAGTGCAATTATCAGGGCTGAGCCCTAGATCGCCCTCGCCCCGGGTAATCACAAGGCGTATGTATCCATCCCGTATCTTGTTGGCGACCAAAGTTCTCAAAACTTGGCGCTGAAGCTCGGCGCGCTTAAGAGGGATCGTGAGCAGGATCGCCTTGGCGGAATCATAGAGCCGCTCGAGATGCTGCTCTAACCGAAAAACACGCCCATGGTAAGCACGGATCCCCTCAAAGACGCCATCCCCGTAAAGCAGTCCGTGGTCAAACACGCTGACCATGGCCCGCTCTTTTGGCACAAGCTCTCCGTTTAAATTTATCAGCAAGGGTCCTCCTTCATGCTTGAATCGTTCCATCGAGCATTCGAATAACGCGATCCGTTCTCTCGGCCAGCTCGGGGTTGTGGGTCACCATGATAACAGCCTGACCTCGCGCACGCGTGCTTTCTAGCAAAAGTTGAAACACCGCTTCGGAATTGGATTTATCTAGGTTGCCGGTGGGCTCATCCGCAAGGACCAGCTCGGGCTGATTGGCCAAAGCGCGCGCAATCGCCACGCGCTGTTGCTCCCCCCCTGAAAGCTCGCCTGGCCTATGCCCCAGCCGATGCGCAAGGCCCATCTCACTCAAAAGCTGCCGCGCCCGCTCTATGGCACGATCGCGGGCAAAACCAGCGATGCGCAATGGCAAAGCAACATTGCTCACTGCATCAAGCTCGGGCAAAAGATGATGACTCTGAAAGACAAATCCAACGCGTTGGTTTCTTAAGGCGGACAAAGCGTTGTCCGCCAAACCAAAGATCGACTGGGTGCCCAAAAAAACAGAACCAGAGCTTGGGCGCGCCAAGCCTCCCATCATGTAAAGCAGGGTCGTCTTGCCAGCGCCACTGGGGCCAACGATGGATACCAATTCCCCTGCCCGCACCACCAGATCCACGCCGCGCAAAACCTGGGTCTCTTCGGGGCCGTTGCGATAGGTCTTGCGCAAATTTTCAACGCGAACCACCACACGCGCCTCACTCATAACGTATCGCCTCGACAGGGTCTAGGCGTGACGCGCTGCGAGCAGGATAAAGCGCCGCCAAAAGACAGGTCAAGAGTGCCGTGACCGCGACAATCATCAAGTCATTTCTTTGAATATCAACAGGCAACGTCTCGATGTAATAGACTGATCCGCCCCCAGGGATATGTATCGGGAAGATCTTGATAAAGGCGCACACTCCCAGCCCCAGGACAAAACCCAAGCCCGTGCCAAGGCCACCAATCAGGACTCCCTCGGCCAAAAAAATACGCGCGACCGACGAGCCACTGGCGCCCAGGGCCCGCAAGACTCCGATCTCTTTTTGCTTTTCCATGACAACCATCACCAGGGTACTGATAATATTAACCGCGGACACAAGTATCATCACGCCCAGTATCAAAAACATAATTCTTTTTTCTAACTGCAGCGCCTTGAAAAGATTAAGGTTCTGCTTTTGCCAGTCGCTTGCCCAAAAACTAACACCATTGTCCATCGCTTGGATGGCATCCGCCACGGCGGTCGCTTGGGACAGATCATTCACGCGAATGCCTATCTGATTGACGACGTCCGGCGCGTCAAAGAGACGCTGCGCATCCGCCAAAGAGGTGTAGATCAGCGACGAATCAAATTCATAATAACCTGTCTGAAAAATGCCGGCCACTTTGACTTTGGCCATGCGCGGCATGAGGCCCACCGCGGTATTCCTAAAAACAGGTGAAAAAAGGGTAACTTCTTCTCCCATCCCGACATCAAGATTGGCGCGCAACTCAATGCCGAGCAACGCATCCACCGGCAGAATCGCCTCTTCTGAAGAAGCGCTCGTTGCCTGCTGAATCTCTAAGAACTTTAGACTGCCCTCGCGAAGGTTTTCTTTAAGCTTGGCAACACGGCTATGCTCTCCCGGTAAGATTCCATGCAAAAGCACACCCGTGACGCCCGCCCGCGATTTCAACATGGCCTGGCCCTGATAGTAGGGTGCCGCGGCAGCGACTTGCGGCATGCCTTTGATCTTGGTCATCAGCTCGCGCCACCGTGGTATCCCTTCTTTGGTGTAGGCCCGCACCATGACGTGAGAATTGGTTCCAATGATGCGGTCACGAATATCTCGACTGAAGCCATTCATCACCGAGACCACGACGATCACGCCAGCGACGCTCACGGCGGTGCCAAGCACCGAGATCATGCCGATAAGGTTGATGAATCCACGTCGGCGTTTAGGGCGCAAATACTGCCAGGCAAGGCCCAATTCCCAGTTCCAGCTCACGTGGGTTCCTGCTCGGTGGCGTTATCTTTGGGTCGCATGTGCGGAAAAAGAATAACGTCGCGGATGGACGCGGCATTGTTGAGCAGCATGATCAGACGATCCAAGCCAAGGCCCAAACCACCCGCGGGCGGCATGCCATGCAAGAGCGCTGTGACAAAGTCCTCATCCATTTGGTGGGCCTCTTCGTCACCCGCCGCACGCGCGTCAATTTGTTGCTGAAAGCGTTGGTATTGGTCCAGGGGATCGTTCAGCTCAGAGAAACCATTGGCAATCTCGCGACCAAAGATAAAAAGCTCGAAACGATCCGCAAGGTCATCGCTCCCGGGCAAGCGTTTTGCAAGCGGCGAGATCTCTAATGGGTAATCGGTTATAAAGGTCGGCTGAATAAGTTTGGGTTCAACGAGTAACGAAAAAATGGCCTCAAGGCGCTGCCCGCGGCTCATCCCCGGTCTGCGTTTGGCGTCAAAACCGGCTTCGGCAAGCAGCTTGTCCAGTGCCGCGGGCGCGATCGTTGCGAGGTCAACGCCCCCGATCTCGCTCACCGCCTGGGCCATGCTCAAGCGCCTGAAAGGTGGTGTCAGGTTTAACTCAGTCCCCTGGTAGTTCAGCGTGGTGGCACCTAAGGCATGTTGCGCTAGATCCGCAACCATCGCCTCGGTCAGCTGAAGCATCGCCTCTCCATCTGCAAAGGCTTGATAGACTTCGATCATAGTAAACTCTGGGTTGTGCTTGATCGACATCCCTTCGTTTCTAAAATTACGAGCAATCTCAAAGACCCGGTCAAAACCACCCACGAGCAGTCTTTTGAGATGCAATTCAGGAGCGATGCGAAGGTACAACTGCATATCAAGGGTGTTGTGGTGCGTGACAAAGGGTCTTGCCGCCGCGCCACCCGCGAGCGTTTGCAAGATGGGTGTCTCTACCTCTAAAAAGCCCCGCTCTTGCAAGAACGCTCTCAAACGGGCCAAGATCCGGCTACGCCGCGCAAAGTCTTGACGAATCTCAGGATTGGACATCAGATCTAGATACCGCTGACGGTAGCGGATTTCGATGTCCTTCAGGCCGCTCCATTTGTCCGGGGGCGGCAAGAGCGCTTTAGATAAAAGCGTGATGCTACGAACCTCGACGGTGATTTCACCCGTTCTGGTCCTAAACACCACTCCTTCCACACCGATCCAATCTCCCAGATCCAGGCGTTTGACTAAGCCTTGATAAGTCTTTTCTCCTAAGAGGTCCTGCTTTAAATAGAGCTGCAGACGACCCGACGAATCCGCGATGTGACAGAATCCAGCTTTGCCCTGCACCCGCATCGTGGCCAAACGCCCCGCGACCCGGATCGACTGCTCCCCCCGCGCTTCGGCACCAAGATCCGCGTAAGCCTCAAGGACTTTGCTCGCAAGATGCGTCACGTCAAAGGCTCCCGCCCAAGCGACCACACCCTCGGCCTGCAAGGCTTTTACTTTTTCTAAGCGTTCTTGTAGATAGGGGCTATCAAATTCCATTTTATCGCCTAAACGGAAGACGCCCCGGAAGCCCGGGGCGTCTGTTGCCAATGGGCAGGTTCACCAGATCCTATTAGAAGGGCTGGTCTTCATCCTTCGGTTCACGTTTTTTATTTGCTGGTGGCGCCTGTTCTTCGCTAAGTGTTTCTTGTTTGGGTCGAGCAAAAGCTTCTTGTGAATAATCTGACTCAAGCCCCTCTTTGGTGACCGAGGTGACGACAAAGTAGTAAGGTGCTCCCGCGGTCAGGCCCTTGAGACGGCACTCAGGATCTGGGAGCGGCGCGCCTTTGGTCAATTTACGGTACTCTTTGCCAGACTCGCGCGAGTAATAGACGTTGTAGCCGATGACTTCGCGATTCTCGATGCCTTTCCAACTGAGTGTGACGGTCCGGCCTTGAACTTCGGTCTTGACCGACTGAGGAGCATTGGGTCTAGCGGGCGACCGAGGCGTGATGCTAACCTCTTTCGAGTATTCACTTTCTTTGCCAGCCGCGTTGACAGCGGTGACGACAAAGTAATAGGTCTGGTCGTTCTTAAGCGTCACTTGCAGGCTGGTCTTGCGAGGCTCTGGATTCACGTTGGTTCGCACGTAATCCACGCCACTCTGTTTGGTGTAATAGACGTTATAACCGATGACATCCTTTTCTAGGCTCGATTCCCAAGCCAAGGATACAAAGCGATTGCCGGCGGCACCCGAAAGACCGCGAGGTGCCACGGGAGCCGATACCTCGGGTCGTGAAACAGTGCTACCAAAGGCATAGTTCAATGAGATGCGGTGGGTGTTTCCTAAAATCGAATAAGGCACGAACGCATAGTCCACGCCCATGTTCGACCACTTGAATCCCGCGCCGGCGGTCATCCCGCCCAGATCGACCCCAAATTTCCAGCCACCGCGCAAGGCCAAGGCGTCCATCAGCCAATATTCCGCGCCCACGCTCTGGATCCAGCGATTGTAATTGGAGTTGCTGACATCGATCGGATGCGCGACGTCGTAGACCAACATCAATCGATTGGCGTCGCTGAACGCTAAAGTCCAAGCTAATCCCAAGCGGGATATGACCGGTGAATTGTCTGCCGCGTTAACAAAAGTTGCCGTGGTTCCGATGTTTTGCACCAAAAGCGAAGCTCGCAGGCCTTCAAAAATTTCAACAATCGTACCAATGTCCGCTAAGAGTGCTGTCGCCTGCAAATCTTGTATACGCCGTTGAATCACGCGCAAACTACCGCCCACAGAGATATTAGAAACATTAAAATCTGTGGTCCGATAGTTACCTAGATTTTGAGCGAAACCCAAGCTGAAGCCGAGATCAGATGCCGTTCCAGGACTCTGCGTTGGCGCACCGAAGGTATTTTTAGTGCTATCAAAGGGCGGTTGCCAAAGGTAAGAAAACGAGGCGCCCCACCCTGAGTAACGTGTCAAAGGCATGGCCATGCTCGCGTTCTCAAAGCTGATATCAGCCAAGTGCGTCATGTGCATCAAGCTGATCTGGCTTCGACGCACCAACGCCAGGCCTGCGGGATTCCAATTAATCGCGCTCACGTCGTCGGCGGCGGCAGAAAAAGCGTCTCCGAGCGCGGTCGGACGAGCACCCACACCGATCTTTAAGAAGTCTGCATTGCTGGTGCCCCCGCCCACGGCCTGACTCTGGCTTGGTAACGCTAACAGCAGCAGACCCAAACCACAGGCCCGTGCCACAAAACGTCGTAAGCGCGCTAAAGCTGAGCTTTGCAAGATTATCCTCATCGCAACACGTTTACTTTGTTGATCTGTCTAAAGCTTGGCGTGTCCAGCAAGATTAAGTAGGTTCCCGCCGAGACCGCTTGGCCGTCGTCCGCCTTGCCATCCCAGGCTAGGCGAGGATCAATGGAACCCGAGTAGAGATACGCTTGGCCAGGTGTAAGCGATGGGACAACGTCTGCGTCGAACATGGTCTTCACGAGCTCGCCGGCAATATTATAGACCTTCATCGTTGCCCGCCCCGCTTGCGCGACTGTAAAGGTCAACTGCAAGGTCTGTGTGTCCGGATAGAAGAAGTTGTAGTTCTGGAAGAATTCGTTGGTGACAACGTGAGGAACCACAACGATGGGCTGAACGCTCATCGCAAATGTCCCAGTCTGCGTGATGGTCTGGCCTGGGCCAAAGTTTGAATCGGTATAGATTCCACCTAAGGTCACTGTCAACGTCTCAGCCACGCCAGGATTAGCGGCAATCGAGTTGACCGCTAAGACCAAGTCCACCATGACATAGCCAGCTGGGAGGATGTCCATGGGCGCTAAAACGCTGCCCACACTCGCGGACACTGGCGTCGCAGATACCAAGCTGACACCAGAATAGGTCCCACCCGTGACAACAATCGCTGGGGTGATATCAATCATCTCGTATGAGCTGACCGAAGCCGTGTTGCTGACCGTCACGCGCATGGTCACGACTTGACCCAGCCCAAAGGGTCCACCCACAGGCCCGCCATCCAGACGCGCC
>JANLXT010000111.1:0-5030 GCA_031365225.1 candidate division FCPU426 bacterium
AGGCCCGCCGCACCAGCCCACAAATGTAGCATCCCCAGGGTCTTACCCTGGCCCACCAGTGGAAGGCAAAAAGTGAATGCGGGCGGGGGAAGTGCGACGTGGGTGCAGCAAATCTCGTTGCGTGAACTCTCATGATAATACGGTTTGCCGCGTCGAATCGACCAGCAGTCTTCGGCGTTAAACGGCGCCTGTCCGGGAGGAAGTGGATTACCCCAAGCTATCTGAATGGCCAAGGACTGAGAATCCGGTTCCATGATGTAAAAAGCACCTGATATTTGTGGAAAGAAGTCCTTGGAGAAAATAGAGACGATCTTGCACAGCTCTGGAATGCCCGTGCAAGACTGCAGCATCTCAGTGAGCTGACCGAAAAGCTCCATCTCTTTTGAATGCTGGTTAAGAATGCGAACCTGCAATTCCAACGCTTCGTGTTCCCCCGTTTCCGCTACCGACTTAGCCTTAGACAGTGTGATGTCAACAAGCTTGACGGCAGCGCCCACGATTTCGTTCTCTTCGTAAACGAGATTAGACCAGCCCTCGACAGGTAGCTCAATGCCATCGGCCCGTCGGGCGATGCTCTCGGCGAAATGAAAGTTCTTTCCCGCCTGCATAGCCACCACCAAGGGGCATTCGTGGCGATTGGCCCCTGAGCCTGGGAAGACCAGGGTGTTCATGTTTTTACCCATCAATTGGGATGCCTCTGCGTAGCCCAATAGTTGCAAACAGGAACGACTAATGAAGATGCACTCGCCCTGCAGATTGATACCGTAAATCGCATCCGTCGTTACGTTTAACAAGCCCAACATGCTCCTCGCCTGCTTCAACGCTAGAGAGGACACTGCACCCAGCTCACTTTGGTTTCCCCGTAAATAAACGACCCAACCTATAACGCCAAAGGCCAGCAAATTTCCGAGAACTAGGGCGACAAGGAAGCACCAGTAGGCGATCTTGGCTTGCATGTCCAGTTGCTGCAGTAACTTTTGTTGACTATTAATGGCCCTGTGGAAAAGGTCGTTTATTCTCATAAAATTTTCTTCTATTCTTATCCTGACCTTGGCGACCTTGCCTCGTGCCTGGCTGTTTTTTTGGTCTGAACTGACTTTCAGAAATTTCATGCCTAGGATGACCGTGCCAGAGTCCTCAGGGTTTTTAACTTTGATCAAATTCTTAAAATTTAACACTTGCTCGGTAACAAGGGAGGAAAGGTGATCGATGGAAATGGCCAAGTCCCCGGATCCAATTACCTGGGGTTTAAGATCCGCCAGTGAGCTGTCCAGTTTTCTAAGGCCGCTGCGATAATCCATGTAATTCGAAGCTTTACCCGTCAACAGAAAAGCTTCCCGCATTTGATAGCCGTGCAGGGCTTGAGCAGACGCTAGCTCGAGACGTGAAATAATCTCCCTGTCTCCAGTGAGTTTCGCCAAGGATTGTTCGTGCCAACGGTAGCTAAGGTAGGCTGCGGCCCCAAAGGTGTTAAGAAGTAGCAACGCCAAGCCCAGGACCAAGGCGCTCTGAAGCTTGGCTGGCCACCTAGAGAATGCCTTGCGCAAGCCTGTCAGGTACCCCTGTATTCGCCGGCCCATGCCGTGCCAAGAAGTCAGTGACACCATGGCATCCTCCAAGACCGAGCGTGGCACGCTTCGCCATAGGCTCGAATAACTGAGAAGGCTGTAGTCAAATCAATTAGATCATCGTCAGCCACGAGGTGGTTTGCACGGTCAATCATATGCTCCACCTTATCAATTTAAGTATGCTCTCTTTGCACCTGGCCACGAGCCCGGGCTTGGTAACCTTAGTCACAAGTTCATTGCTATTTGCTTGGCTCCGTTGCCTGCACCAACCGTCTGGCTAGCCCAAAACCTCTATACGTAGCTACTATATCCGGCATTCTTCAGCCTGCTTGAAATATGACGAATCGAATCAAAATTTAAACGGGATAATAACTAAGGTCACAAACAAAAATGATTCAAAATTCAGTTATAGGGCTAAGCTGAAGTATGCAAAAAAGTTAAAATTCCATTCATTCACGAGTGGAGGACTTCATGCCATTCAGATACTTATTTGACCAGGGCCAGAAACCAGAAGCCTGCATCGACCAGCTCACCTATATAGAGTGGATAGAATTTGTCTTCAATCACCCAACTCCAAGAAATAGGCAGGAGCGGTGGTATAGCCTCGCGGACGCGGAGAAATTTTATTTCAAAAACTCCGAGGTGTTCCTAAAACACCTGACCAGGCTAATGCGCGAGCCTGATTTTTTGCTTGGCAGGTACTCTACAGAACAAATCAAGCAAGGCTTCTGGTGCTTTATCACTGCATTTGAACTATCCGATCTCCTGGAGGACAAAGATCTTGATTTTGAGATCAGACACCAATGCATTGACTCCATCGAGTCCCTGTACCATTTGCTTTTCTGTCGCAGCGGCTTTGAGAAAATCGCCTTCCTTTTCTGGGATTCCTTGACCTACACGTTTACGGACCGTCAAGCCTTGTCTGATGATCTTGATCAAATGAATATTCACAACGCTATGTTTCACTGCCTGACCAGAATCCTGGGGCACCGGGAAAGAATCAATTTCATCAGCGCCGCCCGTGGGCTCTCCCACCTCCGCCACATCCAAGGTGCCAGGGCCATTCATGAAGCTCTGAGGCATCGGGCTAGTGTCAACGAGGAGGATCGTACCTACGCGCTGGCCTGCACTCGCTGTGAGGCCGACCTCCTTCCACGTCCCAAGTTGGAGGCGAGCGTGTCATGAATGCAAAATCCATCATTCGCACAATGGTCAAGTCTTCACTGAAATTAATCGGCTTTCCGGAAAAAACGTCCGACCCTGCGCGTCAGGATTCAGAGCCTGAACAACGTAGCAACATCAGTGACCACCTTGACGCTGAATTTTTTAACCGCCGCAAGGACGACAACGTTGGCGGCGAGGGGTGAATGCGCCTGTGCAACATCTCGTTTGTGCCAGGCACTGAAAAAGCCACGGCCACCCATGGCGAGGTCAAACGACCGTGACAATCTGGCGTAGTTTTCTTGTGACAATTTTGTACACAAACTCTGGTAAAACAGGGTAAAAAGGGACAAAAAGAGAGGAGAGCGCTTGGCCCTCCTCTCGATGAATCTCCGGGAAAACGGCGGTGATTTCTGGTTGAAAGGATTCCGGCGAAATACCAGAACCGTCTTCAGGCCCATGTGGTCAGTGGTAGCGGTGGCAATGTATGGTCCGTTGGGTTCAGCAACAGCAATTGGTCTTGGAATGTCTACCAGCCTTGCAGTAGCTGCAACACTCTCAACGTCACCCTGCCCTCGGCCCTACCGCCGTCGGTGCCCGCCAGCTATGTCTTGCCCGCGGGCTTGACGATGACGCCCTTTGTCGCGCTCTACAATGTTTCAAGCTTTGACCCAACCCAGCCTGCCTATTTTTGGCGCATTGTTCCTCAAGATTACCGAGTCCAAGTCCTCAATCCCGTCTTCTGGTAAGAGGCTGATTGACAGCCCCGCGGCGGATGTGGTCCAATCTTGTATTGAAATCAATTTTCAACTACGGAGCTAGGCATGCACATCGCAGAAGGTATTCTTACGGGTCCGTCGATGGCCGCGACGCTTTTGGTCGGGGCGGCCGCGGTGGCCTGGGGTTCGACGCGCGTGAACGCGCTGATCCAAGATAAACCGCAGCGCAAGCCACTTTTGGCGATGGCGGGCGCGTTTATCTTTTTGATCTCGTTGACGCCTTTTCCTGCCAGCCCGGGCACGACGACGCATCCCTGTGGCACACCTTTAGCGGCGATACTCCTGGGTCCGGGTCCAACGGTGGTCTTGGCTTCGCTGGCGCTGCTCTTGCAGTCTCTTTTTTTTGCGCACGGAGGCTTAAGCAGTTTGGGCGCGAACACGCTGACACTCGGGTTGGCTGGCGGCTTGAGCGGGTGGTTGGTTTACAAGGGCGCGCGCAAAGCTGGGCTTGGACTTTTCGCCTCGGGCGCGCTAGCGGGCTTTACTGGGGACATCATGACTTACCTAGGGGCTGGCGGGATCTTGGGTAGCCATCTGGCCTTCTTTGGCACGACGCCGCAGCATGATCTGCTGGGCTACCTAAAAATGATCTATTTGGCGTACTTGCCCATTCAAACCCCCCTGGCTATTGGTGAGGCTTTGCTCACGGGGTACGCGATCCGCAGCATTGGTCGCCAACGGCCCGAGGTCTTAGAAGGCTTGGGCGTCGAACCCAAAGGCTTTGCCAAAGCCGCTGGTCTTGTCGCTTTGCTCTTTTGCTTGTTGCCGTTGAGCGCTGATCTGCGCGCCGCCACGCCTGTCAAAGCGCCCGGGACTGTGGTCGAGGTGGTCAGCGCGACCGCCAAGCCTGCTGGTTTTAGTGGCATGGACGAAATTGTCAACGAGGCTGTGGCCAACGCGGGCGGCGCCGCGCCCCAGGACCCCTATATCAATACCGAGGCCATGGGCGACCTGTGGAACTTTGTGCTATTGTTGGGGGGTGGCCTCGCGGGTTTTGTGATCGGCCGCAATTGGCATCAATTATTTGGCAAGCGCCAGAAAGACTAGAACATGTCCGGTACATTTTCTTTACAAGATTTTCTTGCGGCCGAAGCCTCGCTTTACGGACAAGCGCCACGGGGTCTGGCGCGTTGGGACGCTCGCCTAAAATTAGGTTTGGCCACCGTGGCAATCCTCGTGAACGTTCTTTTGCCCGACGCGATGTTGTCGGCGCTGCTCTGGCTCTTGGCCTGGACTGGTTTGGCCGTCTCTCGCGTACCATGGCGACAGGCGGCTCTATTTATTTTTGCGCCCTTGTGGGCCACTTTGCTGGTGGTGGTGGGCTTTAGCTGGGGCTTTGGCGTGACACCCTTGGCCGACTGGGGCCCTGTGACTTTTTACAAAGAAGGTCTTTTTATGGGCTTGGCCGCTGGCCTGCGCGTGCTGGCCGAGATGAGCTGGATGGCGGCGTTGATCCTGACCACACCTTTCACCGATATCTTGGGTGCCTTACGTTGGTTCAAGGTGCCGGTGGTGGTGGTGG
>JANLXT010000218.1:0-8851 GCA_031365225.1 candidate division FCPU426 bacterium
CCCCTGTTCACGAAAAGAATCGTCTAAAAACGAGCAAAAACAAGCTATTCGACTTCCCCACCCAAGGCTATTTTTTGTAGTCAGAGCCAGACAACAGTTTTTCTAACATGCAATAAAACATGATAAAAAAGTAGCGACTGCCCATTTCTCGGATCCTAAATTTTGAAACACCCTTTTTTCGGCCCCGCCAATGCGTCGGAACCACCGCGTAAGAATACCCCCGCACAATGGCTTTGAGGGGTAGCTCTACCGTCAGATTAAAGTGGTGGGACATCAAAGGATGCAAGCCCTTGATCGTCTCTCGACTGAACATCTTAAAAGCATTGGTGAGATCATTGTAGCGGAACATAAAAAAGGTCCGGATGATAAAATTGCCGACCCGATTAAGTATCAATTTTAGCGCTGGATAGCCATCGACCATGGCCCCCTCGATGAAGCGCGAACCAAAGGCGCAGTCAAAGCCCTCATCCATCTTGCGGTAATAGGCCACCAGATCCATAGGGTCGTCCGAGCCATCGGCCATTAGCACCGCCACCCGATCCCCGTTGAAACGAGAGAGACCGTAACGAACCGCAAATCCAAAGCCACCCTCGTAACTATTGTTCACGTAGCGCAAAGCGGGATAGCGGTCACAGAGTCCTTGCAGCGCCTCTTCGGTGCGATCCTTGCTGTGGTCATTGACTACCAGTATCTCGTAGGCAATGCCCTCTTTGTCTAAAGTTTCGCTGAGTTCTTTGATAGTCGCGGGTAGGTCGCCTTCCTCATTATGCGCAGGGATGACCACCGACAGCAGGCCGGGGATGCCGGCCTTTTCCCACAGATACTTCTCGTCACCTTTCACGGGCGCCCTCGCATCTCAACGGTCCAGACCCGGGGCCAGATAAATGCGCCATGGTTCCTCGGCCAGACCTAGGTCAATCTTGGACCAACCACGCAAGCCATCGAAATGTCGGCGCAAGCGGAGCGCCGCCGCTTGTTGTGCCACATCGGCATGAGGCGCAACGGCCACCACAATGGCCCCAAGTTTGGCGGGCGCCACAAACGAGGCCGGGTCCGCCTTAAGCTTGTCAAAGTCGCGCAACCAATCGGGGGCGCAAAGACACTTGCGCTGAGCATAGTAGGGCAGCTCTGAGCTCCAATCCAAGCCAAAGGACACGAAAGCCACGCCCTCGGGCAGCGATCGCCGCAACTGCTGGGCTGCCCGCAACAGTGGAGTCGTGGCGGGGTCAAAGCTCTCTCGCAGGGGCTTGACATAGTCGCGCTTGAAGACGACCAGATTCGCGGCCACCACTACCAGAGTGAGGGCCAGGGTCGCCAGCGGTCCCACCTTGCCCATCTGCTTCGGCAACAATTCGCCCAACACCACGGCGCAGGCCAAGGCTAAAAAAATCGCGTTTGCGACCTGATAGTAGGTGTGGACAAAATGCAGATTCCAGAACAACAACGTCGGCAACAGGCCCATGCTTATTAGGGCGACTAACAACAGTGCCCGTTTCTGGGCGTGCGCTAAGACCAGTCCCAGCCCAAGGATCCCCGCTCCCAGCCAACCCGCCAGGCTCGGCTCAAAGAGGCGCTGCCCAAAATTAACTCGCCAGAGAGCCGAGTTCTGGCGCTGGGCCAGTGAACCCCAGTTCCAAGCACTGAGGGCCTTCGAGGTCAGCTGGGGTCCCAAGGGTGTCAGATTTTTAAGGCCATCTGTATGCTGGGTCCACGCAAGCATCAGCGCTAGGGGCACGACGTAAGCCAGCGCCGCCAACAACCAGGCACCCAGGCGCCGCTCTCTGCCGCGCAACAGCGCGCCCACGTGGATGACGCCTAGCACCGCCAACATAGGCAGGCCCGTGGTAGCTTTTTGTAACAGGCTCAAACTACTCAGTGTTGTCAGAAAAAGCGCCCGTGCGGGCGTCATACCCTTGAGCAAGATGTCCAAATAGACCGGCAGGCAGGCCAGCGCCAAGAAGAGAGCGAGGGTCTCTATCATGAACGCGCGGCCCCAGTAAATGTAGGTGGGACTCGAGAAGATCACAGCGACCGCGACCCAAAAAGACCGGGACGGAAGACTCAAGCGTCGCTGCGCCGCGCGCAATGGCCAGAGACAAGCTAACAAGCAAACAAAGCTGAGAAGGCGCCCTGTCGTGTCCAGGTTCCAACCCCCCAGGCCCGCCATACGCGCGGCCAGCCACTGATAGAGGGGCAATTCGAAGGGAATAGTCCAGGGGGGGCCGCTCACCGGCGTCTGGTAAGCAAGGCTGAAGCCATCCTTGCCCAGCCAATAGGCACTGATAGCCGTTTGGGCCTGACGAAAGCCGTAAAGGTCCAGCAGGGGCTGCCCAGCATAGGCGAGCGCCCAATAGGCGGCATGCGCGACCAGGGCCAACGCGAGCATCGTCACCGCGCGATCTTGCCAGGCTCGCTCTTCCACGCGTGGCTTCATGCCTTTCTCCGATAGACCACAATGTCTCCAATGCGCTGGGGGTCCGCGACGAAGTCACGGATGACCATCTCGAGTAGCGCGGGCGCGCCTGGTCTGGCTAGCTATGCGAGCGGATCGCCACAATATCACGGTACAGCGCTTCGTATTTTTTGGCGCTGGCGGACCAACTGTGGTCTTCGGCCATGCCCCGCCCCTGCAACTGCCTCCAGGCGGACTTATCGCCATAGGCGGCCAGAGCGCGTTTGATCGCGTTGAAGAGGGCCATGCTGTTGTATTCGTGAAAGACAAAACCATTGCCTGTGCCAGCTTTTAGGTCTGCTTCTTTAATGGTGTCGGCCAAACCGCCCACTGCCCGCACCACCGGAACGGTGCCATAACGCAAGCTGATCAATTGATTCAGCCCGCAAGGCTCAAATCGGCTGGGCATCAAAAAAATGTCCGAGGCCGCTTCGATCTTGTGCGCCAGTTCGTCGTTGTAGACCAAATGCACCGAAGCGCGTTCGGGATACATCTCGACCAGCTTCTTAAAGTACTCGTGATACTTGGGTTCTCCGCTGCCTAAAAGCACAAACTGCAGGTCCAAGTGCATCATGTAATCCATGACCTCTTCGACCAAAGACAGCCCCTTCATATTGTCTAAGCGCGTGACCATTCCGACAAGCGCGGCGCCTGGCATGGCCGGCAGGCCTAGCTCTTTAATGATCTTATGCTTGAGGGCCTCTTTATTATCCAAGGCTCCCGCGTGATAGCTTAAAGGCAGGTAGGCGTCCTTGGCAGGGTCCCACACATCGATATCCACACCATTGATGATGCCACTGAGGTCCGCGCTTCGCCGGCGCATGACGCCTTCGAGTCCACAACCAAACTCAGGTGTCTTGATCTCTTCGGCATAGCGCGGGCTGACTGTGTTCAGGCGATCCGCGAAACTAAGACCACCCTTCATAAAATTCAGCTGGCCATAAAACTCAAGGGCTTCGGCATTAAAGAGGCTCCAGTCCAAGCCGCAGCGACTAAAAGCTTGATCGGGAAAAAGCCCTTGATAGGCAAGATTATGAACCGTCATCAAGGAGCCTGTTTTCTCGAAAAACGGATCTTCTTTAAAAGTGGTCCGCAAATAGACAGGCAAAAGCCCCGAATGCCAATCATTGCAATGCACGACATCGGGTTGAAACTTAATGGCTTTGGCCAGCGCCAGAGTCGCACGGGCAAAGAAGATATACCGATCCACGTTGTCAGCGTAGTCACCTTGGGCATCCCCATAGAGCCCCACACGATCATAATAAGTTGGCTGGTCAATGAAATAGACAGGGACAGAGGTGCCAGACAAAACACCTTGCCGTAAGCCGAAATTATTGGGCATCCCCTCCTGCAAACCCGCGGGACCAAGGGTCACTTGCTGCTCAATGCCACCAATACTAAAATCGCCCTTGGCCACTTGACGATAAAAGGGCATGACCACACGCACATCGTGACCGCTATGGGTCAGCGCTTTAGGCAAAGCTGCCACAACATCAGCGAGCCCACCTGTTTTTGCAAAAGGCGCGCACTCGGATGAAACTAAGAGTATTTTTAAGGACTCAGCCACGGGTACCTAAACGAGCATTATCAGGGTCCCGAAAGGACCGCCGAAAGGGCATATTTCTATCACGCCAGTCAAATGCCTGTCAACGCCAGCCGACGAACGAATATCCTTTTTTAAAAGGCTTTTTTGATAGCGCGCCAAATCATGCCGAACCAAGGGTGCAAGGTCAACCCAATGCAGAGCCATACAAATATCCACCCAAAATGTTGAAACGGCGTACCTCGTGCGATCGACGTATCGATGCGGGCCAATAGATAACCCGCTTGATGCAGGTCCAGCGATCCCCGGACCTGGCCATACGGATCGATAACCATCGACACACCCGTCGCTGCCGACCGAAGCACCCAAGCTCCATTTTCAACCGCCCGCAAGATAGCCTGCGCCGCGTGCGCGTAAGGCGCCGCTGAATCCCCAAACCAAGTATCCACAGTGAGTATGGCTAAAGCGTCGGGCGGAGCGCTTCCCTCGCTTGCGAAAGCCAGACTTGGAAACACGCTCTCATAACAAACCAGGGGTGTGACGCCTATGCCTTGCACTTTAAAAATTTTAGCCTGGCTGCCTGGCGTAAAGTCACTGACGCCAAAGCGCTCTAAAGCTCTATCCAATAAAGGTATCTGCGCACGAAACGGAACGAACTCACCAAAGGGGACCAGATGTCGTTTGCCATAGCTATCCCAGGTTCCGTCGTAAATATGCAACGCGGCATTCATATACTGCTGTTTGGGTGTGACAAGCGTCGAGCCTATCACTAGGTCCCAGTGCCGCCGCCGACTGAGCTCGAGCAAGGTCCTTGACTCACGCGAATCCACGTTAAAAAAACCCGGAAAGCTGCTCTCGGGCCACACAAAAACTGTAGCTCCTTCTTTGGCGGCGGCTTCCATCAAGCTTACGTACGTGGTCATGACCCGCTTGCGGTAGGCCTCGTTCCAGGCTTGATCCTCGTCGATGTCGCCTTGCAAGACTGCCGCGATCACGCGGGGTGGCACGCTCAGAATTTGAGCCTGACTGTGTCGGCCGACCAACCATGCGATCAATAGACCCGACCCCAGGGCGAGGCTCCAGCGCCAGCGTAAACGCCCCTGCCACGCGCGCGCCAAAGTGACATTCACCCCCGCCACAAGTGTATGCAGGCCCCAGACACCCAGCACCGCCGCCATGGGCAAGACCGTGTTGTTGGTCGCTTGGGACCAACCCAGACCGATCCAAGGAAAACCGCTTAAAAAATGTTCGCGACCAAGCTCGAGGGATGTCCACGCCAACGGAGCCCACAACTCCATCCATGGGATCCCCTGGCGGTCTGCCCAAGCGTAGGCCGCCAAAAACACCGCCAGAAAGAGCGCACACCAAGCGCTGAGAGCCAACCATGCGGGGATCGAGGTCGAACCCATTGGCTTAACATTGGTCACCCAGACCAAACCAACTAAAAAAAAGATCAGTCCCGCGCCGTAGCCCAGCGCAAAGGCCTGGCCAGGGCTACGGCCTCGGGCGCTCAACAACAATGGCACCAGCGCGCCCAGCGCTAACCACACGCTCCACTGTGGAAAATGTGTCTGGATAAAATTGGGGAAAGAAAGACTGAGCAGCAATCCGCTCAGACCAGCCCAAAACCACGCAGCGCGGGGGCTCATCGCCAGCCTTCAATCACAATCGGCTCTTTGGTCGAAGTGCGTCGCCATTGTTGCAGCTCCATATCAAAAATAATCTCTCCCGCTTCTGCCAAACGTCGATCTTCCCCGCTCAAGCGATGCAGTGGTATCGACTGCCAACGGCGGTGCATCCAAAGCCACTGCTCAGGATGCCTGCGGATGGCAGCCTCAAGCAAGGCGTTGTAGGCCTTCAGCCTAAAGGCCGTTGCCTGGGCCTCTTGCAAGCCTTCAGGCGCCTCGGGCACGACTTTCACTTCTACCCGTACATGGCGGTCGCTCAAGCGCTCGGCCACACCAAACAACATGGCCACGCCGGCTTTGCGCGCTAAAAGCTCTCCAAAACTGTGCGTGGAAGCTTCCGCGCCAAAAAAGGGAGCGAAGGTCCCCCACTTGTCGCCATCCTGATCCCCAACAAACGCCAGCATCCGCCCTTGTTTTAGCGCCTTGAGAGCGTCCCGGATCGCGTGCGCCCGAATCATCTGAATGCCGTGCCGCTGACGCAGACTGTTGAAGAGCGCGTCAGTCCACGGATTAGACTGCGTGCCGATCAACAGCGTCACTGGATAACCGCGCGCCACCAGGGCTGCGGCCATCCATTCCCAATTGCCATAGTGACCACTAAGGCACACCGCCCCACGCCCTTGCGCGCGCAAGGCGTCCAAAATTTCAAGACCTTCAAACTGAAACATGGCGCTGAGATCAGCCGGCGTTAGCTTTCCCATTTGCATGATTTCGAGCATCGTTTGTCCAAAACTCGCGTAGGCCGCGAGCGCCAAAGCGTGTCGTTGGCGGTCATCGTTTTGCTCAAAGCGCAGGCTCAAATTAGTCATGGTCGTCGTGCGCGCCACGCCCAAACGAAACGCCAAGCGACCGAGGCTGCGCCCTAGCGCCTGCCCCGCGCCAAGGGGCAATGCCTGGACCAAGCGCAAGCCCAGCCAGGCGACTAAAAATTCTAAGCGGTATCGCAGCTGCTTCATGCGCTTGCCTTGTCCGTGATGGCCGATCTGACTTTGCGCCAGAATAGGGGAGCGGGATCGATAAGAGCTTCCACCCCTAAGACCCAGACAGGGCGCAGGACGCGCAAGTTTGGATCAAGGCGAGCCCAGTCTTTTTCTGTGCAGACCCACGCTTGGGACCTGGGCGACAACCACGCCAAACGATTCAACGCTTTCTGATCAATCGGCCCGTGATCGCCAAATCGAAGACGTGCGTCCACCCGCGCGCCTAAGATCCTAAGACTGCTTTCAAAATCGTCTGGCCTAGCAATGCCACTGAACGCCGCGACCGCCAACCCGCGCAGGCGTTTAAGCGGGATCGCCTTGCCCGAAGAAGCCTCAAACAAGCGCTTGGGACGAAGCGTCATACGAAACAAGGGCTTTTGACGCAAACCTGTTGGCAGCAAACCGCGCAAGGTGTTTAGCGAGGATGCGTGCGGGGCTCGGCTGATCACGATCAAGTCCGCGTCGCGCGCGTTCTCGAGCGGCTCGCGCCACACACCCGCTGGCAGCAGGCGCCGTGAGCCACCCAGCTCGTGATAGTCAAGAAGGACGATATCTAGGTCGCGTAACAAGCGATGCCTGCGCTGAAAACCATCATCCAAAATCAAAACGCGCGCGCCTAGAACATCGCGAGCATAGAGCGCGCCCCGAGCGCGATCGGAATCCACCAGCACGACAGCGCGTTTAGAGCGCAAGGCCAATTGCCGAGGTTCATCCCCGCTTTGGCGCGCGCCCAAAAGTGGTCCCGCGCCCCGCGAAACGACCAACGGCCTCGTCCCGGCCACAGCACCGTACCCACGGCTAAGCGCGGCTAGGCCACGTGTTGTCGCCAAGCGACCCAACAAGGCCAGCGTCAACGGGGTCTTGCCCGTGCCGCCCACGCTAAGATTGCCCACACTGATGATGCGCAGTCCGGCGACGCGCACACGCTGTCCACGCTGCCGCCAATCATTTAGGCGTTCAGCCAGACGATACAAAAGCGAGAGCGGCCATAACAGCATGACCCAAAACAAGCCTGGGTGCGTCACGGCACCACGCCACTTAACCTCGATCCAAGCTCTCAAGATCCAAGTCCTCCTGCATAAACCCGTTTGCCGTCGCGACGCGCTCGGCTTCGCCACGCGTGCGCATCCGCGCGATCAAAACTAAGCGCCAGGCTAGATCCGCGGTGGTGGCGGATGCCCCCGCCAAGTCCCGCACAACTTTACGACCCGCCAAACCCATGCGCTCACGGTCCGAGGCGTCATCCAGCAGTGCGCTCGTCACCTCTTCTAGTTTGCGCATATCACTGACTTGCGCGGCCGCACCTTTTGCCAAGAGTGCGGCGGCCGGCCCCTTAAAGTGACGCATGAACGGCCCAAAGATCGTGGGGATCGCCAAGCCAGCGCTCTCAAGGGGGTTCTGCCCACCAAAATCCGAGAACGACCCCCCGATCCACGCGACCCAGGCCAGCCGATAAAAGGCGCTGAGCTCGCCCAAGGTGTCCAAGAGCAGCAGCTCGTTCGCTTCGAGCGTTTGTCCGCTTGATCGCCGCCGCCACGTAAGGCGGCGCGCTTTGAGCAAACGCTCCAACTCTTCGACACGCTGAAGATGGCGGGGTGCCAGCACAATGCGCAAGTCAGGACGCCGTCGTCGCAAAGCGATCGCGACGCCCAACAACGCTTCTTCTTCGCCCGGCCGGGTCGAACCAAGCACCAACACAGGTGTGCTTGTTTTCCATCCAAAAAACTGACGGCACTCTTTAGCGCCAAGGCGTGCGGCGCGTTGGGCATGGGCCTGATCAAATTTGGTGTTGCCCGTGACTTTAACCCGCGCTTGCCGTGCGCCTAAGTGTAGAAATCGATCGGCGTCTTCTTGCGACTGAGCGGCAATTGCGTCAAGGTCGCGGATCAACGGGGCGAACAAAGGTCGCGCCACCGCGTAACGTTTGGCGCTTCGAGCACTCATGCGCGCGTTCACCAGCATGACAAGGCTACCCTGCCGGCGGAGCGCGCCTAAGAAGTTAGGCCACAGCTCCGTTTCAGCGATCAAAGTTAAGCGTGGGCGAAAGCGCCTCACCCAGGGACCCACCAAAAACGGCAGATCCAGCGGCAACAGTAGCTTGGCCAACGCGCTCGGAAAAAGCCGAGAAGCCTGGTCCTGACCCGCCGTGGTCGTGCAGGTGATCACCAATTGCCAACGCGGAAAACGA
>JANLXT010000261.1:0-10189 GCA_031365225.1 candidate division FCPU426 bacterium
CGCTTGCGCGCGGGGCTTGAGTTGCGCCCGCTCTTACGCGGTGGCGCTCAAGAGAATGAGCATCGCCCGGGCACCGAAGACAGCGCGGCGATCTTAGGTTTGGTTGCCGCGGCTTTGGTCGCGTTGCGTGAGGCCGCGGAGCTGAGCGCGCGTTTAGCGCCTTTACGGGATCACTTGCAAGCGGGCTTACTGGACGCTTTCCCCGATCTGCGCGTCAACGGAGCCGAAGCGCCACGCGTGGCCAACACGCTCTCGGTGTGCTTCGCGGGTTTGGATAGCGACGCGCTGATACTAGGTTTAGATCGGCAACAGGTACTGGTCAGCGCGGGTTCGGCCTGCGCCGCAGGTGCGGTCGAGACCTCGCACGTGCTGAAGGCCATGGGCGTGCGCGCCCAAGAAGCCAAGGGAGCTTTGCGTTTTTCGTTGGGACGAAACAGTGATCAGGCGGGTATTCAAGCCGCCATCGCCGCCACCGTCAGTTTGGTGCGCGCCCTGCGCGCCGCTTTAGCCTAGGTCAAAAAAAGCTTCGTGAAGCGTGGGCACTTTGTGGTAAAATCCTTGTTTCTACCGCCTTTTCCAGTTTACGGAGCTTAGAAACGCCATGCGCGGTTTTCAAAACAAAAATGGATCCCTGCACGCCGAAGGCGTCTCTTTAGAAGCCTTGGCCAAGCGCCATGGCACGCCTCTTTATGTCTACAGTCTTCATCACATACTCGACAACTATCAGCAATTAACGCGCGCTTTTCGTGGAATGGATCACTTGGTCTGTTTCTCGATGAAAGCCAATAGCAATTTGGGTATTTTAGCCGCGCTGGCCAAAGCGGGTTGCGGTTTTGATATCGTGTCCGCGGGTGAGCTGCATCGACTGCGCGCGGTGGGCGCGGACATGCGTAAGGTCATCTTCGCGGGTGTGGGCAAGACGCGTGACGAGATCGCTCAGGCGATCCGCGCTGGCATCTATATGTTCAATATAGAATCTTGGCCCGAGGCCGAGGCCATCAATGCTGTCGCGGCGAAGTTGGGCAAAGTGGTCAAAGTCGATTTTCGGATCAACCCTGATGTTGACGCCAAGACGCACGCTTATATCTCCACAGCCAAAAAAGCTTCAAAGTTTGGTTTGCCTTACACCCAAGCCAAGGATCTTTTCGCGCGCGCGCGATCTCTCAAAAATCTGCGAGTCAGCGGCATCCATCTGCACATCGGCTCGCAGATCACTGAGCTGGGGCCGTTCAAAGCCGCCGCCAAAAAAGCGATGGCGCTGATCCATGAGCTGCGCGCGCAGGGGCACACGATCGAGACCCTTAACCTGGGCGGGGGTTTGGGCATCGTTTATAACGCCGAAAAAGCCAAGAGCGCGGCGCAGTACGCGGCCGCCTTGTTGCCGATCTTTAAAGGCAGCGGGCTCAAGCTGCTCTTTGAGCCGGGGCGCTATTTTGTCGGCAACGCGGGCGTCTTGCTCACGCGGGTGCTCTATCTCAAAGAAACCGACTGGAAGGATTTTGTCATCGTGGACGCCGCGATGAATGACCTGATCCGTCCCAGCCTCTACGACGCGTATCACGCGATCGTGCCCGTGCGCCCTCGCGCTGGCGGACGCGTTCGCAAAGTCGATGTGGTGGGGCCCATCTGTGAGAGCGGCGATTTCTTAGCCCAAGACCGACGCATGCCCTTGCCCCGCCAAGACGACCTGCTAGCCATCCTGTCCGCGGGCGCCTACGGCTTTGTCATGGCCAGCAATTACAACAGCCGCGGCCGCGCCGCCGAGATCGTGGTTGACGGCAAACGCGCGCACGTCACCCGCAAGCGCGAGACGCAAGCCGACTTGATCCGTGGCGAGAGCGTGCCCAAAGCCTGGCGTCCTTCTAAAAAGAAGAGGGCCTAAGCCGTGCCTAAACTTGATTTTTTTAAGATGTCTGGCGCTGGCAATGACTTTGTGGTGCTGGACAACCGCCAGGGTCAGGTGCCGGGTGACCTGAACGCGTTCGCGGCCAAGGTCGCGGACCGGCATTTTGGCGTGGGGGCCGATGGCGTGTTGTTGGTAGAGCCTTCGTCGCGCAAAGATTTTCGCATGCGGTATTTTAACGCCGATGGCAGCGAGGCCGATATGTGTGGCAATGGCGGGCGTTGCATCGCTCGCTTTGCCCAGATCATCGGCGCGGCGAAGGATGTGATGGAATTTGAGAATCTGGCGGGTGACTTTAAGGCTGCCGTTTTGGCGGATGGTCAGGTGGATCTGCAGATGACAGCGCCCAAGGACCTGCGCATGGATATGAGCGTTGAGGTGGATGGTCAAAAGGTGCTGGGGCATTTTATCAACACGGGCGTGCCGCATTTTATCGTGCCGGTGGCCGATGTGGGCTCGGCGCCAGTGTTTGAGCTTGGACGCAAGCTCCGTCACCACAGCGCGTTTGGGCCCAAGGGGACAAACGTTAATTTTGTGGATCTGCGCGGTCCGCAAGCCATCGCTGTGCGCACTTACGAGCGTGGTGTCGAGGACGAGACCTTGGCCTGTGGCACGGGTAGCGTGGCCAGCGCGGTCGTCATGGTTCGGGCTGGCAAAGTGGCGGGGCCCGTGGCCGTGCGTACCCACGGGGGCGCCACGTTGCAGGTCAGCTTTAAGCTGGATGGCGACCTGGTTTCGGATGTTTTTTTAAAAGGTGTGGCCGACGTGACGTTCTCTGGCACGCTCGACCTGGACCATTACGCTTCATGACCACTCAAAGAGGAAACTGACCATGCCCAAGCTTCAGATCCGTGGGTCCATTGTCGCGTTGGTGACGCCATTCAAAAATGGCAAGCTGGATGAGGACGCCCTGCGCAAGCTGGTGCGCCTGCATATCAGCGATGGCACCGCGGGCGTGTTGCCGTGTGGCACCACGGGCGAGTCGCCCACGCTCACGCAGGCTGAGTTTGAGCGGGTGGTGACACTCTGTGTCGAGACTGCCGACCGAAAGATACAGGTCATCGCGGGCACGGGGACCTATTCGACAGCCGAGAGCGTGGCTCGCACCCAATGGGCCAAACAGGCAGGTGTGGACGCGGCGTTGATCGTCTGCCCTTATTACAACAAGCCCACGCAAGAAGGCGTGTACCGTCACTACAAAGCGGTGGCCGAAGACGGGGGCTTGCCGGTCATCATCTACACCATCCCCGGTCGCTCGGTCATCAACATCACGCCTGACACCATCGCGCGCCTGGCCGAGCTGGATAATATCGTGGCCGTCAAAGAAGCCTCGGGCAACCTTGGCCAGATGACTGAGATCATCGCCAACAGTGGCGACAAGCTGGCCTTGCTCTCGGGGGATGACGCGCTCACTTTGCCGGTCATGGCGATTGGAGGCACGGGTGTCATCAGCGTCGCGGCCAATGTCGTGCCGCGCGCTATCGCCGAACTGGTCGACGAGTGCGCCAAAGGCAATTGGAAAAAGGCTAAAGAAGTTCACTACAATCTATTGCCACTTTTCAAAGCGCTGTTCCTTGAGACTAATCCGATCCCGATCAAGGCGGCGATGGAACTCGGCGGTCTTTGCTCCGAAGAGCTGCGGCTACCGCTCACGCCCCTCGAAACGGGCAATTCTAAAAAGCTCGAGGCCGCCATGCGCGGTCTGGGCTTGCTCAAATAGGAGCGCGTGTGGCCAGCGTAAAAAAACAAGCCAAGATCCGTATCGCCGTCGCGGGCGCCTTGGGACGCATGGGGCGCGCCGTTTTGGCGGTCTGTCAGCAGCATCCAGGGATAGAGATCGTGGGTGGTTGGGAACGTCCCAATCACAACGACTTGGGCAGGGACTTGGGCGAGGCCGCCGGCCTGCCACGCTTGGGTGTGCCCCTTTCGGCCAGGGCGCAAGACGTGATCGGGTCCGCCCAGGCCGTGATCGATTTTAGCGTGCCCGCCAGCACCTTGTTGACCCTCGACGCCGCGCTCAAGCAACCCCGCGCCCTGGTCATCGGCACCACGGGCATGGAAAAGCGTGAACTGGCCGTTCTTGGCAATGCCGCCAAACGCTTGCCGATCGTCTTCAGCAGCAATTTTTCGGTCGGCATCAATCTGTTGTGGAAGATCGCGGCCGAGGTGGCCAAGGTCACGCGGGATGAGTACGATATCGAAATTGTGGACCTGCATCATCACCACAAGAAAGATTCGCCAAGTGGGACGGCTGTCACGACGGGCATCGTGCTTGCCAAGGCTCTGGGCCGCGATTTTGACAAAAACATCATCTATGGCCGGCGCACGCGCGTTGGCAAGCGCCCACCCACCGAGATCGGCATCCATGCCTTGCGTTTGGGGGACATCGTGGGTGATCACACCATCTATTTTGCGGGAGCCGGTGAGCGCTTAGAGCTGACCCATCGCGCGCACAGCCGCGAGAACTTTGCCAGTGGCGCCCTCAAAGCCGCCCAGTGGCTCATTCAAAAGAAACGCAAGGCGGGGCTCTATCGCATGGCCCAGGTCCTGGGGTTTGAGGCGTGAGCCAGCGCTATCTGCGCTTTTTGCACAAAGACCAGCCCCAGTGGGGTCTTGAGCAGGGTGAGCATGCCCTGTTGCTCGACAAAGCTCCCTGGGCGGGGGGCGTTGCCAACGGCGAGCGTGTCGCAGCGCAAGGCTTGCGTCTTTTGGTCCCGGCTGAGCCGACCAAGATACTTTGCGTGGGACTTAATTATCGAGATCACGCGACCGAGATGGGCATGGCTCCGCCTGCCGAACCACTGCTGTTTATGAAACCCGCGACCGCGGCCTTGGACCCTCAAGGCGTCATCGGGATCCCTGCGCTTAGCGCGCGGGTGGACTACGAGGCCGAGCTGGCCATGGTGATCGGCAAGCGCTGTGGACCAAGTCTGTCAAGTCAAGGCGCCATCTATGGGTACACCTGCGCCAACGATGTGACGGCGCGGGACTTGCAAAAAAAAGATGGCCAGTGGACACGGGCCAAGGGTTTTGACAGTTTTTGTCCCTTGGGCCCCGCGCTCGTCACGGGCATCGATGTCTCGGCGTTGGATATCGCCTGTTACGTCAATGGCCAGCAAAAGCAAAGCTCCAACACCCAGCAGCTCATCTTTTCGCCAGAACAGATCGTGACCGCCATCGCGGCGGTGATGACTCTCTTGCCAGGGGATGTGATCCTGACAGGCACGCCGTCAGGGATCGGTCCTCTATCGCGCGGGGACAAAGTCGAGATACGGATCAGCCAGGTCGGCAGCCTTTTTAACAGTGTTCACTAGACCCAAGCCCAGGAGCCACACCCGTGAGATTTGAGCGTTCTAAGAGCCTCAGCAAATTACCGCCGTACTTGTTCATTGAGATCGACAAAAAAAAGAAAGCCGCGCTCGAAGCAGGGGTGGACCTGATCGATCTGGGGGTGGGTGATCCTGATCGTCCCACGCCGCCATTCCTCTTGCGCGCGTTGGCTAAAGCCAGCCTCAAGCCCGCCAACCATCAATACCCCTTGGGCTCTGGCAAGCCTGTCTTTCGGCAAGCGGTCGCGACTTGGTTTAAAAAACGTTTTGGCGTGAGCCTCGATTGGAAAAGCGAGGTCGTCGCGACCATCGGCAGCAAAGAAGCCATCGGTCATTTTCCGATCGCCTTTGTTAATCATGGTGACGTGGTGCTTTGTCCCGACCCCGGGTATCCCGTTTATGCGGCGGGCACCCATTTTGTTGGTGCCATCCCGTACTTCATGCCGCTCTTAGAAAAAAATAATTATTTGCCAAAACTGAGCACGATCCCCAAGTCGGTTCTCAAGCGGGCCAAGTTGATGTGGTTGAATTATCCCAACAACCCCACCGCGGCCACGACGACGCTCGCTTTTTTTAAGAAGGCGATCCTCTTCTGCAAAAAGCACGGCATTATTTTGGCGCATGACATGGCCTACAGCGAGATCTACTACGACGGACAAAAGCCACCCTCGATCTTGCAAGTGCCCGGCGCCAAAGAGGTGGCCATCGAGTTTCATTCGTTGTCCAAGACCTTTAACATGACAGGGTGGCGGGTGGGTTTTGCGGTGGGGCATCCTGATCTAGTCGCTGGCTTGGCCACCGCCAAAGGCAATCTCGATTCGGGCGTGGTCTCAGCGATCCAAGAGATGGCGGTCGCCGCGTTGAATGCGCCCGCGTCGCTGGCGGTGAACATACGCAAAGTGTACGCCAAGCGCCGGCAGATCATCGTGCAAGGCTTGCGCAAGGCCGGCTACCATGTGCTGACGCCTAAAGCGGCTTTTTATATCTGGGTGCGTGTGCCGCAGGGCTATAGCAGCGCGCAGTATTGCGCCTTGCTCTTAGAAAAAGCAGGCATCGTCGCCACGCCCGGCAACGGTTTTGGGGCCAGTGGCGAAGGCTATTTTCGCCTGACGGTGACGGCGCCCGAGCCGCGCTTGCGTTTGGCGGTCAAACGCCTCGCCACCCTCAACGCGCGCTAGAGTAGCATGGCCATCCTGTGGCTGAGCCTCGGTTCTAACCTTGAGCCTCGGCGGGGATATCTTGGGCAGGCGCTGACGGCGCTTCGCAGGCCACCTTTTAAGCTGCTGCAAGTGTCCGATGTCTACGAGACCGAGCCGCAGGATGTGACCGACCAGCCGTGGTTTTTGAATATGGTCGCGCAAGTGTCATGTGATCTTGAGCCGCTGCCCGCGCTCAGGGCGTTGCAAGCTATCGAAGCCGCGGCAAAAAAGAACATCCAACGCCGGCGCGGGCCCCGCACGCTTGATCTAGACATCTTGCTTTACGACATGCGCCAGATCGATGAACCGGACCTGCGGGTGCCACACCCCGCGTTAAGACAAAGGATCTTTGTGCTAGAGCCGTTGGCCCAATTGGCCGAACAACTTAGCTTGCCTCCCGACCAACAAAGTGTGGCCCGGGTGCTTGAGCAGGCGCCGCGCGAGGGACAAACAGTACGACGGCTGGGACCCTTAGAGTGAGTGAGCGCGTGGACACAGGACGCTACATCGTGGTGGAAGGCCTGCTGGGCTCTGGCAAAGGAGCCTTGGCCAAGGCGTTGTCGAGGGATCTCAATGCCCGCCTGGTGCAAGACGCTGGCGCCGAGAATCCTTTTCGTGAGGATTGGTATCGAGATCCCAAAGCCTTCGCCTTCAGCTCGCAGATCTTTACTCTGCTCAATCGCGTGCGCCAACAGTCCGAGCTGGCTCAGGGGGACCTCTTCACCCGGGCCATGGTGTCAGACTACCTTTTTGAGCGAGACCGCATTTGGGCTTATTTGACGCTGTCCGACGCCGAGCTGCCCATGTACGAGCAGCTTTATAAATTGCTCACGCGCGACCCCATGCCGAGTCCCGATCTGGTGGTTTATCTGCAGGCGTCGCCCGAGCTGCTGGCCACCCGCCTCAAAGCCAACGGGCTCTTGCGTGAGCGTGGCATGAACTTAGAACTGTTAGAGTCGATGTCCCAAGCCTATCAACAGTTCTTTTTTAATTACAAAGAAAGCGCGCTCTTGATCGTCAACACCAACGACATCAATCTTTACGCGGACGGTGAAGATGTCACAGATCTGATCCGTCGTATTCACGAGACCCGGGGTGGCACCCAGGTCTACACCCCAAAAAAATAGATGAAACAACGCGTCACCACCTTGCAAACCTTAAAGACCAAAGGCCAACGCTTCGCGGCGTTGACCTGCTACGACTATGGCCAGGCCCTGGCTTTGGATCAGGCGGGCATTGAGGTCTGTTTGGTGGGAGACAGCTTAGGCATGGTGGTGCTGGGCTTAGATAGCACGCTGGCCGTGACGGTCGAAGACATGCTGCATCACGCCAAGGCCGTGCGCCGCGGGCTGAAAGACGCCTTGCTGGTCGTGGACCTGCCGTTCTTAAGCTATCAGTCGGGCCCCCAAGAAGCCTTGCGCAACGCGGGCCGTCTGATCAAAGAGAGCGGGGCCGAAGCGGTGAAGCTTGAAGGGGGCGCCGAGCTCGCGCCCACCGTGCGTTTCTTACGCCAAGCGGGGATCGCGGTCATGGGCCATGTTGGGCTGACGCCGCAGTCAGTCCACGCGCTGGGTGGCTACAAAGTGCAGGGAAGAAGCGCCGCCGCCGCGAAAAAGCTTATTGCCGACGCCAAGGCGCTCGAGGCCGCGGGCGCGTTCGCCGTGGTGCTCGAGCTGATACCCTCCGCGCTCGCCAAACGCGTGACCCGCGCGTTGCGCATCCCCACCATCGGCATCGGATCAGGTCCACACTGCGATGGCCAAGTCTTGGTCGCGCACGATGCGCTGGGTCTTTTGCCGGGCCGCGTGCCGGGTCACGCTAAAGTGTACGAGCAGCTTTTTGTGAGCACGGTCCAAGGGATGCGTGCCTACGCCGCCGATGTGCGCGCAGGCCGTTACCCGACCGCCAAGCACACACCGGCCTGAGCATGGAGACTGGCGTGAAAGTCTTTCGCCGGGCAAAGGCGCTACGCAGCTACTTGGCGCAAAGACGAAGCGCGGTCGCCTTGGTCCCGACCATGGGCGCCTTGCATGCTGGTCATCTTTCGCTGGTCAAACGGGCCAAGCAAGACGCTGGTCAGGTCGTGGTCTCGATCTTTGTCAATCCGACCCAATTTGGTCCGCGCGAGGACTTTAAAGCGTATCCGCGCGATTTGGTCGCTGATGTAAGGCTGCTGGCGACTTGCGGTCCGCTCGCGGTATACGCGCCCGACGTGAGCGAGATCTACCCCCGGGGGTTCAGCAGCCAGATCCAGGTTCACGGTCCTTTGGCCAAGGTGATGGAAGCCAAAGCGCGGCCCGGCCATTTTGACGGAGTGGCGACGGTGGTGGCTCGGCTCTTTGGTTTGGTGCAAGCTCGGCGCGCGTACTTCGGGCTGAAGGACTATCAACAATTTCGTGTCATCAGCCGCATGACGCACGACCTTGGTTTGCCAGTGCGCTTGATCGGCTGTCCGACGCTTCGAGCCAAAGACGGGCTGGCACTCTCGTCACGCAACGCCTATCTCAGCGCCGACGAACGAGCCGTTGCCCCCTGCCTGCGTCAGGCGCTCTTGGCGGTGGCGGCCGAGCTACGGCGTGGACAACGTGATCCGCGCAAGGCCTTGGCGCTTGGGCGGCGTTCGCTTGGTCGCTCGCGATTAGGGCGTTTGCAGTATCTTGAGATCGGCTCAGCCGATGATCTGGCACCCCTCAAGCGCGCGCAAGGCAAGCTGGTGATCGCGGGGGCATTTTGGCTAGGCAAAGCTAGGCTTATCGACAATCTCGTGGTCAATCTTTAATCAGAGAGGAAAGCTTAAAGATGTTGCGAACTTTTATGCGGGCAAAATTGCATCGTGCCACCGTGACGGGCGCCAACCAAGCCTACATGGGTAGCGTCACGTTGGACCCTAAACTTTTGCGTGCCGCGGGCATCCTGCCCTTTGAGCAGGTCGATGTGCTCAATGTAAGCAATGGTAATCGAGTCACGACCTACGCCATCGAAGGCAAGCCGGGCAAGGGCCAGGTGGTGCTCAATGGCGCCGCGGCACTGCTCTTTGCGCCGGGCGATATCGTTTTGGTGGTGGCGTACGCGCAGCTTGAGCCGTCTGAGATTGCGTCGCACAAAGCCACCACCGTCTTTGTCGACGCCAAGAACCGTGTTAAAAAAATCCTGCGCCGGTCAACCGCTTTGCGCGGCCGGCCCACCCTGCCCCTGCGATGACCAACAGCGTCCTCAGTTTTGAATCTGTCACCAAGCGCTACCGCACCGGTGATTTTTGGCGCCCCCGCACAGGCGTGGGATTGGACGCCGTCAGCTTTCATTTAGCCCCAGGCGAAGTCTTTGGCTTGGTCGGCTTGAATGGCGCTGGCAAGACCACGCTCATGAAAACCGCCGTGGGCTTGTTGCGGCCAGACCAGGGTCGTGTCAGCTTGTTTGGCTTGGATCCTCGCGATCGCCGGGCCCGCGCGCGCGTTGGGGATTTTCCTGAGCTGCCCAATTTTCCTGGCTACTTAAGCTCACGGGAAGTTTTGACTTATTACACCCGCTTGCATGGATTTAGCTCGCTCGATGCGCCAGCGCGGGTGACGCGGGTCTTAGAGACGGTGGGTTTGACGCAGGCCGCCGATGAGCCCATACGCAATTATTCAAAGGGCATGCAACAGCGCGTCGGCCTGGCGCAGACCTTGCTGCACGACCCCGAGCTGATCTTTTTAGATGAGCCCATGTCGGGGCTGGACCCTCAAGGTATCAAAGAGATGCGCGATGTGATCCTGGCG
>JANLXT010000294.1:0-1819 GCA_031365225.1 candidate division FCPU426 bacterium
AATGCCAAGGGGCATTTGGGGGGGTCTTTTTTTGAAGTCTTAGAGGGGGGGCAAAGAGCGGGGTAAAGACTAGCGTCCCGCCTTAGCCCTAGCCTCAACGTCCGGTGGGCAAAGAATAGCTTCCTTAGCCATGATCAAAGCCGGATAAGGATTGCCGGGGCCACCACCCTGATTGGGGTGCTGAACCAAGATGATCACGCGATCAAGCCCGCTGTCAGCGCCCGGCACATACTCTGGCACAAACGAGGCGTCGATGACCTTGGTCTCACCCTTGGCCACGGTGATCTCGGTGACGCGATCGGGCGCCAAGCGCGCGCCATTGCTGCCATCGGTGTTGATGCCAAAAACCTGCGTGGTGATCAAAAGTTTTGTGGTAGCACGCGGGCCGTTGTTGGTGACGGTCACGGTCGCGCCAACGCGGGTACCAAAAAAGTAGAGCGGCACGGTGCCCCAATACTGCGAGGGGTAGACCTTGTCTTCGCTGATGGTGATGCCATAAAAGCTATAATGGATGCCGCTGGCGTCTGTCGTGGTCGAACCAAAAGCGCCACTGAATGTGGCGTCGACGGTCAGTTGTTTGACTTCGCCAACATGCGCGCCAGCCTTGTACTGATCGGTGATGTCATACATCAAGGCGTGGCCCAGACTTACAGTGCCCACTAAAACCAATCCTAAACCAAAGCTCTTAAGCGACATTTGATGCTCCAGAGTGTCAATGCGATAACGTCACTATACCCAAGCGAGGTATCCCCTGTCAAAGGGTAGCTCAAAAACTAAAAATCCTTATTTGGCCGACAAAATATCCGCTTCTAAAGTTCTAGGCGTGCCAGCGTGCGCTGACTCAGGGCCAGCGTCACGTTCGGAACCCGAGCAAAAGAAATGATGCCGTAGTCCCCAAACAGGCTCTTTCCTTTTTTAACGCTCATCTCGGTTCTGGGTATAAAAAGCGGAACGTGACCGATATTTAAGAACGGCCAAACATGCATGTAGATCCCCTGGGCATCTTGCCCCAGCACCAAGCATCCGTTGTAACCCACCCAACGCAAACGGCCCCAATTCATCCAGCGTTTTTGACCATCCCAGGGCCGTTCACACGCATAGACAAGGGATAGCGCGCGCCAGCCACTCAGCCGCGAGAGTAAGAACATCAAACCCACCAAGACCAGGGCTTCGCCTAGGACAATCATCGCGAATATCCAACTTGGCTCTAGCGGCCCGCGCATCTAACGCGTCCCCCAGACACGCTCGATCTTGATCACCACATAGGGGAACAAGCCATCACCGCTGAAAGAGACACCAGGCAGATTGGGACTGCCTGCCTTTTGATCAAGATAACTATAATTATCATTTGAAAGTTTTTTATTAAAGCGCGCTCCAAGGCCAAGGTCACAAAAATAGCCAGATCCCAACGCCTGAACAAAAATGCCTTCCATGCCTAAAAATCCGTGCTCCTCGCCAAAGCCAGGCTCGCTCAGCGTCTGCATCCACATGCCCCCGACAAAAACATCAAAATATATTTTTTGGTCTATATCCAATTCCATCACATACCCCGGTCCATAGCGGATGCTCTGGACCCAAAGCTGAGCTTTGCTACGCGCGCCATCGCTAAAGATCACCACCGTGTTGGGTGGCAAGCGCAAGTCATAGGCAAAACGCATAAAAACGCCGCTCGCATAAAGCCCTCCCAACTCCGCGTGCAAACCCGGCAAGACTCCCTGCAACGTGACGGCTGCGTCGATGGGCCGCTGTCCCCCGTACGCGCTTGTGGGTGTCCAGTCCAGATCCAGGCCCAACGCGCCCCAGGCTTTGGCCTTGGTCT
>JANLXT010000298.1:0-4000 GCA_031365225.1 candidate division FCPU426 bacterium
CGACCAAGCGATTATGAGTCGCCTGCTCTAACCAACTGAGCTACGGGTCCGTGGGAAGCATTATACCTAAAGACCAACTTAGAGCCAGCAGCTTGGTAGGGGCCGTCTGAGCGCCCAACGGCAAGGGATGGGGCGATTTGATCAACAACAAGAGGCTTGAATGGATCAATAAACATGCGCACCCCGAATCACGCATAATGTTTTAAGGTGTCTTTCAAGGCGTTTTGCCTAGGGGGTGAGCAGGTTTTTTGACTCTGAGGCCATTGATGCAGTGCACCATTGCGCCATTTCGGCTAAGATTTTGGATTAAGATGCCTAAAAAGAACTTAGAATAGGCAGACTTCACTATTTTTCTGGCAAGCTCAATTATCCCTGAGGAAACTCAATGATCCAACGTTTACGAGCAAACTCCAAAGCTGCGATGTATCTATTTGGTGTTTTTGTGTTGTTGGAAATTTTTTGGATCCGTTTCCACCTACTATCAGGACTTTTGATTGTTTCTGTGGGCGCGTTGATCATGCTGGCCAAGGCGTTTCGGGTGGCAGAGGGTGAAACTTGGCCTCTTATTCCCGCCGAAATAGAATATCCCACATTTCAAAAATCTCGCCGTCCTTCCATCTTGTATTGGGCAGCGGCGCTTTTAGGGGTTGAGCTCATTTATCTAGCCTGGGGTTGGGCGCTCAAGGGAAATTATAGTTCCGCTCTATTTGGAGTCGTAGGAGCTGCCTGGTGCTGGCGTGGTCTTATGGACACGCGCCCTCGAAGTCTATCTCAAACGTGGATGGTGCTAGGAACCGGCGCCGTGATGCTCGTGGCTGCGGTATTTAGATTCTGGAAACCTAGCCTCGTCCCCATGGGTTTGATGCATTTTGACGAATCGATCATCTACTCGATCAGTCACCAAATATTGGACGGCAAACGCGAGATCTACAATACAGCGGGCATGGAGGGTCAATGGCCCTATTGGAGCAACGCGCTGACCTTGTGGCTCTTTGGTGATTCAATTCTCGGCCTGCGCCTTTCAGCCATCTTGAGCGGTTTTGTCGTAGTGGGTTTAACTTTACAGATCGGCAGAGAACTTGGTGGGCGTTGGCTGGGCCTGATGGCGGGTGGCCTGATGGCTGTGGCGACTTGGGCCGTGGCCATTTCAAGAGTGGAATACCTTCTAGCCTCCTCGCTCATCCCTCCCTTGGCTAGCCTCTGGCTCATGCTGTTAGGCCTACGCAAAGGGCGCCCCCTGGCTTTGTGTGTGTCAGGTTTTTTCTTCGGAAGTTGCGCTTCGGTTTATAACGGAGCCAAAGTTTTTCCTTTTTTGATGATCGCGCTGATCGCGCTTCTATGGTGGCGGCAAGCGGACTGGCGCCGTCCTTTACGCTGGGCAGCGGGACCGTTTTTTTCTGGCATGCTCGTAGCGTTCGCGCCACTTTTGTTGTGGGGAATGCACGACCCCTTAGCATGGAAGACATTCACTGAAAAAAGCAATATGGAATTTGTGGTCGGAACAGGAGCGTCGGTTCCCGATTTTCTTGGCAAGGCGCGCGTTATCCTTCCCACGCTACCCATGCGTCTCTTTCGTAATTTTTATAACTTTACATTCAGCGGCGACGCCCCGCCCCCGGGATATTTTCTTCCTGGAACGCCCATCATTGACCGCACCTTGCTCTTTATGTTGCTCGCGGGTATGGCCACCGCGCTGACGCGTTTTCGCAAGCCGGCTTACGCGTTTCTTTTGTTGTGGTGGTTTTTAGGTTTCCTACCGGCTTCGATGCCCGACCCCGTGGGCCCGATCTGGACTCGCCGACAAATGATCACCCTTCCAGCGACGATGCTACTTGTCGCGCTGGGCATGCAAACACTGCTAAATTTTGGGCTCGCTGGCCTAAAAACCTCGCGCGCGCACAGCCTTGGGCTTGTCGCCCTGATTGGATTTTTTTGCTGGTATAGCGCAGGTCAGTGGCATAACTACTTCACCGTTATCAATAAAAATTTAGAGCTCATCGACTATCAAAAAGCTAATTATGTGAACGGCATCCGCGCGTTGAGCGATGAGTTTGACCACGAAAAATTTTCTTTGATCAATTTCAGAAAACCAATTTCTGACTACTGGACCAATGTTGGCAAACACCGCACGCTGGTCGACCACAACAAGCTGCTTCAAAAGATCCCAATGACGATCAGCCAAGACACCCGCGATTATTTTCTGCAGGGCGGTTTGTTTGGCGCGCTCAAGGCTATCGCGCAACAGCCCAAACGTCCCAAGGACGTGATGATCATGCTCACTCCTTTTCACGCCTACTTACAGCCATTTCTAGTGTCACAGCTTGGGGCTGAACTAGTGCGCGAAGTACAGGTCGCGGAATCCAGCACGGGGCCTAGTTGGGCTGATTTTGGTTTTGCGCCTCACAAAGGGCCAGTGCACCGCTTGCTTCGTATCAAGAATTTTTCTGCGGATAAGTTGCCAGCTTTAGAGTCTCGTTGGAATCACGTTTGGACTTGTCAAAACTTGATCCCCCCGCCCGGTATCTTAAAAGCGCCAGACATGGCTTCCACTTATTTTCGCAGTAAGGGAATTGATGACGCTTACAAAAGCTGGAAAACCCGCCCAAAAACTTGGAAAACGGGTCCCCTCAGCGCGTTTGTGATGCCCGATATCTACTACTTGCTTGAGTCCAATATCCTTGCCATGCCCCCCCTGCTGATGCGCGCCTCCTTTGATCTCGACGTGCCCGCGGACGGCAGCTATCGCTTTGGGGTCAGCTCGTTGCTTCACACCGCTTTCAAAATTGACGGAAAAACTGTTTACGATTTCTATCCCGAAACAGGCGAAAAGATCGTCCTCGCCGAAGCTGGCGTTATGGGAGAAGCGATCGAACTCAAGGCTGGGCGACACCGCCTAGAGGTTGAACAGGTGATGTTCACGCTTTACCCTCATAACAACCATTGTTTTCGTATGCTGTGGCAGGTGGGTGGCGCAGAACCCGAAACACTGCCCCTCGAAAGACTATTCCCTGTATCTCCAACCGCGCAGGTGGCGCCATGAAACTAAATCAAAGCGCTCCACCCTCCCTGACGTTGATCCTGAGCCTTCCAATTTCTACCAAGCCTCAACGTCTCGCGAAATTGAGGCTCCTTAAGAGCGCCCTGAATAAAGCAAAGCTCAAAGCAAGCTTGATCGTCGTGTCTCAGGAAAGCGAGCCGCTTAGAAAATCAGACTGGTCGGGTGGGCTTGCCACACAGCTGTCTGTGTCGCCGTTGCTCGCGTCCTGGCCGGCCTTAGCTTTGGCGGCACAGCACGCTTCGACAGATCGTCTCTTGTTCATCCCCGATTCAAATTTACTGGATACCCAAAGCATCCTCGCTTTGCTCAGCGTTCCTACCGAGTCAGACTGGGTTGGATTCAAGCCCGCAGGCTTAGCTCCATGGAAACTGCCTTTTGTCCATCTTGCGCAAGGCTCCCACCCCGCCGATCTGAATGCCCCCTGCCTTGTGCGGCGCGAGGTTTTTCTCGAAGCCTCCGCGCGCGTGGTACCCGCGGAATTTGCTTGGGCCATCAAGGTTTATGGCGCGGCGCGTAGCATTAGCCAACAGATTCAACTTCTCGCAAAGCCTACTTCTTCAAAATCTCTAAGCGCTATCATCGATTTGGATCTAAATCACCTAGCCGCAAGAGCTTTTGACAACGGGCTCAGCCTTGGAATTGCTTTCGGCCTGCTAAGGTTTGGCATGTACTATTTTGATAAATACAACATTCTGAGCATGGTGCTAGGGGTCGTGGCGATTTGGTTTATCGCCGAGAAGATCGCGATCAACGAAAGAGTTCAAGCGGCTGACGCGCCCTAACAATACCCGCCGATTATTTAAAAAGAACCCCCGAGCCACCTGAGCGGCTCGGGGGTTCTTTTGTTTTTATCTATCGTTTAGCGCGTCGTGACAGAAACGACCACTCGCCGATTGCGACCGCGTCCGTCCACGGTGTTGTTGTCGCCCAAGGCCACACTGG
>JANLXT010000313.1:0-17174 GCA_031365225.1 candidate division FCPU426 bacterium
CCGCAGCGACGACTATGCCCGCGAGTACCTCTTTTTGACCGACCCAGCCATGAAGAAGGTTTACCGCGACCTAGAAGAGGTGGCCAAGCGCGAACAGGTCACGGTGCTGATCCAAGGTGAGACTGGCACGGGCAAGGAGCATGCCGCCCGCTTGCTACACCTTTTTTCGAATCGCTCCAGTGGGCCCTTTGTCGAACTGCACTGCGCAGCCCTGCCTGAGAATCTGCTGGAGAGCGAGCTCTTTGGCTACGAGCCGGGAGCCTTCACAGGGGCCCAGGGCCGCAAGCAAGGACTCTTTGAGCTGGCCCAGGGTGGCACTCTTTTTTTGGACGAGATCGGCGAGCTGCCCTTGCAGGTGCAGGTGAAGCTGCTGAAGGTGCTAGAAGAAAAGGTGACCCGGCGCTTAGGGGGCGTCGAGAATCTGAAGCTGGATGTGCGCCTGGTCACCGCCACCAACCGTGAGCTCTCAGCCGAGGTGACAGCGGGGCGCTTTAGGGCCGACCTTTTTTATCGCCTGAACGTCTATTCGATCACTTTGCCGCCCTTGCGTTTGCGACCCGAGGACATGAAGGTGCTGGCCATATTTTTCTTTGAGAGGGCCTGTATAGATTTTGAGAAGCGCCTGGAGCCCCTGGGGCCCGAGGTCTTGCAGGCCTTGCAGGGCCATGATTGGCCTGGCAATGTGCGCGAGCTAAAGAACTTTATCGAGCGCTTGGTGATTCAGTCCCCGGGCCCTCAGGTACTCTTGGACGATATTATCGAGGCCTTGCCTGATTTGCGGTCCACTCAAGGACCCGCCGAGCTGGACCAGCCCAAGTTGCAGGCCGCCCTGGACCAAGGCCACGGAGACAAGAGTAAGGCTGCCAAGCTCTTAGGGATAAGTCGTCCTACGCTCTATCGCTACCTGCGTAAATACGGCCTTAGCGTGTAACGTTACACGTAAAGCCATTACACTGAAGGCCTTTTTTAAACGCCCCACCCGGCTCGGGTGGGGCGTTTTTAATTGGTATTAAAGCATTTTTAGGCTAGTCAGGACTTGGCACCGTCCTTGCATTTAGTTGAGCATCACCTTCTAGGAGTCGCCCATGAATTTAACCACAACCATACTTCTGATTGAAGACTCTAATACCGTTCGCGGTTTTTTGCGTCGCATCTTCCAGAGCGCCATGCCTGAGGCCACCATTATCGAAGCGGTGGAGGGCCGCCAAGCCCTACAGGCCATGACGCGCTGCAAAGCGGACTTGATCATCTCCGACCTTCAGATGCCAGGCATGGACGGTCGCAGCTTTATCGCAAAGTTACGCTCCAATTCTTTGCTTAAGAAAAAGAACGTGTTGGTCCTTTCTAGCGACAATATCGACGATCTTTTGGAGCTCTATCGTGACGACAAAGGTATCGCCTTTTTAAATAAACCCTCGACCTCAGCCGATATTGTTTCCGCCGCACGCGCTCTGCTGGCGACCAGCAGCACATCCTTTAGCACATGCCAATGATCATGCCGCCACTCGTAAAGGCATACTTCGACCCTCAACCCGGGTTCCGCGTGCCAAGTTCTTTTGAGCTAGCCGAAGTCTTAGATCGCATCCTAGGCCAGTGGGCCTACTTATCGGCTGTGCCCTCGGGCAAGCCCAGCGCGGGCCCAGTGCCCTTTGCGTTAGAATTTAGCGTGCGGCTGTGTGGGCCTGTCAATGGTTGCCTGAATTTGCGCGCTAGCAGGGCCTTTGCCGAGGATCTGGCATTCGCGGCCACAGGCGATCTCAATGCAGCAGGAGATGCCGAAGATGCCTTTCAGGAGCTTTGCAATCTGTTGGCTAGCCAATTGATTCGAGATTTTTTTGGTGGCACGCACGAGACTTTCGAGCGTTTCTTGCCCATGCCCAGCACCCCGGGCATCTGGCCCGTTGAAAACCCAAATTCGGAGTGCTTGGCTTTGATTGAGAAACACCCACTTGAAATTCGCCTTTGGATCGAGCTGGCCGCGAGGGAGAGAGCATGACACAGCCAACAGCACAGGATATCAGCGATATCGTCATCCAGGTCCTTGAAGACTTCGCCTACATGAGCGCCTTGCCCCATCAGGGTGAAACCCCTGAGCTACCAGTGTGCTTTCGCGCGGCCCTGCCGGGCAACAGCGGTTGGTTGGCGCTGAGCAGTACGCGCCACTTGGCCCGTCAGTTGGCTGAGAACAGCACTGGGGATGCCGGAGACGGCTTAGACGAGGATGCTTTTGGTGAGCTCTGTAACCTTTCCGCAAGCCATCTGGTCAGCCAGCTATGGGCAGGCAGTTCACAAGAATGGAAGGCCTTTGTACCTGAGGCCTGCCGGCCTGCGGGCGCTCCGGCAGTGTGCACCTACTTGGATGTCGAAGGCCAAGTCTTGGAAGCTGGATTTTGGACGGGGTCATGAACCCCGCGCGTCTCGAAGCCCTTTTGGGATCGCTCAATGCATTAGCCGCGACCGCGGCCCTGATCGATGCTCGTTCCCCTTTGGCGGCCAGCGCTCAAGCAGATGCGGTAGTGGCATGGCTACAAACGTCTATCGGTGATATCCCCGAGCTGGCGAGCCAGCTGTCCATCGCTGAGCGCGTGGCGGAGGGCCTGCGGCGTGGTCTAGAACCCGAGCCCGGCGTTGAGCGCCTTAATTCTATCTTAGAAGCTACCTTTCGTTGTATCGGTGGTCCTTACCCTTTGCAAGGCACACTCGCCCCTATGACCACCGAAGCTCTCGCCACGACAAAGAGCAGCTTTCTAGAACTGAGCCCGGACGAGAGAGAAGGTTGGAGCGACTTTTTAGTGGAAGCTCCCGAGCTCTTGGCAGCCATCGAGGGACAGCTGCTGGGTAGCTTGCGCCATGATGCTTTTGACCCCATGGCCATCCTGCGCCCGTTGCACACTCTTAAGGGCATCTGCGGCATGCTCGGTCTGCTGGGCATGAACCGCCTGATGCACGTTTGCGAGGATTTGCTACATCCCTACCGTCAGGCCAAAGAGTTGCCCAACAGTGCAACCGAGGTCCTTTTGGGCGCTATGGATCTGTTGCGGGCCCAGATTGATGCCATCGCCGCTGGTTTAGATCAGGGTGGTTTTAATGTGATAGATGTCTCACCGATGGAACAAGCAATGAAATTGATGGTCGCAGGTGTTGAGAGTGCTGGGGCGGGTGACCCAGCAACGGTTACCGTACCTGCACCCTTCGATCCCAGCGCCGACGCAATAACATCCGAAAACGAACCCCAGGCCCGCACGACCGAAAACGTCATACGCATCCCTGTGGCCAAGATGGACACCCTGCTAGAGGCGGTGAGCGAGCTGGCCATCTGCCAGGCCCAGGTCACCGGTGGGGTGCTAGAACTAAACGTGCACGGCCCACTGGCTGCTGAGGCAAATCGCTTAGAGAAGATCTCGCGTCAGCTGCAGCAAGTGGTCTTGAGCCTGCGTATGGTGCCAGTGCAACCGCTTTTTAATCGCATCAGCCGCCAGGCCTATGATCTGGGCCGGCGCATGGGCAAGCCCTTGCGGGTGGAGTTAGAAGGTGGCGAGACCGAAGTAGATAAAGGTCTCGTTGAGGAGCTCTTTGAACCATTGTTGCATCTGGTTCGCAACGCTTTGGACCACGGGCTGGACACGCCAGAACAGCGCCAGGCCACGGGCAAAGCACCTGAGGGCTGCCTCAAACTGGCGGCCTATCATCAGGGCAGCGAGTTTGTTCTGCAGATGAGTGATGACGGTCGAGGTTTTGATCTAGAAGCCATTGCGGCCAAGGCTCGCGCTCAAGGCAGGCTGAGGGTGGGCGAAGAGGCCAGCGCAGACTTTCTGGTGGATCTGCTCTTTCAGCCCGGCTTCTCTACAGCTGCTCAGTTGACTGACCTTTCAGGCCGGGGGGTTGGGTTGGACGCGGTGAGACGGCGGGTGGCGGATCTGAAGGGCACGGTCAAAGCCGAGGCGGTGAGTGGAAAAGGAGCAGTCTTCACACTACGTCTGCCACTGACGATGGCCCTGATGGAAGCAATTTTGGTACGCACGCGTGGCGAGCGCTATGCCCTGCCTGCCGCCAATGTTCTACGTTTCTTGGCTTGGGATGTGGCGGGCCGCCACGCCGTGGGAGAAGGCGAGGCCTGGTACGAGGCTGCTGGCAAGAGCTTGCCGCTGGTGGACGTAGGCGCGGAGGGTACGGGCCGAGCGGTGGCCATGCACGTGAGCATTGGCGGACGTCAGGCTTGTCTAGTGGTGGACGAAGTGTTGGGTAAACAGCAGGTGGTGATCAAGGCCTTGGGCGGCCTGCTTAAAGAAGTGCCCGGGATCGGCGGGGGCGCGGTGCTGGCGGACGGCCGCGTGGGGTTGATCTTGGACTTGGATTCGTTGTTAAAGCAGCATGCTCTGGCCTAAAGCCAGGAACACAGGAGGGAAGATGGAAATGAACATCAAAAGCACGGGCAAGTACCTTACCTTCAAGCTGGCCGAAGAGGAATACGGGGTGGCCATCTTAAAAGTGAGAGAGATCATTGGTCTGATGGACATCACGGCGGTGCCTCGGGCGCCCAGGCATATACGTGGGGTAGTGAACTTGCGTGGCAAGATCGTGCCAGTGCTGGACCTGCGTCGCAAGTTTGGCATGCCAGATGTCGCGACGCGCAAAGAGAACTGCATCGTCACTGCGATGATTGCGAACGACGGCGAGGACATTTTGGTGGGCCTCTTGGTGGATTCGGTGAGCGAGGTTTTGTTGGTAAGTGCCGAAGAGATCGAGCCTGTGCCCGCCTTGCATGATGTCAAATTGGCCTTTGTGGTGGGCCTGGCCAAAACCCAGGGCAAGGTGCGCATTTTGTTGGATATCGACAAAGTTGTGCGCGAAGAGAGCCTGGAAGGCCTGCTAGAACTAGGACAAGAGATGAAGGCCTCGGCGGCCTGAGCCGGACATAGCGACGAATGACATTTTGGAGAAAAAAATGAGACTCAAACTCAGCACGCAGCTCATGCTCAATGTGGGGATCATGTCCCTGCTTATGCTCGGCATCGGATGGATAGGCATCAACGCCTCAAATAGCATGGGTGTCTTGCAGACGGTTTTTAAAGATCGCGTCGAACCCCTAGGACAACTGAAAGAGATCGCTGATCAGTACGCGGTCTCTATTGTTGATGCGGCCCACAAAACAGTGGCAAAGAAGATGTCCACCAAAGAGTTCACCAGTACGATTGAACACGCCTTAGCGCTGATAGAAAAAAATTGGAAGGCCTACAGCGCGACCGAGATGACCGCCGAAGAAAGCGTCCTGGTGAAAGAAGCCGAGAAGAGAATGGCCGCTTTTAAAGCGATCGGTGTGCGCCTGAACCGCTCGGCAGAAGAGGGAGACTTGAAAGCGATCCAATCGATCAAGGACATAGAGATGTATCCGGTTGTTGATCCCATCAGCGATAGCATGAGTCAGCTCTCGGCCTTGCAGTTGCGCGTTGCCGGTGAGGCCGTGGCATCCGCAGCCACCGAGGCGCGCAGCTCCCGTAACACCCAGATTCTTGTCATCAGCCTGGCACTCATCCTCGGCATCTCGACGGGTCTTTTTATCAGCTTGAGAGCCTCGTCCCGCTTGCGCGAGATCAGCGTTGCGCTGGATGAGGCCGCCAACCAGGTGGCCAGTGGCAGCAGTCAGGTCACAGTGAGCAGTCAGCAATTGGCAGAAGGGGCAGCCGAATCGGCATCGAGCCTAGAAGAGACCAGCAGTTCTTTAGAAGAGATGGCCAGCATGACACGCCAAAATAGCGGCAACGCCATTAACGCCAATAAACTGATGGACGAGGCCAAGCTCTTGGTGGGCAAAGGTTCGGTGGCCATGGCCAACACGGTCGATAGCATGCAGGCGATGAACGAAGCCGCTGAGAAGACGGGTCGCATCATCAAAACCATCGAAGAGATCGCCTTTCAGACCAACTTGCTGGCACTCAATGCTGCGGTCGAAGCGGCACGTGCGGGTGAGCATGGTCGCGGTTTTGCGGTGGTGGCAGACGAAGTGCGCGCACTGGCCCAACGCAGTGCGGTGGCGGCCAAGGATACTGCGGCCCTCATCGAAGAGAACGGGCGGCGGGCGACCCAAGGCGTGGCCGTCAGTCAAGACGCGAACAGCTCGCTCGGTGCGATCACGGTCTCGGCCCAACAAGTAGCCGGCCTCGTGGGTGAGATCGCAGCTGCCAGTCAAGAGCAGAGCAAGGGTATCGGCGAGATCAACAGCGCCGTCTCACAAATGGATAAAGTGACCCAGCGCAACACCGCCAACGCTGAAGAATTGGCCGCGGCTTCTGAAGAGATGTCTAGCCAGGCCGTCATGCTGCGTGAGCTGGTGGGACGCTTGGTGAGTGTCGTCGAAGGCTCGGACAATACCAGCGAACGGGTCTCGGCGAGCTTTCAGCGTGCTAGCAAGGGGTCGAACTCGGCCCAAGCGACCCGGCAGGCCCTCGCGGGCCTGCGGGAGCATCGCTACTCCTCGTCTTTGACAAAAAACCAGAGCGCAGAAAGAGCGCTGCCGCTCAGTGACGATGAGCTTAAAGCTTTCTAAAAGAGACAGAAGATGAGTTTTTTAAACCAACAGACAGGTGTGGCGACGTTGCTCAACGCAGAGGATACAGAGCTCAGTGATGGCGATTTTCGTCGCTTTGCGGGGTTGGTTTACGCAGCCAGCGGGATACACCTGACCGACCAAAAAAAAGAATTGCTACGGGCCCGTTTGCGAAAACGCCTGCGTGCTCTGGGCCTGAGCAGCTACCGAAAATATTTCAATGTAGTGACCGCCGAAGGAGCCGATGGCGAGTTGAAAGCCCTCTTAGACGTAGTCTCAACGAACAAGACCGAGTTTTTTCGTGAGGCTAAGCACTTTGATCATCTGCGCGACGTGGTGGTACCAGCTTGGTTGGCGCGCCCCGAATCTAAGTCTGAGCCTTTACGGATCTGGAGTGCGGCTAGCAGCAGTGGGGAAGAGATCTACACGCTGGCCATGGTCCTGAACGAGGCGATGGGGACGCGCGGGGACTTTAAGATCCTGGGTACGGATATCAGCACAAAGATGCTAGACCGGGCGGTGGCCGGGATCTACGAGACACGCCATGTAGAGGCTATCCCCATGGCCTTGCGCCAAAAGTACTTTGAGCCCGACGCTGGGACCCGTGTTCGTGACGCATTGGTCTGGCGGGCACTGCCTAGTATTCGGGAGAAGGTCTCATTTGGCCGCCTGAACCTGAATGAGGGCGCCTTGCCCTTCACCAAAGCTCTGGATGTGGTATTTTGCAGAAACGTGATGATCTACTTCGATCGACCGACCCAAGAGACCCTGGTGGACAAAATCAGCCAGGTGCTGAAACCCGAAGGTTGGCTCTATACCGGCCTTTCAGAGAGCCTCTTGGCCATCAAACATTCGCTCAAGACCATGGCCCCTTCAATTTATCAAAAGGTCCTATGAAGTCGGGCCTCAAGAGCGTGGTGGGGGTGGGCGACATGGGCTTGTCCAACGACCCTGACAAGACCCTTATCACCTATGCCCTGGGCAGTTGCTTAGGGGTGGTGGCCTGGGACAGCCATGCGCTGGCGGGCGGTATCTTGCATTTCATGCTGCCAAACTCGGTTGTCAATCCAGAGAAGGCGGCGGTCAATCCCGCTATGTTTGGAGACTGCGGCTTGCCACTCTTTTTGCAGAGACTCTTTCAGATGGGAGCTACACGCAAACACTTGACGATCAAGCTTGCAGGTGGAGCTGAGATCAACGGCACGGACAGCTTTGAGATCGGAAAGCGCAACCTACTTTTGGCCAAGCGCCTGTTGTGGAAAAACGCCCTTGCGGTCTCGGCCGAAGCGGTGGGAGGGAGGGTGAGCCGAACGTTAAGGCTGCAGATTGGCACGGGAAGGGTCCTGCTGAAGGATCCTCAAGGCGAGCGCGAGCTCTAAAGACCAGGAGACGGAGATGGCATTCAATTTGTTGATCGTTGATGATTCGCGTACCACGCGGGGAATCATCAAAAAGACCCTTAGCATGACAGAGTTGCCGATTGGTCAGGTGTTTGAGGCCGGCAGCGGCCGCGAGGGGTTAGAGCAGATGCGAAAAACCTGGGTGGACCTGGTGTTGGCCGATCTAAATATGCCGGACATGAGCGGTGTGGAGATGATCGCCGAGATGGCCAAAGACCCCCTGTTGAGCAAGCTACCGGTGGTGGTGGTCAGTAGCGAGGGTGACCAGACTGTCTTGGATAGCTTGACAGAGCTGGGTGTGCGAGAGATCGTGCGCAAGCCCTTCAATCCCAGCCTGCTCCGCGACGTGATGAAGCGGGTTTTGGGCGTTAACGACTTAGCCTGACATGGGCATGGGACCTAGAGTCAAAGTGTTGGTGGTGGATGATTCGGCGGTGGTACGCGGCCTGCTCGCGCGCGGCTTGACTGCGCACGGGCTAGAAGTAGTGGGCGTGGCTGCTGATCCTTTTGTGGCGCGCGACTTGGTGCTGCTACACAAGCCAGACGTGCTCACGCTGGACATCGAGATGCCACGCATGAACGGCCTGACTTTTCTCGAGCGGCTGATGGCCTTCCATCCCATGCCGGTGGTTGTGTTATCCAGCCTTGCCGGGCAGGGCAGTTCAATGGCTATGCGGGCGCTGGAATTGGGAGCGATTGAGGTGCTAGCCAAGCCGTCACACGACTTGGCCGCAGGTGCGGATAGCCCAGCGATGAGCAGATTGGCAGCGTCGGTGGGTGCGGCTGCGCATGCACGTGTGCGCCGGCGCTGGAGCCCGGGACTAAAGATTAAATTAGCGGCACGCAAGCGCGAAGGTGGCCCAGCCAAGCGCGTGCTGGCTTTAGCCGCCAGCACGGGAGGCACCCAAGCTCTGCCCTATGTGTTGTCGACCTTGCCGGCAGAGGGCGCTGGCTGCGTGATCGTGCAGCACATGCCTGCCGATTTCACACCCAGTTTTGCAGCTCGTCTGGATGAACTGAGCCCCTGGAAGGTGCGTGAGGCCAGGCACGGCGATCTGCTACGAGACGGCGAGGCGCTGCTGGCCCCTGGAGACCGCCATATGGTGCTCTTGCGCGATCCTCAGGGCTGGAGAGTCTTGCTGCGTGATAGCGTGCATGTCAATTTTGTGCGGCCCAGCGCCGATGTCCTGATGCTAAGCGTGGCGCGCGAGGCTGGGCCAGCTGCCGTGGGCGCGGTGTTGACGGGCATGGGGCGGGATGGTGCCATCGGCCTACTGGCCATGCGCCAAGCGGGGGCGCGTACCTTGGCGCAGGACGAAGAAAGCAGCATCATTTATGGCATGCCTAAAGAAGCCTGGGAAAACGGAGCGGCCGAGCGCCAGTTACCGCTGGAGCAATTGGCTGGAGCTTTGCAACAGTTGCTGGATCGCCCAATGCGAGCATGAGTAAGTTGATCCCTGGGAGCCCTGTTCATGTTAAATAAGTCTTGGAGTCTATTGATTATCGATGACTCTGTAACTGCGCGAAGGGCGATGAAGCGGATCATCGAACAGTCCGAGTTGAAGCCAAGCTTTATTTACGAGGCTCGTGACGGTGCCGAGGGACTGGCCAAATTACACGAACTGTGGATAGACCTGGTGCTGCTCGATTTGGGTATGCCGGTGATGACCGGCGCAGAATTAATCGCAGCCATGGTGGCGGATCCGCTGCTTTGCGATATACCTGTGATCGTGGTCAGTGCGGAGTGCAACCATGCCGTTTTGGGCGCACTGGCCTTGAAAGGTGTGATTTATGTCCCCAAGCCCATCCAAGCTTCATTGTTGAGACAAGTCGTTGAGAAAGTCCTGTATTCCAGGATTTGAGCACGCTTAAGTTTGTATTTTTGTAAGTTTTGCTTGGATTGGCCCCTTTTTTGTTACAAAATATTTCAGGACCTTGCTGATTTCCTGGAGCCTTATCAAAGCCTTTCTCCTTATCCCCCTACTGCAAGCTCTGCTGCTGACGTTCAGCGCCCAAGCTTTTGCCGAGCCGTTGCTCATCGCTGCAGAAGATGATGCCGAGCCCTGGTCGCTGAGTGATGGCAGCGGCTTTGCTAATGACGTGGTGAGGGCCGCCTTCAAAGCCGCAGGCACCGATATCCAGATGGAAGTCATGCCCTATGCCCGATGCAAAGAGCTGGTGCTCAGTGGCCAGATGGTCGCGGCGTTCAGCATGTCCTGGGCTTCTGAGCTGAAGGGGAAGGTGTTATTTTCTAGACAGCCACTCTTCACCTGCACTTCGGATTATTTTGTTGCCGTCTCGCGCTCGGCCCAGCTACAACGCTTGGGTCGCTTGCCCAGGGGTGCGGTCTTGGGAGTGGTGCTAGGCTATGAGTACCCACCTTCGGTCTATGCGCTACGGGCAAAAGGAGATCTGGTTTTTGATGAGGTAGCTTCCGAAGAGATCAACCTAAAGAAGCTGGCCTTGGGCCGCATTGATGCGGCCCTGCTCAACTACAACGTTGCCAAGCCAGCCGCACGCATGTTGGCAAAGGCGGGCGTGGAGGGAAAGGTCGTGCGAGCCTTTCACGCTGGCGACCTGCGCGCGCACATCGGCTTCAGCCGCCTGCATCCACGGGGAGCCTGGGCCCTCAAGCGCTTTGATCAAGGTTATCAGCGTATTGTCGCGGACGGTAGTCTGAGGGCCATCGAACAGCGCTGGATTACCTCGGCCACTCAGGGCGTGAAAGCCTTGCTAAAAAAATGAATAGCATCGCCAACCGTATCATCAGCTTGCTGTTGTTCTCAGCACTGGGACTGCTGGGCGCTTGGAGCGTGCTGGGTATGATCAATGCCTATCGTCAAGGGGATGCGCAGATGCTGGAGACCCAGCGGGCCATCAGCGAGCGCTTGGCTTACAACCTGGCCCACTCTGTGTGGAATTTGGACAGGGAAGCGGCCTCTAAGATTATCCAGTACGAGACGAGCAATCAGGCGTTGCGGGCGGTGTTGGTCTACGATGAGTCGGCAAAGCTTTACGCTGGATTCTTGCGCAAGTACTTGGGCAGCAACGAGTTCATGGACCTAGCTCCGGAAGGAATTGAAAAGCTGAATCGATCTGGCCCTTTGCCTGTCATTCAACCCATCGCTTGGGCCGGAGAAAAAATTGGAACTGTTCAGGTCTATGTTAGCGAGTCTTATTTTCACGCTCGCGTGCGCTGGCAATGGGCCAGCTACTTTTTACAGGCCATTACCCTGATCGCCGTCCTGACTCTGCTGGTCTACTATGGATTGCGCCACACGGTTATCCACCCCTTGATTGCGCTCAAAGACTGGGCCAGCATTGTGGGTCCGGGCCACCGACCCCCGATTCCCGTGACCAATAGCCGTGAGATTAACGCCCTCGCGAATAGCTTCTCACAGATGGCCACCCGCCTGGCTAGTAGCGAGGAATGGCACCGGGTGCTCTTTGAGCAGTCGCAGTACTCACTGTTGACCTTGTCCCCCCCGTCATGGCGTTTTACCGCAGGCAACCCAGCTAGTTTAGTCATGTTCGGCTTGCCAGACCAGGAGGCCTTGCAGGCCTGCGAGCCCTGGCAGCTTTCTCCGCCCAATCAGCCTGATGGCCAAGCCTCTACCGAGAAGGCCAGAGAAACCATCGAGCTGGCCTTACGTGAAGGGTCGCATTATTTTGAATGGATCCATCGCCGCGCTAACGGCGAGGACTTTCCAGTCTCGGTACTGCTGGTGCGCATAGAGATCCAGGGACAGCTGCTCTTGCACGCTACGGTGCGTGACCAGAGCGACATCAAGCGCATGGAAGCCAGCCTGGCCCAAAGCGAGCGACTGGCCAGCATGGGCCTACTAGCCGCGGGTGTGGCGCACGAGATTAACAACCCCTTGGCATATGTCATGCTCAACATCGATGCCGTGATTCTGGACCTACCCCACCTGTCCGAGGCCATCGATCGAGCTTTAATCACGCTCAAGGCAAAAATTGGAGAGGCCGAGTTCGCCACTGCGCTGGGGTCGGACGCAGTCGTGCTGCAGGGCAGCAAAGTCGAGGACGTGCTCGAGCAGGTCCAAAAAGCCGCGGAGGGAGCTCAGCGCATTCAAGAGATCGTGCGCAGTCTTAGCTCGTTCTCGCGCATGGACGACGCCAAATTGGGACCAGTGAACTTAATGCAATCGCTGCACAGTGCGGCCAGCATGGCTCACAACCAGATCAAGTTCCGTGCGAGCCTCAACGTGGACGTGCCGCCCCTGCCACCGGTACAGGCCTCGCTAGGCAAACTGACCCAGGTCTTCTTGAACCTTTTAGTCAACGCCGCCCACGCAATCGAAGTGGGGCGCTCGCAGCAAAACAGCATCACGGTGCGGGCTTGGCAAGAAAGCGAGAGTGTGCTGATTGAGATCAGCGACACGGGCAAGGGCATCTCGCCTGAGAATTTAGTTCGCATCTGGGATCCTTTTTTCACCACAAAAAAAGAGGAGCAAGGCACGGGACTGGGACTGGCCATCTGTCGATCGATCATCGAAGAGTTTAAGGGCCAAATCAGCGTGAGCAGCCAGCTTGGTCAGGGTTCGTGTTTTACACTGCGACTGCTAGTGGATCGCTCCACGCCAAGGGTAGAACCTCTTAGTGTTCTCAACGTTCCCGTTCGCCGGGGCCGGGTGCTGGTGATCGATGACGAAGACGATCTGCGGGACGCTATCCAGAAACTCCTTGCTCAAGACAACGAAGTGCTCACCGCAGCCACGGGTCAGCTGGCCCGCCAGCTCTTAGAAGTGGATTCTGATTTTGATCTGTTGCTCTGCGACCTGATGATGCCGGATATGTCGGGCATCGATTTGCACGCCTGGCTGCTCAATAAAAATGCGCCCCTGGCGGGGCGCATGGTCTTTATGACGGGGGGAGCTTTTTCGCCTAAAGCAAGAGACTACATCGCGGGGCTTGACAGTTTATGTCTAGAGAAGCCCTTTGAGCCCCGAGCGCTGCAGCGCTTGGTCGCTGAGTTTGTCAGCAAGGCCTGAGCGACGCTTCGGCGATCAATTTTTTCCCCACATTTTTTCTAAATAACCCGCGCGACCCGAACCTTCTTTGTAGGCTTTGTAGTGCGCGCGATTTTTGGTGGCGTAGTCTTGGTGATATTCTTCGGCGGGGTAAAAGGCTCCCGCCTTGAGGACGGGCGTCAGCACCGGGCTATCAAAGCGCTTGGACTTATCGAGCGCGGTTTTTGATTTTTCTGCCTGCGCGCGTTGGGCCTCGTCCAACCAATAGATGCCCGCGTAATAACCAGGTCCGCGATCGGCGAATTGGCCGCTGAGATCGGTGGGGTTGATATTTCGCCAAAACACATCCAAGAGCGCGGGATAGCTCACCTTAGCGGGGTCATAGGCGACTCGAACGGCTTCGGTGTGGCCCTTGGCGATATAGTCTTTGTAGTTGGGATCCTTGCCACTGCCCCCCGTGTAACCCGCTTCGACTTTGGTCACGCCCTTTAAGTTTTGAAAGGGTGGCTGCATGCACCAAAAACAACCGCCGGCGAAAATCGCGATCTTCAGTGGGGCGGTCTTTTTTGGAGCCGCCATGACTTGTGCCGCGGGGACGAGCAGGGTTAAAATCAGAACAAACACAAACTGTCTCATCTCTACCTAACCTTTTCTCATCAAGATTTCGGCTGCCGCCAGCTCGACATTAAGCTCGCGCGCTTCTTTCATGACGGCGACCGCGTCTGCGGCGCCCAAAGATAACTTGATCTTGTCAGCGGTCACGGTGATGTTCTTGGCCATGTGCGCGGATGTTTCGGGATGATTGAGCATCACCAGCAGGAGCTTTAGGCCACCCTTGGCGTCACCATTCTTAAGGCGCAAATTACCCAAGTCACCCAGCAGCTCAAGTATCCGCCAATTGATGCGTAAGGCTACAAAGCGGCTTAGAGACTCTAAAAAATAGGCGCGGGCTTCGGCCTCGCGTCCCAAGCCATCTTCGGCCACGCCCAGCCAGCGCAAACAGACCGCCTCGCCTTCAGGGTCATTGATGGCGCGAAATTTCTCGGCGCCACGTTTGCCTAGGTCGATCGCCGCCTTGTAGTCGCCGCGCATGCAGGCGATACGTTGCAAGTTGCAATGCGACCACGCCACACCCAGCACGTTGCCGATCTCGTTCAAGATAGCCAAGGCCTGTTGACCCAGGGTCCACGAAGCTTCGAAATCATCTTGATTGAAATTCATCTCGGCTAAATAGTAAGTGCACCACGCTTTGCCAGCCTGAAAATTGACTTCTTCAAAGAGCGCCAATCCCTGTTGCGCTAAGATGCGGCCCTGCGTGATGTCGCCGCGCTTGACCACTAGGCGCAATAGATTCACAAGCGTCCAGCCTTGCGAGAGCTGAGCGCCCACATCGTTAAAAAGACCCAAGGCCTGGTTGTAGTGTTGCTCGGCCTTGGGCTCATCTTTTTGCTCGGTGGCGATCAGGGCCAAAGTAAAATGCGCCCAGGCCGCGCCATCCAGGCTACCCGCGGTTTGAAAAGCTTTAAGGCTAGATTGGCTTTGGGCCTCGGCCGCGTCGAGTTTGCGCTCGATCTTGGGCACATAGGCCAGGTGGTACAACGACCAGGCTTGGTTTACTTTGTCACCCAGGCGGCGATAGATCTCAAGCGCTTCAACGCCATACTTGGCGATGGCCTCGCTATCCATGGAGCGTTGCGCGATCGCGCAAAGGCAGAGGCAGGCAAGAGCGATCTCGCGATCCAGCTTCAGCGCGCGCGCTTCTTCTAAGACCACGCGCAAGGGTTGATCCTCACCGGTAAAGCCCGAATGGACAAAATTGAACCAATGGTAACGTAACTTAGCCATCAAGCAGGCGTTGCTGGCGCCGTGCCCGCCTTTTTCGAGCACAGCCACCGTCTGGCCAAAGGCGTCCCGGCCTTGCTGTGACAATCCCTTGATCTCGTAAAAGTAATACAAACCATGGGCGGCCCGCTCAAGCAAATTGGTCTTGCCTTCGATCGTAGCCCTATCCCAAGCGCTACGCACGTTGACCTCATCCTCGCTCACTTCCGCCAACGCCAACTTTTGGTCGCCGCCCTTTAAACGCTCGGTGGTCGCTCCCAAAAACTCACAAAAGAACTCAGCGTGCCGAGTCTTGGCGGCGTCGCTCTCACCGGGGGTCTCTTTTAGCTTTTCTTCGGAGAACTGACGCAAGATCTCGTGCATCTCAAAACGGCCGTTGGCGGCGCGCCGCACGAGGGACTTGTCCGAGAGGGCCGACAGCAGCAGCAGCGAGCAGCTGGCCACTTCTTCGGCCTGTTTGCGATTAAAGCCACCGCGAAACACGCTCATCCAACGGATGGCTTTGCGCTCTTCGGGGCTGAGCAGGTTCCATGAGTACTCAAAGACAGCGCGTAAGCTTTGGTGGCGGCCGGTCGCGCCACGTTTGGAGCTAGATAAAAAATCAAGATTTTTTGAGATCTCAGCCTTGATCTCGGCGCAAGACAGCACCCGCACCCACGCCGCGGCGAGCTCAATGCCTAAAGGGATGCCCTCAAGCATGCGCACGATCGCCGCGACATCCTGGCGATCTTTGGCCTCGAGCATAAAACCTGCGTGGGCTCGGCGGGCGCTCTCAATAAAAAAGCGCACCGCGGCGTAAGCCTCACAAGCGGCGTCATCGTCACGTGGCGGCACATCCAAGCCCGTGATATCGATCTGTTGCTCGTTGCCCACGTTAAGGCGCTCGCGCGAGGTCACCAAGATCTTGAGATGCGCGCAGTTTTGCAGCAGTTCTTCGACCAGATCGGCGCCTTGAACCAGATGTTCAAAATTATCGAGCACCAAGAGCACTTTTCTCGATTTAAGCAGATCAATCAGTTGCTTGCGATTGTCTTCTTCGTTATTAAAGGTGTAGCGCATGGCCGCGGCCACGGCGGCGGGGATCTTGTCGACGCTATCGAGGGGGGCGAGCGCCACAAAAAAGACGCCGTCAGGATAATGATTTAAAGCGTCCGCCGCCGCCTGTAACGCGAGACGTGTCTTGCCGATACCGCCTGGGCCGATCAGTGAGAGCAAACGACATTGGGGGTCGGCCAGCGTGTTGGCGATACCTCGAAGTTCGGACTCGCGCCCAAAAAAATGAGTGCTTTGGGCAAGCAAATTGTTAGGCCGCGCGGACAACGAACGCAGAGGTGGGAACGAACGCAAGGGCAAGCTAGGGTGGACCAACCCCAAGAGCGGCTGAGAATCTGAGAGATCTTTTAAGACATGCGAACCAAGATCTTCTGTTTCGGCCCCATCGGGTGTTGCCGCATGGACTAGGACCGGAGGCGTGATAAGGATCTGCCCGCCCCAGCCAACTGCCAACACGCGCGCGGTGCGGTTGATGGTCGAGCCAAAATAATCATCGCCACGCTTCTCGGCTTCGCCAGCGTGCAGGGCCATGCGCACGCGTAAGCCGCCAGGTAGTTTAAAATCCCCTGCGCCGATGCGCCGCTGGATCTCGAGAGCGCAGTCCAACGGTTTGCCACCTTCAAAAAGCGCAAAGACCCCATCGCCCGTGTGTTTGATGATCACGCCGCCGTGGGTCGCGAGGCACTCGGTGAAGATCGCGTCATGCAACGCCAGCGCCGGTCCCATTTCGGTGGGGTGCTTTTCCCATTTTTCAGTGGAGCCTTCGATGTCGGTGAAGAGGAAGATGGGCAAGCCTAGCTCCAAATTTATTCAGGAAGTATCACTTTCAAAGATTTCGATTATTGTAGCAAAGTCTTACGAGCTAGCAGATTGGATAAATTACAACGACGCAAATCGTGGGCGGCGAGCGCTCAAAAGTACCCTTTCGAAGGCTTTCGGTCCGCCTAGCGCAACAAAAATTCAAGTGGGCTTGGACACAAGCAGGCTAGGCGCTATCATTGATTCTTCTTCACAAAGGGGGACCGGATGACGATGTTCATATTGCCATTGCTCGCTGGCTTTTTGGTCGTGGGCTGTGTCCTGCTATACAACCGCTTTGTCACGCTGCGCAATCTCTGTGAAGAGGGCTTCAGTGGCATCGACGTGCAACTCAAACGCCGGCATGACCTGATCCCAAAGCTGGTGGCCGTGGTGCAGGGCGCGGCTGGTTTTGAAAAGGAGCTTTTAGAAGCTGTGATCACCGCGAGGGCGCGGGCTGTGGATAGCAAGAGCGTAGACGCCAAGCAAGAGGCCGAGAGGTCCCTGGGCGGTAGCCTTGGGCGCTTGCTGGCGGTGGCCGAGGCC
>JANLXT010000322.1:0-6173 GCA_031365225.1 candidate division FCPU426 bacterium
CGCGCCCAATGAAGCTTATGGCAGCCTGCAGGAAATTGCCAGTGCCTGCCTGCCTGAGCGTAGTGAGCATGTCTTGGGCGTCCTGAGCCTCTATGCCCGCCTCTTGGCCTTCCGCAAGCTGCTTGGCAGTGGTGGAATTGCCTTGGACGGCATTGCGCGTCCGCGCCATGCGTTGCTCAAGCTGAATGGCCTGGGTAAGATCACGGCGCGCGTTTTTGTCGGTTATTGCCGCCTCAAGACGCTGCATATACTTCGGCGCGGCCAACACGTCAGCTCGGTTGGCACCCGTGCGCCCGGTGTCACGCAACGAGTCTGAAATGGAGCGTGAAAAGCCTAGACGCCACAGCCGGCGTTCAGATGGCGTAAGGGCCGCAAGCGTTATCTTGATCTTCTCGGGGTCCATTTTCAAGCCGTTCTCGAATCCGTCATCAAGAGCGTTGACCATGGCGCTGTCACCGGAATACCGGGCGAGTGCCGCCTTGTATGGCTGGTTGTCGATTGCCGCGAGCAAGTCTTTTTTGAGGATTATGAGGTCGCGCATATTGACGTTCTTGAGGCCAGTTTCTTCGCCTCGCTTCAACCCATTGATCATTTCGTCAATGGTCATTTTGACTCGGTGGAGTCCTTCGGTATCGATAACACGTTTGTATTTCGCAGTCTGCCCACTTGGACCGACTTGCATGAAGATGTTTTTGAATTGCTCGCCGCGGTTCTCCGCTGCAATCTTGGCGCGCTCCACAAGTTGCTTTGTCATAGGACGGTTAAGCACGCCTTCTAGCGTCACTGTGTAGGGCGTTGCAGTGTTAAAGGCCTGATCAAACAGGGGCTTTGCGGCCGCCTTCCGGCTAGCAACAATGCTTTCAGTGGTCTTGTAGAACTGTTTGGGGTCGCCAAAAGCACCGCCAATGTCTTCCTGTAGGCGCTTGAGCTGATTGGCTTGGCGGACTTCAAGTTGCCTAATCATGCCTTGGCGGGCTTCGCTCGGCACGTTTGCAGCGGCGCGCAACAGATTGCCCGTATTGCTGCCAGCAACGTCAGCCACAGCCAAATCGGCTTTGAGAGTGCTGTTTGCTGCCAGACGCTTGGCAACCCGCTCAGGGGTCATCCCATCGCGCCCCAGCGCCTCGGCAGTCTTTTGGGCCGCAAATGTCTCTTTGTTGGCGAGTGAGCGCATGGGGGCTGTAACACCGCGCAACAAAGCACGAGAACCCGCGAAAACGGGTGGCAAGACTGCTCCTACTGCCGCGCCTGTACCAGCTCCGATGACAGCGCCCTTACCACGCTCTTCAAGCGTCCCGTCCGTATCTGCAAAGCCTTGCGCGCCGCCAATGCCGCCGCCAACAACGCTCGAACGTAGGGCCTTCCCTATGATCGAGGGCGCCTTAGCGATGAATTTAGCACCGCCAGCGCCAGTCATTAGACCGCCCGCGATTTCAGCAGCGATGGCTTTCTTAGGGTTTTCCTCTTCGTAGAGGGCCTTGTCACGGGCCAGCTTTGCATTTACTTGGTCATAGGCTTCTTTTGGATCTGTTGGCCCCTCCCCAGTAAGGGCATTTACGCCCATCTCAATGGGGGTTAACGCCGCCGACATAAGTTCATCTTGGGCGCCAAGTGTCGCACCTTGCATAAAGGGAGAGTGCGGATTTTTCCCACCGCTATATTTGAATGGGTCTTCACCGCCTTTATCGGTCTTGAGGGCAATGTGTGGCTCCTGAGGGCCTTCCTCGCCCTTCTCGCCGGGTTCACCGGTCACGCCAAGCGGCAATTCATCCCCGCCTTCAAGCCTGCTCACGTCTTTGCCGTCTTTCGCTTCCGAGAAATCCTTCGCGCGCGCCGGAATAATGCCATTGCCGCGTCCCTTGATGACTGTACCATTGCCCTCTTGGCCATCAAATTGGCGTTGGGCGCGCTTTGTAGGCCGGGTTTTTCCGAATTCCTGAAGGATTGCGGGATCAACAGTGACATTCAGGCGGCCATTTTCATCCGGCGTTTCATCATAGATGGCGCCCGTTTCGGAGTGCAAAACATACGGTTTCCCTCCGATAATCTTTCGTTCACGAATAAACTTCTCCGCATCGGGAGGGTTGTCAGCCGATACAGGAAATTTCTCGTCTGTCGCAGCCCCTTTGCGGCGCTTGGTAGCGCCAAGGAACGGGTTGGATGGCTTGCTGGGTGCGGCGGGCTCAGTCGGAGTCTCTTCTATCGCGTTTTCATTTACCGCGCCTTGGAAATTAGACTTTAGACGTTGCGTGGCCCCAAGAAATGGATTGCTCATTGGCCGAGACTTTCTTCAGCCAATTGCGGGTCAACGCCCATTTGCAAAAGCTCGTGCAATACAGCAGCACGGTCTTCTCCTTGGTCCACGGCTTCAATTGCCTGCTGCAACAGACCGTCAACTTCCTCTTGAGAAAGATCGGTGGGCGCTTCGCCGGTTTCCGGATTGGCTGGTTCGGCTTGCCCGTCACCGGCTGGTTGCCCCTGCGTCAGAGCGCCTGCTGCTGTACGTTTCATGGCGTTTCTTGCCGTGGCCCGGTTGCGCTCTTTTTGCGCAATAACATCTTCGCCATCGCCTGGCTGAGGGAAATATTGCTTGCGAGCGCTTTCAAATTCGCTTTCAGCGATGGCAGCGCCAGATTCCTTACGCAGTTGTGCATTGATAAAGTCGCGCACGGCTTGATCAAATTGCTGATATTCCGGTGTCGCCAGATAGTTGCCAATGCCAAAGGGTGCTTCACCCTTCTTCTTGCCCCAATAATCGGTGGCAGCGGCCACGCTTGCGGGGTCACCCAATACCTTTTCAGCCTCCGACATTCGATCAAAAAATCCAGCCGCGTTATTTTGGTCCGTTGTCGGACGCAATGATTTCACGGGGACTGGCTTGTTTGGATCGGCGGGGCCTCCGGGAATAGGTTCAAGAGAACCGTCATCCTTAGCGCGATAGCCAGTGGGCGGCTTATTGGCAACGGTGTCCTTCGGAGGTCCGGCAGCTATTTGGGTGCCGTCCGCATCAAAGCGAGTCTGTCCTGCTCCAAGCGTAAACGGGGCGCCCTTTTTAGCCTTTTCTGCCAAATACTGTTGTGTCCATTCGCTAGCCGTAAGGGCTTGCTGGAGGATCAAGTCCGACGGCCCGGATTCATCCATCATCCGAAATTGACGGTCATCAATAAATCCTTGGTCTTTGAGAACCTGAATCGAGGCGTGCCACGCTTCAGGCTGTTTTTCCTTGGGCATCGTAAGAACGTGCTGCGCTGCATTTTTGAATGCGTTTGAGCGCTTCGCAGCCTGCATAAATTCCTGCGGCGACATTCCATCAAATGCCTTAAACATCTCGGCCTGCATTTGAGGCTGGCCATCGAGTTGCTTCATAGCGTTAGGATCGCCACGGCCAACGGCACCGCGGTAATCAGCCATGGCTCTTTCGCTGCCGATCTGACTTTGCAACTGCAAACCCTCCAGCTCGCTTTTCATAGGAGCATTGCGCAGTTGATAATCGTTGAGGTTAGCCGCCTGGGCTGACCGGGTGATTTCAGCCAGGTCTGGCATCGGAGTGCGGACATTCATTGCTATGGATTGGTTCACAGTCGTTTGTCCTTAATAAGAGCGCGAGAAGTCGGGAGGCGGTGCCTTGTAAGCCGTCGGGTTACGCATGGCGATGTAAGCCAAATTGCTTCCGACCCCATTTGCTGCGCTTGAAATGGCGTTGCCTGCACCGACGTAACCCGAGGCTTGTGCTTCGCCCCGACCGAGAGCTAGATTGGCCAGTGAGCTGCCAGCGTTAGTTGCCGCTGCACCCTGCCCCGCCGCTGCATTTTGGCCCATTCCGGATATTTTGAACAATCGATCCATGTATTCGCCGAATTTCAAACTGGCCAATTCCGAGCCATACTCAGCAACACGCCTTTCCTGGCCGCCAGAGAGTAGATTCCCCTTGGAGGCCGCCGACAGATCACGGGCACGAATGCCCTCCTTCAGCGCAACCTGATAGTCAGGTGAGCGCCGAAACGCCTCAAGAGATGAATCACTAAAAGCTTCGCCGCCGCCAGGTTTAAGACCGTACATTGCCGCGATAGAATCGAGGCCGGCGCCTCCCGTGCTTGCATAAGGCTGCAGGTCGGCACGGGTTTGCCGATACATCTCCATAGTTGTATTGGAGGCTTTTTTTGCAGCTTTCTCTTGGGCTGACGCAGCTTTGTTGGCGCTATAAATGCCAGCGGCCCCCGAGATCACTCCTGCTCCTAATACGGCGCCTGTCGGCATCCTAAAAATCCTTCAAACGGTTGGTTCAGTTAGTTTCGGCGTTTGATTGATTCAGGCTCGCCACGTAAAAGTCGTTTTCGCGGATGACAAGAATGGCGTCCGCTATATCAATTGCGACGGGTTTCATGGAGACTATGTTTATAACGGCATAGTCAGCCATGCGGGCCCATCTGTTATAAAGAATACACGATTTGGGAGCCTGATTTCCAAGAAACATCTCGCAAGCGGCCCCGACGTACCTGTCATGGACCGGATCGTCATCATGGGGAGGTTCTGCCCGTCCGAACTTCTTGTACTCAGCCTCAAGCCGTTCATGGAACCAGTGGCCACGCTCGACAAGGCCGGGAGCGGTTTTCATCCAGTCCTGAATGGTGATCGAGAATATATCGGCGCTGATAGTTTTGCCTCCCTTGGTATAGCCGCGGGGGTTGGTGAATACAAACTTGCCGCCGACGGCGCGCGCTAGGGCACGGGCGCCCAAATTGCCCTTGGGGCAACGGGTCATCATCTCGAAACATTCGGTTCTGGTAAAAATCCAATGGACGCAGGATTGAACGAAACTGACCATCCAAGCCCCCCTGCCCTCTGGAAGGCACTGGGAATGAACCTCATACAGGCCGGGTTGCAACTGAATAAACAGGAGCGCCCCGTGCCGCCCCGCGAGAAGGACGTTGTTCTCGTCGCGGATCACGGGCGTCATATCCAACGGCCCGTCGTGGCGCCCGCAAACCCAAGGGAACACGGTGGGGTGATTTACGATTTCATTCAGGAATTGTGCGGTGCGATGACGTTTAATAGTGCCCAACATTGTATGCAAATCGGACAAATTAGCCGTTTCAGCCACGATTTTTGTTCCCTGTTTATTCTGATTCGTGGTAGAGTTAGGCATGGCTGCACGCATTGATTTTATTGGACAAAAATTTGGGCGTCTTACCGTATTCAAAGAGGCGGAATCGCGGAGAAATCCTTGTGGTTCGGTAACTCGACAATACCTGTGCAAATGCGATTGCGGTCAGGAGTCCATTGCAAGAGTCAACGCCCTTACGTCCGGCAACACGACAAGCTGCGGATGCCTTCATAACGAAATGAAGCATGATGGATTTAGGCGGACCCATGGCCATTCTGGCGGCAAACATTCTAGGCGCGAGCCTGAATATCAGGTTTGGGCGGCAATGGTTCGTAGGTGCGAGGACGTTAAGGATAAAAGATTTGATAGATATGGCGGCAGAGGAATCTCTGTGTGTCGAAAATGGCGCTAAAGCTACCAAGCTTTTTTTGATGACGTAGGCGCTAGGCCAACTGCAAAGCATACCATTGATCGCATTGACAACGATGGAAACTATGAGCCTGAAAATGTACGCTGGGCCACTATGAAGGAACAGCAAAACAATAGAGGAAATAACCGATACGTTGTTTACAATGGCGAAAGAATGACGATGACGATGGCTACTATCAAGGCCGGTAACATCGTCGGAAGGAACACCGTCCAAGCAAGGCTTGTCTTGGGGTGGGACATAAAGGACGCAGTGGAACAACCTTCGAGGCGTCGAATCTGACAATGGTTCCTGAATGGCTGGCTGCGCCTTGAGCGCCGCACCGTTCATTACATTTTCCAATCGAGGGTTATCCCGGTTTGGTTGAGCGTGGCGTCGGCATTGTCGCCGTGCCATGTCGAGGTGCCAGTCGCGGTACTCCATTCAAGCCATTGCAGGTAATGCGAGCCAAGCCCGACGAGGCCCTTGTAAAAAGCGTGCAGGTTCATTGGCTGGGTATCCACCGACATGGAGCCAGGAAAACCTACGAACGCGGTAGTTGAGTCAAGGCCAACGCCCGTCTTGCGCAACGTGTTGGCGCTTGAGGAAGTAACCGAACTGACCACAACATCAACCGTATCTTCATTCAGGCCGCACACCACA
>JANLXT010000343.1:0-5020 GCA_031365225.1 candidate division FCPU426 bacterium
GTGATGCCCCCTGGCTCAATGACATTGACCTGAACGTTATGTGGCGCCATTTCTAGCGCGAAGCTCTTAGTAAAGCTGAGCACGCCCCCCTTGCTGGCGTCGTAGGCGCCCAGGCCCACCATGGAAGGGTGCACGCTATCAATGGAGGCGATATTGATGATGCGTCCGCCATGGCCTTGTTTAACGAACTGTCGTCCAGCTGCTTGGCAGGCAAAAGCCAGCCCCCGCAGGTTCAAACGATGGACTTTGTCCCAAAGTTCTGTTGTCATCTGCAAGATAGGCACCATGGGAAAGATCCCCGCGTTGTTGATGAGCACGTCTATCCCGCCAAAGTCCCCGACGCAGCGAGCCACCATGGCCTCGCCCGCGCCTTCGGCGCTCACATCCTGAGCCATCCAAGTGGCGCTTCCGGAACCGCGAAGGTCTTCGGCCGCCCTCTTTACCGCCTGCTCATCACGGTCCACCAAAAGCACCTTGGCTCCCCCCTCGACAAAGCGTTTAGCTATGCCCAGGCCGATCCCCATGGCCGCTCCGGTCACCATAACGTTTTTACCACTCACATCAAAAGGGCCGTTATTTGTCATGACGCGCCTCCCGCAGGGTTTGTTTTTTTGTTCTCGGCAACTCTGTTAGTTCTACCCAAAATATCTCGCTTTAAAGCTAAGATTTGTATGATTGGCGTCATACCAATTTAACAATTTTTGGGGCCTAATCAATCTGGAGCGCGGGCCGTCACCAGGGAGTAAAAGAATGGTCGTTATTGAAAAAAACCCTTTCCTGAGGCCTTCCATGCAGCGTAATTTGAGTCATTTGCTTCAAGAGATCCAGCAGCTTGAAGCTGCCGTAGCCGCACGATTAAGAAAAAAGGAGCGAAAGTTCTTTTACGTTGTCCTCAATCGGAAGGTGGCCTTTAAAGACGCCGATCGCGTCGCCCATCGAGCTGGCCGCATGACAACGCTTAAATTTTTGACCAGCGCGTCCTTCTTAAGCCTGCTGACGGCGCCAGTCATCTATGGATTTATTGTGCCTGCGCTGATCCTGGACCTTTCAGTAGGGCTGTATCAGGCCGTGATCTTCCCGGTCTACGCTATCCCCAAGGTCAAACGCTCAGACTACATCGCCTTAGACCGGGGCCAATTGCTCTACCTGAACTGGTTGGAGCGGATCAATTGCGACTACTGTGGCTATGTCAACGGCTTGGTCGCCTACACCCGCGAGATCGCTTCTCGCACTGAGCAGTATTTTTGTCCCATCCGCCACGCCATTCAGACCTTGGCCCCCCACCCGCGTCACAGCTATTTTCTGCCCTATGGCGACGCGGTTGAGTATCACGCCAAGGTAAAAAAGCTCCAAGCTCAGTTGCGGCGGACCACCAAGGCTTAGGCCGTGTTCTTGGTTAGGAGGCAACGCCAAAGCCAAAGCTAAAATGACCCATTTAAATTGCCGTCATAAAATAAAAACAGCGTCATCTAAAATTTAGATGACGCTGTTTTTATTTTTGGAGGCGGTGGGAATCGAACCGTCCATTAATAGCGCAATAGCTACATTGTTTTGGTGATTTTTACTTTTTTGCGTGCACCGGGCCACGAGCACGATGCTGAGCGTTGTTGGTTGTCAACGGACCTAGTAGTTCTCGGTGGCAATGAAAAAATTGAACTCTATGGTTGGTTAACCCAATTTTCCCAAGCCTGTGCCAAGCTTTCGGCCATGGAGGGAAGACCTACGAAAGGTTCCTGGACCATGTCCCAGCCCAATTCATGGCCATAGCCATGGATAAATCGATGCCTGAAGCGCAGGTAGCGAATCCAGAGTGCCTTTTGAGGTTCGGTCCAAGCTGAGTTAAAAACGGGATCTGCTAAAAAAGCAGTGAGCAGTTCCAAGTGCCAGGCTGGGCCCTGCGGTATGGGCTTGCCTTCTGCTCGAGCTTTTCTTTTCAGTAGGGACTCAAGGCCACTCACCAGATCACTGATCAGCTTGCCAGCCGCTGCAGCATCCCAAGAGTCTTTCTTAAGCCCAGGCCGGGCCAATGCCGAACGGGCCGCCTCGGCAAGTACTCTCAATCGCCCAGTTTCAAATAGAATATCCCGCCTGACGTCTTCAGGCTGCATAAAGGACTTTGGCGCCGACGGCAATGTGGTCAAAAAAAGCCGGGTCTTCTTCTCGGCTGATTAGATCGAGCGGTTGGCGCAGCAGTTCGTAAGCCTTCGCGTCCGCATCTAACAGGCGGCTTAAAGGAATGCCTTCAATTGCAATATCTAAATCACGGGCCTGGGTCGAATCCCGCAAATAGGAACCAAACAAAAGGATGCGTTTTGCTCCCAGACCTTTGAGCAGCGCCACAACAGCTTCAAGTTTTCCTTCGGGTAAATTCATCTCTAGCTCCCGCCCAAATTTGCATCCCTTATCTCACTATCTTAATTCTTGCCCATTATAACCCCTGCCCACTCCCCATTTCAACGCGGGTTTTTAAGAATGATTTAGCGGCCAATCCACTTCAAGTTGGTTCCGTCCGCCATACATAATATGAATAACTCCAGCCAATCAAAGGTGTGGCTAAGGCACCGGATATACCGATCAAAAAAGCAACGGGAGCATTGATCAAGCACACGAGCAGGGTGAGAGCTCCCGTGGAGATTAGGAGCCAGCCTTGAAGACGATAGGATCGGCCACGCGCAAAACTGCTTGCATTTTCCCAAGAGGGCTGAAACCAATTGTAAATTGTTGCGGTTTTCCCCTTCAGGGAACTTGACACATTTGATTTGCCCGCCACAGCACCCACGGTTATGAAAAATATGCCCAGAATAATGTCAACACATTGAATCCACCATTTAATTGAAAAGTGCTGGAACTGACCTGCGACTGGAACGGCCTGGATAATCCAAAACACGAGGAAGTGAGATCCTGTAAATAATCCGGCCATTGCTATTCTCAATACGTCTTGAGACTTTGCATACGGCTTAAATTTTCTAAGAAAAAACCAGAAGATCAGTTCAACTAACAATGCAAGTACAGGGAAGTAAAAAAAATGGAAGGCGCTCGCCCAGGCTGTATGCCATCCCCAAGTTGAGACAACGGCCATACCGAACATAAAAATAATGAGACTCCCCGGAATCAATTCCTGCCACCTGATATTCTTCATGTATCCTCCCCAATGGATAGCCGTCTCATTGGCCCTTTTTCTTGCGTTTTTGAAGCAAGGCCACTATCAAGCCCATCGTTTCTTCTGCTGCGGAAATGTTCAGGCTATAAACAACGCTGGTTTTTTTCTTTTCCTGGACGATCAATCCCGCAAGCTTTAAGGCCGTAAAGTGGGCTGACATGGTCGATTTGGCCAAGTCAAACTTGTCGGCCAGCTCGCCGGCGCTCATATTCTTTTCGCGCAGAAGCTTCAATATTTCGCGGCGCGTAGGATCGCTTAAGGCTTTGAAGATTTCATTCAGCACCGTGGCCTCTTAATTAGATATTTCGCTAACAATCGAAATATAGTCGATGCGAAGGTATAATGCAAGCAGATTTTTACATAAAAAAGCCTTGCCAGTTGTGGCAAGGCTTTTTTATTTGGAGGCGGTGGGAATCGAACCCACGTCCGAAAAACGATCCTGGCAGGGCAGCTACACGCTTGTCCACGGATTTGTTGTCTCGCCGGATCGGTCGCCCCGTGGCGGGCTACTTCTCTGGCCAGCGTCCTTGAATCTCGTCCTCATCCAAAGACGCCCTGGATGAGGACCAGCCCGTTGATTGCGTCTTTAGAAAGGCACGGGCCCACCCCCCCAAGACGCTTACGGCTTAGGCCGCAAGAGCCAACTGTTCGTCGGCAGTTCTATTTTCCCAAGTTTTTACGAGGTCTTGAGAATCCCCGGCGTGCTCCCTGTCGTTCACATTCCCCGTCGAAACCAGTCGCCCCCATAAAACGACTAACGGCTTTCTTTCTTCTTAGCAGTATATACGCGCTTGGTGACTTTTGGATGCTTGCTTTTTTTACGCTTGGAAATCTTGGGCTTTTTAGGTTTGCGATGCAGCCAGTCGGCGTCGCTGGCTGGTAGGTCGAGCGCGCTTGGATCTTTGACGTAGGCGTCCTTGGCTTTGCGGGTCAGGCCCTTGATCTGAGCCTCACGGCGTAGCGCTTGGGGATAGGTCCCGCCGGCCTCGATGCTTAAGAGGCGCTTGGGAGCGCTGATGCGCATGGACCGCGCGCCCTTGCCAGAGCGATGCAGCTCGAAACGGGCGCGGGGATCCTTGGCGATGCCGGTGTAAAGGCTGCCGTCCTCGCGCTCAAGGACATAGACCCACCAAAATCCGTCTCTCATGGCCGTTGGAACATGGCCTCGTAGCGGCGAATGCTGTCTAAGACGACTTGCTTGGCGTCGGCGGCGTCTAAGAAGCCTTCCACCACGACTTCTTTGTTCTCGAGCGCGGTGTAGTCCTCAAAAAAGCGCTGCAGCTCGATCTTGCGATGGGGCGGCAATTGGCTGATCGAGGTGTAAAAATTATATTCTGGATCATCCACATGCACGGCGATGATCTTGTCGTCCGATTCGCCTTGATCCTTCATCTTGATCAGGCCGATGGGCCGAGCGCGCATGATGGTCAAGGGGACCACGGCTTCTTGACCTAGCACTAACACATCAAGCGGATCGTTGTCCTCGCAGTAGGTGCGCGGGATAAAACCATAATTGGATGGGTACACCACGGACGAATAGAGCACGCGGTCCACGCGGATCATGCCGCTGTCTTTGTCCAATTCATATTTATTTTTTGACCGCTTGGGGACTTCGATCACCGCCGGAAACATGTCGGGGACTTTATCGCCTAAGCTCAGATCATGCCATGGATTCATGGACGGCCTCCTAGAAGCACAGATACCATAGCGCTCTAAGGTGTCGGCGCGCTACGAAAATAAGCTTTTCTTGGCTTAATTCGCCTTTGAACGCTCTTTGGCGCGTTGCATCAGGCGTTCGTGCAGGCCAGGGTCCTTGCCCCGCCCGGGGGGTGGGCTGTATTCGCCATCGGACCCAAGGGT
>JANLXT010000010.1:0-7151 GCA_031365225.1 candidate division FCPU426 bacterium
ATACCATTACGGAGTTACGTTCGTGTACGGCGAGGGGGCTACCGTGCATGGGGAAAGCACGATGAAGCAGAAGTCCACCGGGGTGGTCGTCGTAGCCAATGACTCAGTAACCGTGGCTTCGATTCCCGTCGGAGTAGTCGGATCTGGGGTGATCAAGCGTAGGATTTACCGGAGCCGTGTGAACGCCGGAGCTAATGCAACTAAGTACTTCGTGACAGAGATCGCTGACAACACCACCACGTCTTACTTGGACGTAGCTGCTGACACCACGATCATCCTTAACGCTGAAGGCCCCACCGACAACGGAATCCCCCCGACAGCTAAGATCGGGCGCTGGTTCCAGAAGGGGATGGTTTACCTTACCAGTACCCAATTCTTCTGGTCACGCCCGGGCACGAACTTGAATGAAACCCCAGAGACAGTTCCCGCAGGAAACTACGGAAACCTGGCTAATGCGGGTGAAGCAGTAGCCGCTGTGGAGTTCAATCAGCGCCTCTACCTTTTTCAGAAGAGAGCCATCGGCAAGTGCTCCTGGAGAGGCAGCTCCCTTCAGTACGAGCCAGTGCAGCGCTCCGGAGACAGTGGATCCCAAGCCATCGGCGCCTATGACCAAATGAGTATTACGGTGGTGGCGGATCGTTACATCATGTGGAAGGACGCCGAAGGACAGGACTGGAAGATGCTTCCGAATGAGGAGATCTTTCCTGAGTCGAGGGACGTGGCAAACATCAACAACGGTTTCAACAACCTGCCTCTGACTTCTTCGCTGGACTACTACGTTACGGATACACAGGCGCAGTGGCAGTTAGGCACGGTCGGCGGTAATCTCTCCACGTCAGTGCGGGCTGGTACATTGTCCTACCACGACCGGGTAGCGGATCCTTTTAGTAGCAATCCTGGTGTAAGTTCTGATATACGCCCCACTTACGTGGCGGACACCAGTTTGCTCACGTCAGCTGGAAATTTTATTGCGCTAGGGGGATACAACGCACAAGCTGCAGGGGCTAGTAACCCGCAGTACTCAGTGCTGACGAATCTCAAGGCCGCGTATACAGCAAACGTCCCCCTAAAGTTTAGGACTATAAACTTAACAGCCATTAGCCAGGCAGCTAAGTATTATGGATATACTGAGTCGGATACCATTACTTTACAAGTTTATAAGTTTAATTACGAAACAGGGCTTGCTACGGCCTCTAATACGCTACTCTCCTCAACAACCGCTGCCATAACTATTCAGGGGAGCACGACGCTAGGGGGACAGTACATTGCGGATGGAGTCTCCAACAAAGGAATATCCTTCACCCTCCCAGACACGGTGTATATACCCCAAGGGGAAAAGTTTATTTTAAGATTTTCTTGGTCCAATCTCAATATTGGCTTTAGGGGAAAGACTAACAAAGGCTCCGGGTCCACAGTGACCCCTTACGGAACATACTCTTCGGGCTCCCCAATATTGTTTGATAACTTTACGGGAGGGGCTTGCCTGGATGGGAATATAGAAACGAGCCGTGTTGTACTAACCACTTACACCTCCTCTGTAGTGGACGCCGGGACCGGGCTGCAAAGGTGGCACTGGTTTACTGCGGGGCATTCTTTTCTTATAAAGTCTGCAGATTCAATCAAAGTGGACTTCGAAGTGAGTTCTGATGGTACTAATTTTGAGAATTTAAATACAGTATACAGGTTAGCAGCCATTCCCGGTGGGCTGTCTATGACATCCCCTTTGCTGGATGAGCAGTACCTGTTTTATCCAAGAAGGGATTACAGAGTAGGACAGGCGTCCCCCGCAGGGACGCAGTGGCGGTATGGTCGTTTCAAAACCACTATTGACCCTAACCGGCTGTGTAACCCGACGGCAGAGGTCTACTCTGCCGTTAGTACCACAGAGCAAGCTACCTTCGCTACTAATTTTTTGGGGCAGCTGGCAATGATGGTATCTAGCGAAGCTTCTTTTGCTGCCTACGACAAGGTTAATTATCTACGGGACATCTACACGAGCGAGGTTATTGACGGGGTGGACATCTCCGTCCCCGGTGTGTTCTATGCTGACTACGTGGAGAACCAGCAGAACTTGACTTTCCAAGTTATCACTTCCGCGACTGCAGATTTCTCCGCATCCACCTGGAGAGACGTCCTGCCCGGACAGGTCATCCCCAGTAATGCTATCGTCGCTAGTGCCCGATACATGAAGTATCGGATATTCTTCCAAGACGATCTCACGCAGGAAGGCAGCAACGGTGATTTTTCTTTTGTGAATGAGGTGAAGTTTTCGTGGGGGTCTGCTGCCTCGCAGATAGCCCCCTATATGCCGCCCATCCTGTTTTACTACAAGGACTATATTTTCAGTTCGTGGCCTAGTAAGAACTCAAGGATCCACGACAGATCCCTCGCAACGGATGCCTACAAAAAGACGTACGAGGACGCTCCTCACGCCTATTCTAGCTTCACGTCCCCCCATTACGTGGGTTATGCGGTGGTGCAGGGGGCCCTTATAGGTGCTCCCGGCTCAGGTGGAAAGCTCCTCCGCTTAAGGAACAGCGAGGTAGCTGACGACGACAGTTCAGCCACCTTCGGTCCCAACGCCTATGTGGAGATACATCCCTGGGTAATGGGAAACTTCAATGTGAAGACCCTGTACTGGGTCTATGTCGGGCTACAGCTGGCTATTTACAGGGACGGGTTCTTCCTAGACAACCCCGGGTCCTACCCCACGATCACTGGCTCACCGCTGTACACCTTCGACATGCTTGTAGGGGCCCTCAAGACAGCCCTCAACACGGTACTTGTCCCCGGTCCCGGGGGCAGCTTGGGTGCCATCGCCATGCCTCAGGAGATAAAGCTTCAGAGACCCCTCTCCAGCAACGCCGCCCTGCAGGCAGCCTTTGGTGGCTTTAAGCCCTACGTCAACGAATACGGCTTCAACGTGGCCCTGCAAGAGAGGTCCTTCGCCATCCGTATCCGCATGAGAGCGGTGAAGGACTCCGCAGGGAATGCCTGGTTCCCTGTGCTCACGGGCCTGGGGACAGAATACCACGTTGAAAACACACGGGGAATCTGATGCCTGAGGACGCACCCCCGCGCATATCCATAGAGCAGCTGGAGCGCCGAGTTAAGGCTTTGGAGGACCGTGCGAACGGCTCCCCCCTGCAGCAGGAAGCAGAGGTAAATCCTCTGATTTCCTATACTGCAAACGTTACAGCTAACACAGAAGACCCCATTTCTCATGGGTTGAAGCGCGTCCCGATAGGGTATACAATAGTCTCACAGGATATTGCTGGGAATATTTACAGTAATTATTCCGGAATGACTACCTGGACCACCGAGAAAATCTACGTTAAATGTTCCGCAGCCAGCATGAAGGCTAAGCTGCTTTTGTTTTAGGGGGAAGTTGTGGCGTACAATTACATGGGACAATCAGTGCCGAGCCAGCTGCCGCAGTTGCAGAGCAGTGGGTATGGTACGGGAGCTGGGTCTGGGTATCTGGGGACCATGGGCATGTCCCCCGAGTACAACGACCAGCTGTTTTCAAATATTCAGCAAAACATCAACAAGAACAAGCAGGCCTCCAGGCAGAACGTCTTGGACAACACCTCGCGTTTCGGGCAAGGTGGGGGACAGGACCAGGCCCTCATGGGTGTGGAGCAGAATGCTGCTGACCAGAGCGTCATGGCTCGGTCAACTGCGGAGATGAAGGGTGCAGAGATGCACCGGGACGACCGCAACAAGTACAACGACCAGCGTTTCATGGCGAACGAAAACCAACAGCAGCGACTACTCCAGCAGCTTCTTCAGGAAAACCAACTGGGGCAAGATGCCTACCAGTACAACACCAATCGTAACGATGCACAGTTCAAACAAGGTATGGACACCATATTCAGCTTCGGCGGGATGATGGGAGGGATGTAATGGGAGCGTATCAAAACCCCGGAGGACTGCCCTCCCCAATGCTCTTCGCGCAGACGCGGGGGGCCATGGTGCAGGCGGATCTGGACAACGCCAGGCGTGAAGAAATCGCCATGAAGATCGCAGCCCAGTACCAAGGCGCCAAGACTCAGGGGCAGATGAACCCGGTTGCCCTGACGATGGAGTCCCCTCCCGCTGTGCCGGGACAGGCCGACCAAGGCTACAACACCATCGACCAGAACCAAGCGATCCAAGCTGGACAGCAGCGTCTGGGTCCGCCGGTTCAGGCCGCTCCTAAACAGAACACGCAGGCCGCCGCGATGGCTCCGCCGCAGCTTCCTGCCGGACAGGGTGCTCAGCAACTGGGTCCGCCCCCAGCTCCGGACCCAATGGCACCCCCGCCCATAGACGCGATGCCCGTTGACCCAGCAGGGGATGGGCCTCAGATGCAGGCCCCGCAAGAATCCCAGCAGGGTCCCCCCATGCTCAACCAGGGCAAGGTAGAGGAGATGCGGGTGAAGCTGCGGCAGCTGGCAATGCAGTACGGCCCCTTGACTCGTGAAAAGATGCTATCTCAGGGACTTTCTGAGGGGACTTACAATGCTATGCGTGGTTTCGGCCCACTCCCTGAGCAGGCCCAGAACGAGCTCCTGCAGGCAGCAACGCTTCAGGTTCCGGATAACTACCCTACTGGCTACGACACGTCAGATTATAAAATGAATGCGGATCTGGCCGCCAGGGCGGGGAAGCAGGACCTGGAGCGGACCAAGGCGGACAGCAAGCCTTGGAAGCAGGCCAAAGACAGCTACCGCCCCGCACTACAGCAGGCCAAGATCACAGCGATGAACCCCATCAGTGGGATCATCAACCCGCAGCAGCTGGCTGAGGCGAATCACGACCTCGAAGTCTACGACGCCGCCTTTACGGGGCAGATGAAACAACAGCCAGCAGATCCGAACGACGCCATTATTTGGCTTCGCGCCAAAGGCGAAGCGGACCTGCAGAGGAAGATCAGCGGGCTAGTTATTCCACAAGGTGTTCCTGGTGGATCTCCCGCGCCCAAGGGGAGTGCCCTGGACGCAGTGATGCCGCGTCTGCCTGCTAATGTGAAGGCCCTGGTGGATGCTGCCAGAGGCAAGGGGGTTCCCGACGACCAGATCCTAGCCACCCCAGAAGTACAAGCACACGTAAACAAACCCGGACTAAGGAAGTAACGTGCCCACGCTGGCAGAATTAGCAGGGGCCACGGCTCCTGCTAAATCTTTAGGGGAACTGGCTGGGGAAGCTGAAGACCCCCTCGCCGGTAAAGTTTCCTATAAAGAAGCTGTAATAGACAACGGCCTTCCGGGATCGTTCGCCAAGGTAGCGAAGGCTCTGCCGGGTGCCATCGGTCACGGTATAGAGGGCGCTGGACAGACTGTGCAGAACGCCGCATTGGGTCTGGGCAGTCTGTTAGAGTTCTCCGGAAAACTTCCCGAGCAGATCCAGCGCAGCCAAGCAGACGTGGACCGACTCAGCCAGCCCATTACCCCTCGGGTAGGCAGCCTCGGCATTCCCACGAACACCCCGCCCCATCTTTCCTACGGACAGGTCCCCGTTGGCACGGACCCCTACGCGGTTCAAAACCGGTTACGGGAAGACGCATTAGGTCTGGCGAAGAACGAGCTCAAGGTCCAGCGAGACGTGCGGGATACCGGTGGGGTAAGTGTAGCCAGGGACCTGGCCCTCTCCGGCCTACTGGTATCCGGCGCAGGCACTGGCGTCGGGGTAGCTGCTACGGTAGGCTTCCCCGCCGTTATGGAGGCAACCGGAGCGCAGCCCGCAATCGAGAGGCTAGGCCAGAACGTCAGTGGTGCTATTCGCTCAGTTCAACCTGACAATTATTACCTTGGTAAGGTGGGAGACATTGCTGGGGAAGTGGTGGGGCAAGGCCCTACCTTGGCCGCTCTGGGCATTGGCGGGGCAGCTTCAAGCCTCCGTAGGAACACTGCCCCCGTACGCGCAGGTGCTCCAGAAGCGGCTCCTGTAGCTGAGACAGGCCCGACCCTATTCGACCAGACGTTAGGTCCTTTGGCTCCGGGGCCTAAGGACCTGAACCTGCTTACTTTAATAGACAAGGTTCTTCCCAACAAGGTCACTGACCCCTTCCGTGGGGAACTGGCAAACCTGAAGCGCTATGCGCCTGAAGCAGGAGAGGCAGCCCAGCTCCGCAAGGAAGCGCTGAACCTGACCAACAAGGACGCCACGGCCCTGTCTGAGCAGATCCGAACCACCTTATCTGAAGCCGAGCAGAAGCGCCTCAACCAGATCGCAGAGGGCTTGCCTGCCCGTAGAATCGAGCAGGACGCGGGCCCTACGAATACCGCAGCCTACAACGAGCGCTATGCTAAGTACCACGACCTAGCTAAAGCAGACGTCGAGACGAACAGCCCCGGTCTCAGTACCGAGTTCAAGGAAGTTGCTGCCCGCGCCATCGCCACCAGTCGCCTCTATGAGGACATGGGCGTTGGCGCTGGAGAAGCCTATAAGAGCTGGAGCAACTACAAGCCTACATCAAAAGAACTGGCCCCCCTGAACAAGCTGGAGCAAGACCTGAGGGCTGCGGAGTACCCTTCCAAATTAGAGCAGCTACCTAGCTTTGAAGAAGGCACTGCTCAGGTTCGTGCTGCTGCCGAGAGGGCTAAGGGTAGAGTCACGGACCCAGCACTCCTTCCAGAAGGTGGTCTTAGCGTACCCGAACCCGTCTCAGTCAAGCCAGCGGGCCCACCTCCCCCGACCTTCGACCCCGCCGTAGCCAAGGCCATCGTACAGAAGTTCGACCCGAACACCGAACTAACCACGGCCAGCTCCAAGTCCGAGGCTCACGCTGCCGTGAAGGAAATACTCCAGCGCGTGTACAAAGAACGCCCGGGCTACGTCAAGCACATGTACGTGGAGAAGATGGCAGACAGCTTAAACGAGGTCATGCTGGCCGAACGCGGGATGAGCTGGGCCCGTAAATCTGGGATCAAAGAAGACCGCGCCGGAGCCACACAGCGCCAAGACCCGTCACTCACGGCGGGCCTCACCCGCGTCAGGACCGCCGCCGAGCCCGTCAGCACCGCGATCCACCAGAACGGTGCCTATGCCGCAGCCAGAGACTTCAACGACGCCCTAGCTGCCACACCTTTCCTGAAGGCCGAGGTCACTGCTGCCGAGCAGGCCGCAGGCTGGCACCAGGTCGGACCTGACAAGAGCAATGGTGCTAT
>JANLXT010000023.1:0-6685 GCA_031365225.1 candidate division FCPU426 bacterium
GGCGCGGCGTCGGCAGGGCCGCGCTCCTTGACCCACAGACGGGCCCGTGGGTCCCATGAGAAGACAAGACCGATGCGCTCTTCCATCGCTGGATGGGTGCTAAAGAGCGATGTTTTGACGCCAGAGATCATCAAGGTCGCCAAAGCGGGTTGAGCGTTTTGTTGGGGTTGGCGCATGCGAAAGCTGTCTTGCAGTGCCTGTAGCGCGCCAATCATCTTTGATTTACCGACTAGACGCGCACCGCCAGCGTCAGCCCTAAACTCGCGATGACGTGAGAACCAAGCCACCACCAACATACCCAGCATGCTAAAAGCGATATCAAAGACAATGACCAAGATAAAATTCACCATAGGACTGGGCCCGCGATCACGATCACGATCGCCTGCCAAGGCGCTTGAGACCACCCACGCCAAGACGCGTGAGGCAAACATCACAAACGCGTTGATCACACCTTGCACTAGAGTCATCGTCACCATGTCACCGTTGGCCGCGTGACTGATCTCGTGCGCGAGCACGCCTTCCAATTCATCCCTATTCATGTGTTGCAAGATACCTTGGCTCACCGCGACCAAGGCGCTGTTCTTGGTAGGGCCCGTGGCAAACGCGTTGATGTCCATGCTCGGATAGATGGCGACTTCAGGCATGCGAGTGATATCCACCTTCTCGGCGAGGCGATACACTGTTTGTACCAACCAACGTTGGTCTCCAGTCGCAGTCGCAGGATCGATGATCTGCGCGCCCGTCATCATCTTGGCCATAAACTTTGACATGGCCAAACTGATAAAGGCGCCACCCATGCCCCAAAAAAAGCTGAGCGCGGCGAGGTACTTAAGATTGAGACCATAGGCTTCGACGTAATTGCCTAGCCCAAAAAAAGTAGATAAGATGGACCAAGTGATGCCCAGCGTGACGATGACCAGCAAGTTTGTGAGCATGAGTAGAAAGAACCGCTTCATGTTTTAAGCTCCCAAGAGAAGTACGTTCAAATCGTACCTATTATACGTGGACAAGCCCGTTGTGGATGCCAAATTAAGAAAAACATTTATAAATAAAGGATATTTATGAACGATAAAGAACCAAAACTAAAGCTCACACAAGTCTCCACCGAACACGACCCGTACGAGGATCCTCTGCTCTATGAGCGCATTTTAACCGACGACTTAGGCGACTTGTCCTATTACATGGCCCAAGCCAAAGCGGCGGCGGGACCCGTCTTAGAACTGGCCTGCGGCACGGGACGCCTGACATTGCCCTTGGCTCAAGCCGGGATAGCGATCTGTGGTTTAGACAACAGTGAGCCGATGCTCAAAGTGGCGCGCCAGCGAGCCAATGAGCGCGGCATCAAAGTTGACTTGGTAAACGCGGACATGCGTGACTTTGCGTTAAACAAAAAATTTGCCCTGATCATCCTCGCGTACAACGCTTTGCAGCACATGGAAACGCGCCAAGACATCGAGTCACTTTTGACCAATGTTCACGGGCACTTAACGCCTGATGGGGTATTTGCGTTAGACGTTCACAATCCTTGCTTGCTCGCGACCCCGTAGAAAAATATTTTGTCGAGACCTCTCCCTTTGCCGCGGCGGACGAACAAGTGCAGTGGGAGCAAGTGGCCTACGACCGTGTCAGCCAGGTCAATAGCATCGAGTGGACACTGCCCAAGCCAGAGGGGCAAGACAAGATCATACGCTTACGCCTTCGCCAATTTTTTCCGCAAGAATTAAGCGCGCTGCTTCACTACAATGGTTTTGAAATAATCAAACAATGGGGAGATTTTGAAGGCAATGTTTTAGAGGATAAACATTTGAAACAAGTGATTTTATGTCAACCGCGCCCACAAGTTAAAGAGGAATAAAAAGAGCAAAAATCTGACAAATTATTTTCAAAAATACAATTTTTATCATTTTTAGATAATTCATAAACGCTTATTTATAAATACCAAAATACCCCTAATTAGATATATATAGTTAAATATAGGTGATGAGAGATGGCATCGCCAAAGACCTTGGGCACTACTTTTAACCACGGTTTTTATGCCCTCTCTTTGTACAAAATCCCTTTTAACAGCGTGATTAAATTCAGCTTAACAATCTTGAGCAGGCGCCTCTGATGTACAAAATTAGTCTAATTCGCGGTCATAATAAAAACGCTTCGAGCAGAATCGCTCGACTGTTGTTTTTTGTCATTCTACTCGGAATCGCCAATTTTGCGTCAGCCGCTGCGACCTATTTTTATCCCGTTAGCGATTCTCTGGCGCGCACCTATGCTTGGACTGGCCGTGGTGGTTACAAGAGCTATGCGTGCACAGTCGATCCAAGCACGTGCAGCTTCACCGTGGCTGGCATACCAGCGACCGCGACCATCCTTGACGCATTTTTGTACACCATGGCCGAGAACGCGAACGACACTCAAGGCTCAGAGCCGGTCTTCTTAAACACCATCAATCTATTGTGGTACGGGCATGCAGATGGATTGGGGGATGAAGGGATCATCGGAATCGTTGAGAGCAAAGCAGCGCTCACCAAACGCTGGAATGTCGGGCCGACAGGCGCAAAGATCGTCACAGGGAACGGCTCCTACTCGATGAGCGGCACCACAGGAGGTGCATCGGGATGGATGGCTGCGTCATTGTTCGTGCTCTACGAGGATCCTAGCCTGCCTTGCACAACGATTGTCATGGGACAAGGCTTGGATTTTGCCGCTGACACCGGGACAGATTGGGCAAGCTATACCTTGGATTGGTCGGATCAAAACAATCCAGTCGCCACAGTGCCCGATGTCACGATCGAGTGGCATGGCTTTGCTGGCACCCAGGGAGGCACCCCCGCAGAAGCTTACCGCATCTATACCGATAACACTTATTCAACGGTCGCGTGGACGAGCACGACAAACATCCAGCCCAGCAGCACTGGGTCAAACCTGTATTCGGTGTCCTTCACCGCAGCGCCCTTCAGCGCAGGACAGACCTCGGTCTCGGTGGGCGGCCAAGGGCTTGAATCGGGTGGCTTGTATGTTTATACCACCGTCCTACAGAACAAGAACAATGCCAGCCTCTGCAACACTGTCGTCAGGCCCATCGCGATCTCCATGACCAAGAGCGCCTCACCTACGATCGTTGCGACAGGTGCGGCGGTCACTTACAGCTTTGTCGCCTGCAACAATGGCTCCTTGGGCACGGGTGGCGACATCTGCACGGATGATTTTAACGATGGCAAGATCAGCGGCTTTGCTGTGCCCAGCGGAACATCCTTCATGTGGAGCCCTGCTGCTGATTACATCACCGAGACGGGTGGTGTGCTGCGCAACAACACATTCAACGACCTAGTCTATGTGAAGACAAGCTGCACATTCAGGTCCGCCACAGTCTGCGCGGACAAGATCTGGACGACCGACGGCAATCTGAGGGGCATGATCCTTAAGATGGTCTCTAGCACATCGAGGTCCATCTACATGGACATCGACTGCGCCAGCTCGGGCGCCAACTGTGACATGTATATCCGCCAGATGGGCATCACCTACTCGAATGCCGGCACCTTGATAGGCAGCGTCACGGGGGTCAACCTGACTGGGACTCAGACCATATGCGCCTTTATCGGGGGCGGGCGCATCGTCCTCTCGGTGGGGGGCACGGTCATCTTGAATGTCAGCCAGGGCGGCTACATCCCTGACACGGATGTCGGCTTTATGGGCTTCGCCTCGAGCACAGGCACCTTTGGCAACACTTACACAAACATGTCGGTTGATTCAACAAACGCGGCAATAACAGGCGGTGATTTAACTAATGTCAGAGTATGGGACACGATTCCAACAGGGATCACTTACGTAGGTTGTACGGGTGGTTGCACGCAGAGCGGCAGCTTGGTTTCTTGGACCATCGGCACCTTGGCACCATTAGCCTGCACCACCGTCACATACTGGGGAACCGTCAATCAGGCAGGCCCCAGCTATATCACCAACATCGCCAAGGTCGACGCGGCTGAAGAATGGTACGGGCCCTACGCTTCGAACAATGTGACCGTCACCGTCATCGCTGCTATCACACCCACCGCGGTCATGCCGCTGAGCAAAAGCGCCAATGTGGCGGTCGCTACCATCGGCGACACCATCACCTACACTATCAGCTGGGCCAACGACAGCACAGCGACGGCGGCGGTAAAGATCTGGGACACGCTTTGGACCAACTTGACCTATCTGGGCTGCAGCAACGCCTGCACGTCCAGCCCGCCGCTGGTGAGCTGGTCCTTCTCGGCCACCTCGAACACTGCGGGCACGGTGCAGGTCTGGGCCCGCGTCAACGGCTACCCGTGGATCCCCGAGCTCTTGCAAGGACCCAAGATCGCGATTGAAAAAATAAAATTAGAAGATCTCTATTTGGCCGCCGCGCCGTTGAGGCTTCCATGATCACGACTTACTTGAGCGCGCGAGTCTAAGATGACACGCTTGCGCCAGATCGCGATGATCGCCGCGCTCGTGGGCCTTTGGCTCGCGCCAGCCTTTGCGCGCGCCGCAGCATCCATCACGATCCTCAGCGCTCCCACCACGGTGGCAGCAGGCCAAGATTTTACAGTGGTGCTATCGATCACGCCGAGCGCTGGATGGACGGGATACTACGCCATCGCGCTTTCGCCGTTCAGCGCGTTTGTGTGTCCACAGACCAACAACTATCCCTACGTCTGGGTCCACGACACGCTTAAACATTACGCAACAGGCTTTGACGCTGTCCCCGATTTTGAAGGCCCCAACAACAATGGCATCAACACCGGCGTCACCGGCGGGCAAGTAGTCACCTCTGTCATCAAGATGCCGCCAGACGCTCCCGCCACGGTTTATGTCAACGCCTTAGCAAGCTCGAACGCTTTCTTTGCTAATTACACTTCGGGTTGCACCAACGAAGCCTCCGCCACGAGCCCCGCGATCACGGTCACCGGGCGCGACACCACCTTGCGCGCGAACTTGCAGTCGTATCAGGTAGCAGGTGGCGAGATGGCGAATATATTAGACATCGTCACGATCGTCACCAATTGGGGCGTGTGGCCTGTCGACATGACCCGCTTCAGCATCCGCTCGTACATCGACGAGACCCAGGCGATGCGCGTCGTGGCCACTTCAGCCAACCAGGCTTTTGTCACGGTGGCCGGCACCCAAGCCGGCGCTTGGACGCCCGCTGGCGTCTATGCGGCATCGATCGTCGACCTGACCTACACCGCGACCTGCGACTCGACACATGTCGCCAATCGCTATTTAGAGGCGCGCTACACAGGCGCGGTCCGCTATCTGCCGGGCGTTGGCGGCCACACCATTCAAGGAAATTCAGGTGACTACACCGCTCGCTTTGACGCGTTTGGCGCGGCGATGAGCAAGGCCACGGATTATTCTAAGAACTCGATAACCGGTAATAGCGAAGCCAATCGTACCGAAGACTATCACTTCATCCTCTTTGACGACAGTTCGGGCAGCGACGTTCAGGTTTGCGAGTATGTCTCGTATGTTGCCCCTGATACCTATACCGGTTTACTACCTTGCGGGATCAGTAACTGCCCCAGTGCTTGCGGTGTGGGATACACGCCCAATTTTGCCGTGTCCACCTGGCACGCATCTAATATGGCGTGTGTGTTTATCGTTTCGCCGACACCGACACCAACACCAACCCGGACCGTGACGCCCAGTCCGACGCCAAGCTTGACGATGACGATCACCCCTACGATCACGCCGACCGCAACACGAACGATCACCCAGACGATTACGTTCACCATCACGCCGACGGTGACACCTACGATTACTCAGACGATCACACCCACGGCTACGTATACGCCTACGATCACACAGACGAGCACGCCAACGCCTACCCGGACGCAATCTATCACACAGACGATCACGTCTACCATCACGCCCACCATCACGCAAACGATCACGCCGACGATCACGCGGACCATCACACCGACCTACACCTATACCCCTACGATCACGCAGACTGTTACACCGACATCCACCAGAACGCAAACTATCACGCAGACCTATACACCGACGAGTACGCTTACTGTTACACCCTCTGTTACACCGACCATCACGCCGACCTACACCTATACCCCTACGATCACGCAGACCATGACGCCGACATCCACCAGAACGCAAACTATCACGCAGACCTATACGCCGACGAGCACTCTTACCGCTACGCCGACGATCACACGGACGATCACGCAGACGATCACGCAGACGATCACGTGGACAGCGTCACCGACGATTACGCAAACCGCCACACCCACGGGGACTCCGACAATCACACCAACAATCACGCCAACGTCAACGCAGACGGTCACGCAGACGCATACGCCCACAAGCACGTTCACGGTCTCTCAGACCGCGACACCGACAGCAACACCGACGATCACGCGCACTATCACGTGGACGGCGTCGCCGACCATCACCCAAACCGCCACGCCCACCGGGACGCCGACGATCACGCCCACGGTGACGCCCACAGCGACGCAGACCGTGACGCAAACGGCGACTCCCACCAGTACGTCAACGGTATCGCAAACCGCCACGCCTACAGCAACACCAACAGCTACGCTGACCATCACGTGGACAGCGTCACCGACCATCACGCAAACCGCCACGCCCACCGGGACGCCGACGATCACGCCCACGGTGACGCCCACAGCGACGCAGACCGTGACGCAAA
>JANLXT010000034.1:0-4648 GCA_031365225.1 candidate division FCPU426 bacterium
GGAAAATGAGCACCTTCATTGATCGGCGCATGACGCTGAACGAATGTATCACAGCCGTACGCGAAGTCTGTGCGGCATCGCATCAACCAGGGGTTAATACGGAAATCGGCCAATTCGTCCGGGTTCATCTTGCCCAAGCCGTATGCCTGCGTTTCGACCCCACCCGGTTGGAAAAGTTGCTCCTCAAGTCTCCGAAGGATGCGCTGCTTGGCATCAATCACAACCTCGGGAACCGGGAGCGGGCGGTACGATATCTGATGATTGGCCGATGGTTATTGGCCTTCTACGGATTTTCGCAGCGACCGGGTGCCAGTCTGACCCCAGACGAAGCGGCGAACTATGGGTACCAAGTCTACCGGTTGGCTGCCGACGCATCTTTCAGCTACGACCGCGACTATGCGGAAGTGTGGTGGGCAGTCGGCCAGCGCTTCCCAATCTATGGCGAAGTCGTCGACGCGGCCTGTCAGTACTTGTCCATCTAACTGAGCGTTCCTGTCCCACCTACAGAAAGGGCACACGATGTTCCTTGCTATGCTTTTCCAGCTCACTTCGATTCTGGCACCCGCGCCCAGCGCAACACCAGTCGTCGCTGATTCGGTATTCACCGTTACCCTGCCAGCGGTGATTGCCTGCATGCAAGCCGAGAATGCAACCCATGCCAAGTCGCAGAGTTTCAAGGACGATATTGCCGTCACAAAGTTCGGTGATGGACGGCGAGAATACTGGTTCACCTGGAACGAGGGGGCTGGGCTCCTCATCCGACTTCGCGCAGACGGCGGATACGCCCCGGACACATTACGGTCCATGCGCATTTTGCCCGTCACTGGTCTACTCATCTCAGGAGTGGAGCGCTTATCCTCTGACCTGCAGAGTATTCGTAAAGAACTTGTGGCCCCAACAGAGGCATCGTCTGTTTTCCCACCGATCGGAATTGAGTTTCAATCCTACTGGCAGGAACAGTATCGCGTGGCCATACTCGCTGCAAAGCGGCGGCTGCTCGATCCGTAATGCTCACTTCCGAATTTGTTCGTATCAGACAGGCGTGCCCAATGAGGGTGCGCCTGTTTCACTGTCAGCAGCGGTTGACTTATTCCAGCCATCCGATAGGGTGGAGGCACTTTCTGATTCTGATCGCTCTTCCTCTTTCCCATTCTCGCGGAGGTTTAGATGTCCGATGCACAAGCACGCGCGCGGATGTGGAATAACCTTCGTCGCGCATATCAAGCTACGCATGTCGATGACGATGCGCTCGGTCCGGTGAATGAGGACCAGTCGGTCGTCATCCAGTTCATTCGGATCCACACTGTTCCGTCTCAGCACGTGGTCGATGATTTCGATCGGCACTGTCAGTTCTCTGGCACAAAGTTTATCTCGCCTGAGGCCAAGACTTTTGAACATGAAGTGCATCGCTTCCACCGGCTCAGACGAATTCAGCGCCAACGCTTGGCCGACCAACTGAAGTTGGCCATCTACGGAGATCCGGAGAGTGAACGTTTCAAGACCGAGGGACACAACGATGAGGTCGAGGCACTTTGCTATGACTCCGTCACTGGCAAGTATCTCATCCGACGCGGGATCGGAACGCATCATTTAGTACCAGGGAAATTGTATGCGCGGATCCGCCCCAAGGAACTTGGTCACAACTGGCCACTTCCCGAATCGGAGCGACACCTGGACTGTATCGAACGCACCAAAAAGTTCTACACGGGCATGCTCTGTCAGATTCCGAAATGGCGCACCCCGTTCCTTGAACTCTCCGCGCCGGAACCCACCCAGTCGGTGGAGGACTGGCAGTCCGCTGCGCTCCAGCTCCATCAGATGCATCGCTGGATCGTGACTGATGCAGCCGCGCGCAACCCTTTCCGCCGCCGACCGAGCTAAAGCTCGTCGGCGGCGTTTCTTTTTTTCAACAAATAATAAAACAAACCCCCTTGTCGTGCAGGACAAGGGGTGTAATCTCTACCGTTCTACAGACTCGATTTGCATCGGCACCTGGACTCTCTTCCGCCACCCGCAGTGAAGAGTGCACTGCGGAGAACAAACAGTCTCCTCATGACGTACTCCGATCACAACCCAACCCCATTGTGTCCACGTCCATACTTGGGTATGCGTGCTGCACCACGCATCGGTACGACCCATGCCCATTCGGCAGTGTGCCCCCTCCAAAGAGGGAAGCGGTCTGTTATGGAGATTAATCATGCCTCAGGCAGGCGAGACGGTAGAAACCTGAAGGAACTCGCCGGAGTGTATGCGAAGATGGCTACAAGGTCAAGATGGATCAATAATATCAAGCTATGCTACAATCCCCCCATAGGGGATTAAGGCTATCCACATGGTTACCTACATATCCCCCTCCCCCTATCTCAATCAGCTAATCCACCGTACAAACCCATATGAAATCCACCTCTTCCGACCAACGCAAATCCACCAGCCACCGCCTGGCAATTGTGGAAGGACATTTAAAGAAAGTTCGAGCCATGGTGAATCAAGGCAGCCAATGCATGGAAGTCATTCATCAGTCCCGGGCAATTCAACAGGCTTTAAAAAAGTTCGATGAGCATGTCCTTCAGGAACATATTCGGACATGTGTCAGCCGAGACATGAAAACGAATGGCGTTACATCCGAGAAAGCGATTCAGCAATTGGTTGAAGCGTTCAAGCAATTATGAGCGCGGAACTTGTCATCGATTCCGTCTGCGGAACTCAATTCCACGCCGACGAAGCTCAGCAGGTATATGAATACCATGGGCAAGTCTGGTATTTCGATTCGAGCGAGTGTTTGAAAAAGTTTTTGGAAGAGCCAGAGAAATTTTCCCAACCAATCGAGTAATTCGACAAGCATTTCGAAAAACCAGCAAAAGGGTAGGTCGTGTCATAAAGACTTGACTTTTCCGTCATTTCTGGTATCATGGTGCCGCTATTCGCAAACCGTTTAGCAACTTTGAACGAACATCGCCATTTGAAAAATCACAGAGAGGAGGTGGTGAAAACCACCAAGCTTTAGATGTGTTGATCACCAAGATCACGTTCACGCTGTGAGGTCGTCCCCCAACGGATATGGAGGTTTCATGCGCAGGACGATTCTGTTCGCGCTCGGATTGGCGATCGCATTGCCGATGATGGCAAGTGCGGCAACCAAGCCCAAGCTCGCAACGGTGCCGAACGCACCGTATGTGCCAACTCGCGGCTATGTCATCAAGGCATTTCCGCCCACCGACATTCCCGATCATGTGGCCACTGCCGGTGAACACTTGGTCCAGGCCGAATGGGAACTCGGCACGACGGTCGACGCGATGCTCTTCCTGGGAGAGATTCCAGGTGGATCACCGTACGGATGGACCCCGGCCCAGATTGATGAGGGTGCGCGATTCATCGCCAGCACCGATTTCACCCGCCAGGGAATTAGCGCCGTCGGGACTTCTTCGTCCCTGCGGTACGATCCCGCTCTCGCGAACACGGTCCAGACGTACTTCAACAACGTGCTGCTCGGACCGGCGCGAGGTGGCGGTTCGAACGATGCGCACTTCGATCATCGATTGCGTGTCAGCGCGACTCCGATCACTCGGTTTCGCCAAGGCGTCGTACTGATCCGGACGAATCGTCCGCCGAACATGCCGCCCGATCTGTCGCCGATCACGGGGAACTTCTCCGGGTTCGACGAAGGACTTCGCTTCCGACCGTTTGTCGGAGGTGGAATCCGCTGGATTGGACGTCATCGATTGATCGGTGCTCCGATGGGAGGCGGAGTGCTGTTCAAGACGTATCGGCGGACCGAGTTCGCGATCAACATCGATCGTAAGGCGAAGACGATCAGCGTCGGACAGACCGACAGCTGGACATTGCCGATCGGCGCCTACGGCTACATCGCCGAAAGCATGCAGCCGGAAGACCATGGCCTGTATGAGGGTGGTCTGCAGATCGGCGCCGATGCCTGGTTCGTCCGGTTCGGCTACGTGAATCTCAATCGGTTCGACCGCGGTACGCGAGTACCCGATCAGACCGGTGCTGGATTCACCGGAGCAGTCGGTCGTTCGATCCCGTTGAGTGAGCGCTCCAAGTGGAGACTCGACCCGACATTCGAATTCGGATTGCCGTACTACGCCACCGTTCAGGACACCAAGGGCAGCTGGTTCGGATCGCCGGGCGTGACCGTCACGCTCGGATACGACTTCTAGACCCCAGACGCAAGGAGAACGACATGCGTAAGTATCTCGCCCTGGCGTTGCTGGGGCTGCTGAGTCTGACCACGGCGTTCGCGATCATGGGCTGCGGAGACAAGCAGCTTCCTTCGACCGCACCGACGGTGAACCCGCCGGACAATCCGCCGTCGCTGGACTGCGACACGCTTTGGACACCGATGCCGATGGACGATGTCACGGTCAGTGATCGGTATCACACTGCGGTTCTCGTCATTCCCTTCTATGCCGAAGAGAAAGGAGTCTACTGGGCGGATGCACAGATCCGCTATTACAAGCCCGGGTCGGCGGTGCTCTCGATCTACCTGCAGAACATCGATACCGAGCAGCGGTATCCACTGCGCGAGAATCCCAATTCGAACTACATCCGCCAGCCGGAAGTATTCGACAACGAGCATCCCTACAAGGTCCGCATCTCTACCGGTAAGATCCCGGCCGGCACCTACCTGCTG
>JANLXT010000043.1:0-8098 GCA_031365225.1 candidate division FCPU426 bacterium
CGAGCTGTTCTAAAATATGGGCGGTCCAACCACTGACGCGACTGAGCGCAAATATAGGCGTGTACATCTCAAGATCAATGCCCATGCAGTAATAGGCCGAGGCTGAGTAGAAGTCCACATTAGGATGGATGTTCTTCAGCTCGAGCATGCCCTTCTCGATGGTGACGGACATCTGGTACCACTGCTCCTGGCCGGTCTTCTTGCAGAGCATCTCGGACATGCGCCGCAGGTGCGTGGCGCGAGGGTCCTCGGTCTTGTACATGCGGTGCCCGAAGCCCATGACCTTCTTCTTCTGCGCCAGGGCGTCCTTCAGCCATTCGCCCGCCTTAGCTGGGTCTTTGACCTCGAGCAGCATCTTCATGACCTCGGTGTTGGCCCCCCCGTGCAAGGGGCCCTTCAGCGCGCCGATGGCCGCTACGACCGAGGAATGCAGGTCCGAGAGGGTCCCGGCCGCCACCCGGGCTGTGAAGGTGCTGGCATTGAACTCGTGGTCGGCGTGCAGGATGAGGCACTTGTCGAAGACCTTCTCAGTCTCGGCGTCCGGGTCCTTGCCATTGAGGCAGCGCAAGAAGTTGAAGGCGATGCTCTTGCCGGCGATGGGCTCGACAAAATTCTGACCCTTCATGATGCGCTGGATGGCGGCGACCAGGGTCGTCATGCGGCCCAGCAGGCGGATAGCCTTTTTGGCGTTGGGGTGTTGGGGGCCGAAGCCGGCTGCGCCCTTGAGGGTCTGACCCATGAAGAGCTCGCCCTCACGGTAGGCCTCCACGCCGTTCGAGGCGCTCTCCTCGCTGTCCACCAGGCCCAGCAGGCTGACCCCGGTCCGCAGCAGGGACATCGGGTTTGCGTCCTTGGGCAAGGTCTTTAGCCAGGTCGCGACCTTGGGATCGAGCACAGTCTCTTTGGCGAGGGCAGCTCGAAACGCTTCGAGCTCGGCGGCTTTGGGCAAGCGGCCGTACCAGAGCAAGAAGACCGTCTCTTCAAACGTGCTATTGTCAGCCATCTCGTGGATCGAGATGCCGCGGTAGGTCAGTACGCCTTTCTTGCCATCGATCGTGCTAATAGAAGTTTGACCCGCAATAATGTCTTCTAACCCTGCACCAGCCATGGAATACCCCTAGAACAAAAACTTAGAAAGTTGAAAAGATATTTGATAATAGACTTTTTCGGCCTTTCCAGCAAGTGGAAAGCTGTTCGAATGCATGAAACGTCTTAAAAGTTGTTTTGTGTCAATAAATTTTGAACATCTGAACGACTTGGATCCAACAACAATACTTTTCTGAACGCGTTCAGTGCTCCAATTTTATCACCATTTATAAATTGATTGACACCCAGATTATACCAAGCGGCAACATAGCTCGGATCGATATTCACCGCTTTTTCATAAGCTAATTTGGCTTCTTTAAAACGCTTCAAGCGATGCAGTGCATTTCCTGTGTTGTATACAAAATCGGCGCGGCGCGGCGCGGCGGCCGTTGCTATCGTATATTGCCGAAGAGCTAAATCGAGATTGTTTTGTTCTTCAGCCATCGTTCCGACGAGATTATGATGCACGGCAAAATCTCTTCCTAGCAGATCGAGGGTCGCTTCGTCCAAGGTGGGGCGTAGGACAGTCGCAAGCATTTTAGAATGTAGTTGCAGTGCTGTCGCTGGCAGCGGCTTTGTTTTGCTACGGGAAGATTTCCAGAGCATTCCATCGTTGATCAACTGGATATCGTGAATTCCGGGTTCCAAAACATCGTAAGTAAAATAGGTTTGAACCTTTGGGTTACTATCGATGAAACCTTGAACGATGGCGCCGACGGATTCCGAGCCGACAGGCTCGAAAACGCGCGGCTGCCGAAGCCAAGGTGCTTGGCGCCGCAGGTCGTCACGCACCCACCGCATTGGCAAAACTGCTACCCCGATGATCGCTACATCTCGCCGAACCAATTTGACTCTTTGGAGATACCACAGCGGAAACACGAGCGCATCGCCATTGACAAACAACGCCGAGTTGCGGGGCGCATGCAGTAGTGTCGCCTTTGAAAAATCGATAGCAGCGTAATAGTTAGAAAGATCCATGCGAGTGTATTTTTTTACGGCGCCAGGGAGAGGACTCAATATGAGCGTGGTAAGCAAGAGCGAGATTTTGCGGCTAGCATTCCACCGGGCCCACGCCATCGATAGACCGACACCCGCAAGACAGACGCTCGAAATATAGGCAGGAAATAGGTAGGGCCGCATGATGGGTAGCCGGTCGATACTCAAATTGAGATAAAATGCCACAGCAAGCACGGGGACGAGCGTGCCTAGACCCAACGCTAGAGTTATTTTTTTTGAGGTGCCGCTCGCATAAAACGCAAATAGCGCCAGCACACTTCCAACTACCGAGCTTTCTTTCACGAGATAGTTTAGTGCCTCAAGAAACTGCCTAAGCACCGTGTGCAGTGAACGACTTAGTTCGCTCGCGGCATACTGCATTCTAAAAAAGAAGAACCAGAAATCACTAAAATTTCTGATTCGCCCCCAATCGAGAGCGCAACCCGCTGAGGAACGAATAGTAAGATAAGAATAAATACTTAGGCCCAAAAAAACAAAACTGCTATTACCCAGACGGCGCAATCGTGATGGCTGGCTTCGGCGCCACAGAAGAACTGCATAGGCGGGAAGCATGACCAATTGGCTCATATAGTGATGGGCAAGTGCGAGTCCTAAAAATAGCCAAAATAAGCGCTCGTGAGCTTCTTTGTATAAAGTCTGGATCAGGGTTAAAAGACACGCAAGCGTAAGAATGTTGTTTAGGCCGTAGATGCTGCCTTTGGCGACGAGCGCATTGTGCCAGGTGGTTGGCCCTAAAGTAAAAAGGGACGCCGCAACAATAGCGCCGAGAATTGCGTGTGCATTCTTCGACCCACTTTGGCGCGCCAGATTCAACGTCAAAACGTAGATGAGGATCGCACTTAAACTTTGCAGAAAGGCTGCGAAAAGATTTAGCCGTATTGCAGTCGATCCAAGAGGCAATCGAGAAAACAGTGAAGCAAGAAGGGTATGAAATGGGTAGCCCGGAGGATGGCCGATGCCTAGCAAGACCGCCACGCTTATGGTTTCGCCGCTGTCGTCCAAATAAACTGAGGAGCAACTTGATTTAAGGTAAAACGCAAAAATGATTAAAAAAAGAATGAAAGGTGTTGTGTGGTTACGAAGATTGGCCGGTCCTAGTCGCATGGCCGTGCACCAAATTATGCTGGCGTTTTTTCAAAGAGTGCCGCAAGTGAAGCCAAGTCTTCAGGGTGCGCCTGGATGATACGCATTCCCATTCCCCAACGACCATAAATAGCAGCCGCATTTCGTTTCGCCCATGCCACTTCAACACGCATCTTGATTTTTTTTGGATGCAAACTATCTAACGCAAGCGTGACTTCGACGACCGTTTTTTTATCCAACTCAAAGTCAGAGTGAATCTGCATGCCATTCTTGCTTAAATTAATCGTTCGCCCGCCAAAAACCCCTCCCACTTTTAGTGAGTGCTTAGAAATCTGGACTTTTGGCAAAGCAATAAGTTTACAATCTACGGGTAAGACTCGCGTAATTCGAAGCTTATCGCGACTTTCTGAATCGTTTTTTTTTGAGGCTGCCATTTTGACCTAATTAGAAAAGAGATTTGCCGGAGGTGGGACTTGAACCCACACACCCTTGCGGGCGGCGGATTTTGAGTCCGCTGCGTCTGCCATTTCGCCACTCCGGCTAAGGGTGGCTATGTTACTTGGCTTAAAGGACAACGGTCAAATGCTTTTTTCATGTGGTGGTACGTTTCATATTATGGAACTAACTGCCAAAGTTCAGTTGACATCCCCAAAAGCATTGGGTTTGACAATTTTTTTAGCAAGTGTTAAATTAGCCCTGCTAAGGTGTCGCTCAAATTAGAAAATCGCTTTAGTTTCTGGAGTTTTTTGTGGCTGAAGACAAAAAGGCTATTGTCAAAATGGCCTACATCTTCTCCCAGGAAGGCCGTTGGGACAAGGCCATTGAGGAGTATAAAAAAATCCTCAAGATAGATCCTGAGGATTTTAATAATCACGCCATGGTGGGCGACGCCTATGTAAAACGCGGCGAAATCCAATTGGCGTTTGGTTCATATATTATTGCTGCTGAAGCCTATAGCCGTTTAGGTCAAACTGAGAAATCCAGCGTTATCTATCGAAAAATCTCCAAGCTCGATAGTGCGAAATTGACGCCCGAAACGCAACAACGCCAGTCAATTTTCAGAAAGCAGGCTGAGGCTGAAGCTGCTATGGAGGCTGGGGAAGTTGATGTCGCGATCGATGCTTTTAAATTTGTCTTGGACTTGGATCCGGACCGTTTTGATTTGTATCAAAAATTGGGCGACATGTACTTGCTTAAAGGCGATAAAGCGCTCGCCCTAAAGCAATATTTGGACATTGCGCAGATTTTTTTGACCAACAAGCTCTACAAAAAAGCTGCGCCTGTTTACTCCAAAGTCATTGAAATCGACCCACAAAATATCGATGCGCATGCAGCCATGGGCGAGATTCATACTAAAAACGTCAATGAGAGTGATGCTAAAAAAGAATTCTTAATTGTTACTGAAATATTGTTGCTCAAAGGTGACCTTGACGGTGCTCGGACATTCGCACAGAAAGCGGTTCATCTTAAGAGTATTGAAGCATATTTTTTCTTGGGGCAAGTCTATTACCGCCAAGACAAGTTGGACCTTGCGAAAGCAGAGTTTGAAAGGCTCCTTAAATTTAAAATGAATCACGTCGGTGCGCGAGTGCTGATGGCACGAATTCACGAGCGCGGTGGGCAGTTAGACGAGGCCGTTAAGCAGCTTGAAGTGGCTCTCAAAACTGAAGCTGAAAATTCAGACGCGCTCGAAGCGCTTGGTAGTGTACTTCGAGCAAAGGGGCAAGGCGCGGAGGCGGCTGGTTATTTTGCTCGCGCTGCGCAGGCCCAAACGAAGTCTGGTAACGAGGACGAGGGACTCGCGCTAGCTGGCCAGGCGCTGGCGTTGGATCCAGAAAATATTATTGCGAAAGGCATCGTCGGTGTTGGAGTTAGCATCGCGGGCATAGTCGTTGAGCCGGTACCAGCTGCGCGAGTTGCACCGCAATTACCGACTGTCGCAGAAGTGGAAGCGCCCCCTCGTCCCGTTGTGGCGACTGATTTGCCTGCCTTGCCCAAGTTATCCGAAGTTGTCGCGGAAGCGGTGCCCGATGCCGAAGAAGAACGTCGGCAATTGTTGGCCCTTGCTGACAATTACGAGGCGGAAGGCGCACTTGATGAGGCGATTGAAGTTTATCAGCGCGTAACATCTTCGTGGCCGGACGATAGCAAAGCAAAGAATGCGCTTGCCCATCTTTATTCTAGAGTTGCTCAGGGAATGATGGGTTCGGTGCCTCGTGCGGGTGAAGATGTTCGACGGCTGGAGGAAGAAAAAAACGCCCAAGCGGAAGCGAAGCGAATCGAAGACGATAGGTTGCGGGCGGAAGAAGCTCGAACGAAAGCGGAAGCAGAACGGGCAGCCCTCGAAGAGGCTCGTGCATTGGCGGAGATTGCGCGCTTAAAAGCTGAAGAAGAGGCTCAATCCGCTACTGAACATGCCAAAAAGAAATCCGAAGAAGCTGTCATTGAAGCCCAGAAGAAAGCCGAAGAGGCCGAGGCGGCACTTAAAGCAAAAGAAGATCAAATGCGTAAGGATCTTGAAACTCAGATCCGTGCGCAGTTAGAGGACGAGATTCGACGTAAGATTGAAGACGAAGTACGGCAACGCTCCGATGAAGAGATACAACGAAAAGTTGATGAAGCCCGCCGCCAGGCCGAGAATGAAGCGCGTAAGGTCGCTGAAGCTGATATGCGGTTAGAATTCGAAAAAGAAAAAAAGAAGTTAGAGTCCGAGAAAGACGAAACCAGATTGAAGCTTGAAGGAGAGCTTCGTTCGCGACTAGAGAATGAAGCGGCAAGAAAGGTCGTTCAGCAGGCAGTTCAAAAAAGTGAAGAGGTGAGACAAATCGAAGAAAAAAGTTCCAAGGCAAAGATCCAACAAGATGTTTTAGCTCGGGTTCAGGCGCAACAAAAGGAGCGCACCGCGTCGTATCAAAAAACGATTGATGAGATTCGGCAAAAAGTTGAAAGCTCACGGGACGCGGCCAGAACGCCTGCCGCCACGCCAGCGCCAGTGGTTGAAGCAGCCGAATCTGTGGGCGTAGATGAAATGGATGACTTTATGACTGCCGCGGTCGCAGATATTTATGTCACGCAAGGCTTGACGACCGAGGCTGTGCGTATTTATCAAAGAATACTGGCACGCGAACCAGGCAACACAGAGATTAGGGCAAAATTGGTCGCGCTCGGCGTGGGTGTTGTGGCGGACGGGAAATCGGCCCCCATCGCAGCGAGCGCAAATTTGGATCCAAAGCGTAAGAGTAAAGTATCCTATTTGTGATTTTCACTGAGGAGCTGGCGCATTGAGTTACGAAGCCCACTTTGGATTGATTGAACAGCCCTTTTCAAATGCGGCTGATAGTCGTTTCTTTTTTGAGAGCCCACAGCATCAAGAGACAATGGTGCGCGTGCAACACAGCATCCAGACCATGAAAGGATTGACAGTTGTTATTGGTGGTAGCGGGACTGGAAAAACATTATTGGCACGGCGCGTGCTTGAAAAGCTCGAAGCTGAGCATGATCAATACGAAGCGGCATTGTTGGTGATTGTGCATTCGGAAGTGACCGCAGATTGGTTATTAAGAAAGATTGCGGTTCAGTTGGGTGTGCCGAACCCGCCCGATCGCAAGGCGGAACTTTTGCCACAGCTCTTTGATCGGTTAAATCAAATCTACGAGTCGGGACGCAAGGCGGTGGTGATTATCGATGAAGCGAACATGCTCAAGAGCAAAGAAGTTTTTGAAGAGTTTCGTGGGCTTTCGAATCTAGAGGTTCCTGGCAGAAAACTCATCTCGATTGTGCTCTTTGGTCTCCCAGAATTAGAAGAAAATATGGCGGTGGATCCGCCGCTTGTGCAACGCGTCGCTGTCAAAGTTTCCATAAAGCCACTTGAGCAAGCGAGCACCGCGGCCTATGTTAAACACCGATTGAGTGTTGCGGGCGCGTCGCGAACCATTTTTAGCGACGAAGCGCTCGAGGCGGTTCATACAGTGACGAAAGGTATCCCGCGACTGATCAATACAGTTTGCGATAACGCGCTGCTTGAAAGTTATCTGGTCAAGAAAGATCTGGTGGGTGCCCAGCTGATTCGTGATGTGGGGGCAGATCTTGCTTTGCCCATTGAATAGGGACAAGCAATGACTGTGCGCCGTTGGTCAGGGTTCATTTTGGGCGCGTTCTTGGCGTTGGTTGGCCTCGTCTGGTTGAGCGGGCGCACTCTGGGTAATTTACAGCTATATTCGGTACGTGGTTTAGAAGGATTTGTATCCAAAAAAATTGCGGTTATTCATATCGACGGAGCGATTGAGGATGGCTCAGGCGTGATTCGGCTTTTGAGGCGGTATAGGAACGATGTGCGAGGCTTGCGGGCGATTGTGTTAGCGATTGATTCACCTGGAGGGGCCGTCGCTCCGTCGCAAGAGATTTTTGAAACAGTAAAATGGCTGAGAGATGAAGGGTTAGTCGTGGTTGTGTCGATGGGAAGCGTTGCGGCTTCGGGTGCCTATTATATAGCCGCTGCGGCTGATGAGATTGTGGCCAACCCCGGAACCATAACCGGCAGCATTGGTGTCATCACAGAATCATTGAGCGTTGGAGAGTTACTCAAAAAAGTTGGTGTTCATTTTGAGACGATTAAGTCGGGAGAGTTTAAGGATACGGGGAATCCAGCTCGCTTGATGACTTCCCGAGAAAGAAAAGTTATGCAGGAAGTGATTGACGATGTCTATGCGCAGTTCGTTGACGCGATTGCGACGGAACGCTTTGAAAGTCTTAAGGCTGTTATAAAACTTAAAAAGTCAGGACGTGATCAGACCATTGGGCTCTCGCAAGTAACGGACTATGTACGCGGAATAGCGGATGGGCGAGTTTATAGTGGGCGCCAGGCGCTTGCGCTAGGACTTGTCGATACGCTAGGTGGTTTGCAGGTTGCTAT
>JANLXT010000140.1:0-4327 GCA_031365225.1 candidate division FCPU426 bacterium
TGTGGTCAGTCGCCGGGTGGTTACAACTGCCGGTGTGACCTATATCGCCAACGATTTCAACAACGCGGCTTCATCGGCGGATGTGTCGCTGTTTAAGTACCACGGTATCGGCACCACCAATACCGCCGAGGCCATTGGCGACACCGCGCTGGCTGCCGAAAGCACGACCGCCTTAAACCCCGATAACACGCGGGCGACGGGAACCGGCAGCAACCCATCGGCGAATGTCTATCAGAGCGTTGGCACACTGACCGCCGACGCGACGATTGCTGTGGTTGAACACGGTATCTTCACCACATCCGCTACCGGATCGGGGACATTGCTGGATCGCAGTGTGTTCAGTACGATCAATCTGGCCTCGGCGGACAGTTTGCAAAGCACGTATTCTATAACTTTTTCGGCTGGCGGTTAGTCATGACTGTAATCAATACCTATCAGCCGGGGGATCAGGTAGCGATTACCTTTGCGGTCACGGATAACACCGGCGCTGCCTATGACCCGGCTGCTGTGCGCTTTCACTATACCGATGCGGTTGGCACCGATTACACCAAAATCTATTTGACCGATGCGGTCGTGACCAAGGTGAGCGTGGGACATTATAAGCTGATTATCAATGTGCCTTATGCCAGCGCCTCGGTTGGGGATTGGTACTATGACGCACAAGCGCTGGACGGCAGTGCTGTTTCGTTACTCGTTGAAGATGGATTGTTTCACGTCGAGAGCATCGGCACGTTGTAAGCGGGTAGGCAGGCTGAGTCATGGCAGGAAAGTTAACAAATAAACAGAAAACTTTCATCAACGCCTATTTAGCCAACGGCTTTAATGCGACCCAAGCCGCCATCAAAGCTGGTTATTCCGAAAAGACCGCCCGGCAAATCGGTTCTGAGAACCTCACAAAACCTGTCATCCGAGCCGCCATTGACGAACGACTGAGCACGCATGTCATGACTGCCGACGAAGCGTTGGCGCGGCTATCGGCACAGGCGCGGGGTTCCATGATCGACTTCATGGACGAAAAGCTGCGGACACTTGATCTCATCAAGGCCGACCGCGCCAATCAATTACACCTGATTAAAAAGTTCTCGCACACCAAAACGGCTAAGAGCGAAACCATCTCAATTGAGCTTTACGATGCACAAGCCGCTCTGGTTCACATCATTAAGGAAACCCACCTCAAAGCCGGTGAGGCAACAGATCGCACAGAGGTCATTGATACTTTAAGTGATGACGAACGAGCTGCTAAGATTGCTGCCTTACTTGACAAAGCACGAGCAAGACGAGATCGACAATCTCCTAGCGAATGATGCCGATGGGGCAGTATGGACACCGCAGCCGGGGCCGCAAACTGAAGGGTATTACAGCGAAGCCGACGAGGTGTTTTACGGCGGGTCAGCCGGTGGGGGAAAAACTGATCTTCTTCTCGGCCTCGCCGGTACCGAGCACCAGCGCTCGATTGTCTTTCGGCGCGTGTTCTCGAACATGCGCTCGATTATTGAGCGCAGTCGTGAGATTTATAACGCACTCGGCAAAGCCAGTTACAACGAGAGCTTGCACATCTGGCGATTGCCGAATGACAAAATCATTGAATTCAGCCACTTACAAAACGAGAAGAACAAGACCGATCATCAAGGTCGTCCCCATGACTTCTACGGGTGGGATGAACTCCCCGAATTCACCGAAAGTCAATTTCGTTTTGTAAATGGCTGGAATCGAACCACCCGTCCCAATCAGCGCTGCCGGGTCATGGCGACCGGCAACCCGCCGACCACTCCTGAAGGCGAATGGGTGGTTCACTACTGGGGGCCGTGGCTTGATCCGCAGCATCCTAATCCGGCACTGCCGGGTGAGTTGCGCTGGTTTGTGGTGATCGACGACAAGGATGTTGAAGTCGCAGATAACACGCCGATAACACACGGCGACGAACTGCTGCTGCCCCGCTCCCGGACGTTTATCCCGGCGCGGCTCGATGACAATGCCTACCTGCGTGATACCGGCTATCGGTCGGTGCTGCAAAATCTGCCGGAACCACTGCGTTCCCAGATGCTGTACGGCGATTTCAACGTCGCAACACAGGATGACATGTGGCAAACCATCCCGACAGAATGGATTGATGCCGCACAGGAACGCTGGAAGAACGGGCAGCGACCGGCACTCGCGCTGCGGTCGGTCGGCGTGGATCCATCGCGTGGCGGTAAAGATGCCTTTGTGACCGCCAAACTGTACGGAAACTGGTTTGAACTTTCCCGGCATGAGGGCAAGGCCGCCCCGGATGGCGAACATGGCGCACGACTGGTGACAAATGCCATGGAAACCAACGCGCCGATCTGGATCGACGTGATCGGCATTGGCTCGTCGGTCTATGACAGTCTCAAAGTCATCGGCGGCTTGCAGGTGACTCCGGTCAATGTGGGCGCAGGCAGCGGCGCAACCGACAAGACCGGGCGCTACAACTTCGTCAACCTGCGATCCCAATTATGGTGGAAGTTTCGCGAAGCACTTGATCCTGCCAGCGGGGAAGACATTGCGCTGCCCCCTGATCCGCAACTGCGAACCGACTTGCGAGCGCCGAAGTACCAAACCATCGGCGGCAAGATAAAGGTTGAATCGAAGGATGAAATTCGTAAGCGAATCGGGCGATCAACCGATGCCGCCGATGCGGTTCAGTTGGCATGGTACGGCGTGAACGCGCCTTCAGGGTTCCGGTTCCTTTTTGCCGATAATGATTTTACGGATGATGAATGAATATCAATTCGGGCGTGAACCTCAAATCAATCCCACTGCAAAATTTGCCGCCTGAAGCCTTCACCGTTGTTGTCGGGGACGGGGCAATTGTCCAAGGCGGCGTAATTGACCGTTATGAAACGATACCGTGGTTATATCGCGGCGTAGAAGCCCGCTGCAATGCGCTGGGGGGAGTCCCCTTTGCAATTCACAAGGGCGACATCAAAGGGCCAGAAGTCGCCGTAGAAACATTGTCGTTTAAGACCAATATCCCCGATCTCCTCAACGCAATCTATCGGGACTACATCCTTACTGCGCAGTGGTACGTGTGGGTCGGCACGAACGACGCTAATTATGTCAAGGAACTGCGGCGGTTTATCCCATCTAGCATCACTCCCCAGTACAATACGATGAGCGGTATTGAGTATTTTAAGCGCAAACTTAAGGAAGAAACTGTCAAGATTCCGGTCGACGAGATGATTTATCTCATGCGTCCATCGTCGCGTTCAGAAGTGGGGGCAGGGGTATCCGATGCTAAGGTCGCATTGGCGGCGGCTGGCGTAATTGGCAACCTTGATAACTATGCTGCCGCCCATTTTAACAACGGCGCACTTAACCCCACATTGATCTCTACGCAAGGACAGGTGCAGGAGGTTGACCGCGCCCGGTTTAAGTCATGGATGAAGCGTATCTTTGGACGCGGCGCTAAGAATGCTTTTACTGCCGAGGTTGTAGAGGGTGATTTTAAAGTCACTACGCTCGGCTATCCCATCAAGGACTTGATGGCGAAAGAATTGAATGACAGTAAGCGCGAGGACATTGCGACGGCGTTGGGTGTTCCGCAAACATTGTTGTTCTCGAATGCCGCGAACTACGCAACCGCTTTACAGGACGATCTTCATTTCTACGACAAGACCATCCGCCCGGACGGCACACGTTTTGAACATGTGTTCAACGAAAAGCTGTTTCACCCGTTAGGACTGCATTTCGCTTTTCACTGGGAGCGCATGGAGATTTACCAACTACAGAAATCGCAGCAAGTGCAAGCGCTGGTATCCTTTGTAAGCGCAGATATTTTAGACAAAAATGAGGTTCGTGAGGAATTGGGGTATGAGCCGCGTCAAGCTGCTGCCCCCGCTGCTGTGACAACCGATTCAAACGAGAGCCAGCCCCCGACCGATTCTGCTGCAATTGAACCTGTTGTTAAATCGCATACTCATGTGCGCGACGAAACCCCTTTGGTCACAGACCTCACGCGCTGGCAAAAGGTCGCGGTTAGTCGGCTGCGCGAAGGCAAACCAGCAAAAGCGCTTGAATTCGAGAGCGCGGCGATCCGGCCTTCATTGATGGCAAGCATCAAGGGGGCGCTCGAAACCGTGAAGAACGCAGCGGATGTGAAGCATATCTTCGCCGATGCTATTGAGTGGGCAGCGTATCCATAATGCCGCCAGTACGTAACCGCGAAACCGTAGAGGCGCGGGTTGCCCGTGTGCTCGGCAAGGCCAACCGTGAAGCCTACGGACGCATTACCGAGTTGCTCGGCGACCCGCCGAAACTCGACAATCTTACGCCGTCGGCATGGCGCGAAATACAAGGGCTGTATGAG
>JANLXT010000141.1:0-4352 GCA_031365225.1 candidate division FCPU426 bacterium
GAGGTGAGGGGTTTGTATCGCATCCTGACGCGCAACCTGTCTACCAATCAGGAGCGGGAAAACCTGTGGCCTGAGAACACGCTGACGCTGATCGGAGGACCAAAACGTGAGGCGTATGCACTGGATAAGTCGGTCTGCGAATCACGTGCTGGAAGGCCGCCGATGTGGCGCGGCGAGAGTGTTAAGTCGGGATAAAAAGAAACTATCTTACCGGTAACAAAGGGGAGATTATGAGTTACACGATTCTACATGCTGTGCCAGACAAAGGCCCCATTCAACAGTTTGCTGTATTTCAAAACAGTCATATTTGGGCGCGTGACTATTGGGAATGGTTGGCTGATAAGTATCTTGGAATGTCGCCAATTGAAGTTATGGGTCAAGGCGCTCAAAAAGTTTGGGATTTGTTTGGTGATACTCGTGTATCCGAAGCAGAGCGTATGTGTCTTGGAGCAACATTCGATTGGGTTATGGTCAAAGATTCAGATGTGGCAAAGCTAATTCCTTCATTTACCCAAATTGGAAACATCTCTCAAAACTCTCGTTGGGGTGAAATGGCAGGCGCTTTGGATCGCTATCTTGGAAGCCCTTACTTCGGCGTGTGTTGGACGGTCACAAGCATAGTTGATGCGTGGCACATGCCTGACGGCGACGACACCCGTTTATATGATGTTTCACGGGATGCCAAGCATTGGTTTTTATTTGACGATGCTGGGAATTTGCGCGTCACATAAAGCAGATTACCGGGTCGGCTTCACTAATTTCATAAACCGGGTCGGCGGGAGTTACGACCTCCCGCCGACCCTCAGATCATCGAGGAGACGATCTATGTCAACTGTACCCCACGTCCTCAGTCCCGACGACTCGGCGCACGCCGCCGTCTTTGCCCGCGCCATTCATGCCACCGCCGAGCCGCTCAACCGGCAGGTGATTAGCCGCTACGGCATGGATCTGTTTCAGGGCATTCAGCCGACCGCGACCCTCCATTACGATTGCATGTTTATCCTCTACCGCTTCCCGCACTTTGCGGCCTATGTCACCCCGTTCATTGATGACGGCACACGCTGCGAGGCGTTCGAGAACACGACTGCCCTACTCGTCCACAGCCTGTGCGTCGGGAAATCCCTGCCGGAGGCCGCGCATGTTTAACCCACGCGCTTTCCTCGTCCGGCCTGCCGAAAGCCAGATCACACCAGCTGCCCGGATGCTGATTAACATCCTTGAAGACGGCGCACTGGATACCCTGTGGGCAATCCATGCCCGTAATTTGGCGGCGACCATCCCCGCCCTGAGCGCCGGGGGCTGCGCCTGCGTCATTACCAACACCTCAAGCTGGCTACGGGTCGTCGATAGCATCCTGCCCGACAGCACGCGCCTGTATACCGTATGCGTCGATAAAGAACTGCCGTATGTACGCGGTCGGCATATCGAGGCCGCCATTCGCGCCGTCAACAAAAACAACCGGTCGCCCTTCGGCGATCTTTAAGGAGACCTTACATGGAAAGTCTTTCCTATACCCAACGCCTTGCCGAAGCTGCTCAGATGGAAGCCATCGAGCGCACCGCCGACAATCAGGCGGTGAAGATTCGCGCCGAGATCGCAACGCTGCTCAAAAAACAGAAACTTGTCAACGAGGCACTTGATGTTGACATTGCTGCTTTAGAACTTAACCCCCTGCAAGCCCGGCTGGATGCCGCCATAGATCGCGCCCGCCAAGCCCGGCTGCGACTGGACATGCTCGAAAAGAAACAAGCCAACGCGGGCGACGTGCGCGTGATAAATGAGTTCGGCAGCCGCGCCGAGATCGTCATCACCTACAACATCACAACCGACCGTAAAGCCTCCTATACCCGGCATGTCCGCTGGAACGGCAAGGCGTGGGTCGGGCGCTCGACTTTGAGCACTACTTTTGTCACCTACCAAGTCCCGACCAGTGTCGCCCAGAGAGAGGCCGCTTAATGATGACACTCCTGACGTTGCAGCATCTCGCTGCCTGGCAGCAGCAGCCGGATACCCGCGAAGCACTGGCGGACTACTTGCACCAGCGCATTACGGTGCAGGCCGTGTTCCAGCGCTTCGGCTTCACCGCTCATGCTCGTAAGGTGGCAGTCGTCGAACAGGTGACGCTTGACGGGCAGTTGGTTGCTAGTCACGTTTGGTTGGGGATGAACGGCGCAATGAAAGCGCTGCGGCTGAAGCCGGGCAACCTGATTCAGTTCGAGGCGCGGGTTATGCGCTACATCAAGAACGATCCGCACGTTTTCCATTACGGTTTAGATGATATTGCCGCGCCGAGCGTGCAGCGGCGGAAGTGAAACAACCTATGCGACCTGAAGGTTATTGGCAACTGCGTCGGCGCGGGTTTGACCTCATGAGTCTGATTGAGATGCAGGTTTTAAAACACCTGCTCCAAGCCAAGCGCGATGGCTGGGAATTCATCCCGCTGGCTGTAGTGCATGGGAACACACTCAAGGCTTTGTTTCTCAAAGATTGGATTTTTACCAGCGGCGGGCCGGAAGGTAATATCCATAAGATAACGGCGCGCGGTGAAAAGGCACTTCAGGTTTACAGAGCCCCATCCATCAAGCGTACTGACAATATGTGTCCTCGCTGCTGCGAGAATCCGCGACCGCTGGCGAGGTGGATTACGCGATTTGCGACTGGTGCGGTCAAGAATGTGCTGTCCATGACAATGAATGCGATGTTTGCTGGCGACTACCGGGACACGATGGAGAGGGCGCAGAACCCGCGTATGCGGCAGCACTCCGCGCCGAAAACGAACGCCTTCACCGCGAACTGGCAAGCGTGAAGGCGGCGTTGAAGCCTATCGTGACTACTTGGAAAGAGTGGAAGGGCATCGAATGGTTTAGAGAAGCTTTTGATAACACAGACTTCACAGAGGAAATGTTCGAGCAGTTAGCCAGCGCACTCGCAGCCACCGACACGGCGGCGAGCGAACGGGATGGCGGGTAGGGTGAGAAACTATCTTACTGGTAAGGGAGGGGAGTTGAAATGAGATACGGTTCAGATGCGGCTTGGCGCAAGTATAAATCTGATTTTCTGTCAGCGAACCACTGTACAGTCGATGAATTTGAAGCGGCTTATATCGAATTTATGGCAAGCTACGGGAATAAGCCAAATGCAAAAGCTTATCGCCAGTTTGCTCGTAAGTATGGAATTACGATATTCCCTGAACCTAATTTGCCCGAAGATTTGCGGACAACATTGTCGGTCAGTATTGCGGCAATGAAAGTTATGGCTGATACCTCAGAGGAAGCTGAAGCAGCCGTGGAAGATATTTTATCAGTCAGACATTGAGAAAGCAGATTACCGGTTACGCAGCCAGTACCGAAACCGACAACCCGCGTTCGTGGTGGCTGTAAACGGAAAGCAAACGGTAAACATACCGAAATGAAATAGTTCCTGATAATCCCTATTTACAAGAGCTATTAGGCCACTAGAAATCACAAGGATTTAGGAGGGTTCACGGATATGAGTTTAAATATATCGCTGTATGATTGTGATGATAATGGTATTGCGAATATGAACTGGCTGCATAACCCATTCGGCTTATGTAAATGGGCTGAGGATAACGCGCATTTCATTTGGGGTAATGAACCGGAATTGGAATCGGATACACTATATTATGTGTGTAATCATTGGGCATATGACAAAAACGGCGCTATTGACCGCGCTGCAAGATGAAACTGCAAGATTCTATTGTTCAAATTAACACACCCGCCCCACACCGCCCACGCGACGGCAGGGCAACGGGCTAACGAAAGGATGACAATGAACGTGTGTCCTATTTGTCAATGGCCTCTTAATGGCTTGCGACAACTACAAATTCATATGGAAATAAAACACCCGCCTCAGACAGACATGTTTGATGATGACGACATCCTTAATGACGATGGCGTGTATATAGGTGACGAAGTTGTTCATCATCCTTATGACGATGAAGAGGATTGGCTTGAGGAATACGATTACACCGAAGGCGATATAGGACAGGACGGCGGACTAACGAAAGGATGACGGTGAACGTAGCCTAGAATCGAAAAACGCGTCCCCCGCAACCATGACGGCTACGGGGGACGCTGGCGAACGGGGGTTTACTTGGCGGCGTTTGCGTTGACCGCATCTTCCAGCGAGTAACCGCCGACGAGGAAGCCGACGATGATAATCACCGACGGCACGATTTGATCAAACTTCTCGGCAAGGTGTGGCTCAAAAGCACTTACCACGATAACCAGAGTGCCGAGTAATGCGACCCAGAAACGTTTTGACTTCAAGAGACCGGGGACATTAGCAGTATTCATAGGTTCTCCTTTATACGGCATATGCCGCTTATCTAA
>JANLXT010000142.1:0-19469 GCA_031365225.1 candidate division FCPU426 bacterium
GCGCGGCGACGGCGGGCATCGGCCTTTTTGTCATTAACCTTCCAAGGGATACGCGCTGGTTTTGGATCGCTGGATTTTTTGTCGCGACCCTGCTCATGGGGATGGTGCTGTTCGCGCGTTTGTCCCAGCGTGGACGGGGGCGACGCACCCTTGCGGTAAGTAGCTTGATGTTAGCTCTACCCGCCCTGCCCTTTGGTGCTCTGGCATTTGGTTCGGACGCGAGTGTCTTTTGGTTTTGGATCTGGCCGACCCTCTATTATCCAGCGGCGACGCTGGTAGCGCAGTCCTACATCCGTGGTTTTCCAGAAAAGGCCCGCCTTGCGGGGCCAACGATCAGCGCGATCTTGGCGTTGAGCGTGCTTTCGCAAGGAGCCTGGCTTCCTGGCGCGATCTGGCTCGTGGCCGCCGCGCGCCAAGCCTGGGTGATACGGCGACGTTGGATCGTGCAGCCGCAAGGCATGCCGAGTGGCAATGGGATCCGGGTCTTTGGGCGTGAGCAAGCCGTCTGGGGTGTCACGTTGACTTTGATATGGATCGTTTACTACTTATCGTGAGGCCTTGATGTATCCCGTACCCACCGCGCCCCGTCTGCGTCTTGTTTTTTGGGAAACCACCCAAGCTTGCAACTTAGCCTGCAAACATTGTCGCGCATCGGCCGTCAACTGGCGCAATCCTAACGAGCTTAGTTTTAACGAGGCCTGTTCGATGATGGATAGTTTTTCCGAGCTGGGCAATCCCGTGCTGGTCTTTTCGGGCGGTGAGCCGCTGATGCGACCTGATATCTTTGAGCTGATGGACCAAGCTAGCAAGCGTGGCATCCCCTTCGCTCTATCCACCAATGGCACGCTGGTTGACGCCGCCATGGCCGATCGTATCGCCGCAGCCGCCCCCCATCGTGTCAGCGTTAGTTTGGATGGTCCCGACGCCGCCACGCACGACGCCTTTAGGCAGTCGGTCGGCGCATTTGACGCCACGCTGAGCTGCATACGCCTTTTGCGTGAGCGCGGGGTCGAGGTGCAGGTCAATACAAGCGCCACCCGGCACAATGGCCACTTGCTCGAGGCCACGCTCGACCTGGCTCAGCGGGAGGGTTGCTGCGCGTGGCATCTTTTTATGCTGGTTCCCGTGGGTTGTGGCATGGACATCCCCGAAGCCGACCGCATGCAGGCAGGCGCTTACGAGGCGGCTCTAAAATGGTTTGTCGAGCAACAAGCCACACGACCCCTCGAGATGAAGGCCACTTGCGCACCGCATGTGACGCGCGTGGCACGCCAATGGGTGCGCCGACAAGAACAGGCCCCGAACAACGCGCGCCCCGGGCATCCTGGCTCGCATCCTTCCGCGGTCGCGGGCAAGGGTTGCTTGGCTGGCACGGGGGTGTGCTTTATCTCGCGCTTTGGCAAGGTGCAGGGCTGTGGGTACATGCCCGTCGAGGCGGGAAATCTGCGGCAGCAGCCTTTGTCGCAAATTTGGGCCAACTCACCCTTCTTTAACGCTTTGCGCGACCCCAGCAATCTTAAAGGCAAGTGTGGCGCCTGCGAATTTGCCGACAGCTGTTTTGGATGCCGTGCCCGCGCCTTTTCTAAGACGGGGGATCCGTTTCAAGAAGAACCGCTGTGCAACTATATCCCCGCGTCCATGCGCGGGACCCAAGAGGCGCCCCGTGTTTGAGATGGATGCGGTCGATGCCAAGCTTTTGACTGAAGCGCAGGCGGCGTTCCCGTTGTGCGAGCACCCTTTTCAAGAACTAGGGGCGCGGGCCAACATCGGCCCAACCGAAAGCATGGCGCGCTTTCGTCGCATGAAGGCATGCAAAGTCTTGCGGCAGGTGTCCGCCATCTTTGACAGCAAGGCCTTAGGGTACCAAAGCGCGCTGGTCGCGGCGCAGGTCGAGCCAGAACGCATCGAAGCCGCCGCCGCGCTTATCTCGTCGCACGCGGGGGTATCGCACAACTATCAGCGCGATAACGCCATGAATCTTTGGTTCACCTTGGCGACACCCCCTGGCACTCTTTTTGAGGTCGAGGCGGGCAAGCTGTGTGTCGCGGCGGGGGCCTTGCGCTGGCACGCCTTGCCCAGTTTGCGGACATTCAAGATCGGGGTGAGCTTTGACCTGACGGGGGCGGGCAAGACGTCGCACACGACCGCCCACCGGCATGCGCGCGGACCTGTGGCCTTGAGCGCTCGGGACAAAGAATTTATCAGGGTCTTGCAGATGGATCTGCCTATCCAAGAGCGGCCCTTTGACGCGATGGCGCTGTCACGGGGCACGGACAGGGACGAGCTTTTTGACTGGATGACGAGCGCGAGCCAACGCGGGTTTATGCGCCGCTACGCCGCGGTCATCCGACACCGCGAGGCTGGATTCAGCGCCAACGCCATGGGCGTGTGGGTGGTGCCCGAAGAGCGCATCGAGGAAGTCGGCGCCCTTTTCGCCGCGTCGGGTCAAGTGACCCACGCTTATCAACGCCCGACCTTCGCGGGTTGGCCCTACAATCTATTTACGATGGTGCACGGCAAAGATAGCGATGCCTGTGAGGCGATACTCAAAGAGCTTTCTCAGGTGGTCGGCATCACCGAGCGCGCGTCCCTTTACAGCACGCGCGAGTTTAAAAAGACGCGGGTGGTCTACTTTGACGAGGACGCGTCCAAGCGCCTTTGGCAGTCTTTGGCAGACAGTCCCAAGCATGGGTGATAGCGCTATGCGTTTTGGCGTGGAAGGCCACATGGATTGCGCGCATCACTTGGATGGCGCGGGGATCTGCGAGCGGCCGCATGGGCACACGTATCGTATAGAAGCCGTTTGGGAGGGAAGCGACCCAGCGCGGCGAGCGCGGGGGCACGCCGCGTTGCAGAGCGCCTTGGACGAGCTTGACCATCGTGATCTGAATGATTGGATGCCCGTCGCGACCTGTGAAAACCTGACGCTGCGCCTAGCCAAGCGCTTAGATCAAGACCTGCCCGGGCTCAGTCGTTTACGTGTCTATGAGGGCCTGCGCGCTTGGGCCGAGGTGGGGCCTGAGGATTGGCGGGCACTTCAAGCGTAAGGTCAAAAATAGTTTTGTCAAACAGATCCCCCTAGGCTCGCCGCCTAGGGGGATCTGTTTTAATTGAGCTGAACGCTCACCACTTGATCTGCGCTTGCGTCGTCAACACAAAGGCGTTTAGATCCTGCAGGCTGCTTGACTCGATCTTTGATTTGGCGCTCTTGAGCACCTGGCCCTCGCCTTGCACGGTGAGCCGCAGTTGCTTGGTAGCGTCCCAGGCCAGCACCCCACCAGCGCCATTCTTGTCGAGCGCTGGCGTGGTGTGATCTTTGATGCGGTCATAAAACGCGCCTAGCTCTAGGTTGCCGGGTAACTTGACCCAGGGTTGCACGTGCAGACCCCAGCGACCCAATTCATGATTGATGACTTCAGCTTCAAGCGTCGCGGGACCAAGGCCCTGGCGCAAGGCGACGCCTGTCACCCAAAGGCGTTTGTTCGCGGGCAAGCCTGTGTTGCCATAGAATGCCGAACCAATGACACTCAAGTTGATCGCGGCCCACTTTAACTCAAAGGTTCCCGTCCCCGTGCTGGCGTCTGTGGCCGCCGCGCTGGCGGGAGCCTTGGGCAGGAGGGTCGAGCCGACGCCTTGCACCATGGCGGCAGTCAGCTTCCACCATGCTTCGCCAACAATGATCAACGCCCCCGTGTCCCAACCGTCGCGAGCAAAGATGGCCCCGCTGATGGGTGAATAGTCCACCCGCCGAAGTTGGGCAGGAGTGAACATGCGGTCATAGCCAAACGGAAACTTGAATTGACCCATGCGCAAGACGCGCTCTTTGCCAGGTTGCTTTATCTGGACATAGGCATCCAGCAGATAGGCATAGGGGTGATTCACCAGCTCGGGGATAATGACGCCTGTGGTGACTTCGTTGGGCATCAGCTTCAAGATCAAGCGGCTGCTCTTGGGACGCCATTCATTGATCCCAAAACTCTTGGTCGCGGGATCTTCTTTCATGACGCTCCAACCCTTAAAATAGCCATCCAAGCTGACTTGATCTGAGACTTTGAACGCGTGAGCCCGGATAGGTGCTCCGAGCGCCAGGATCATGGCGAGCCGTAATAGACGCGTGCGCATGCTTTCCTCCAAAGTTGTTAATACGACACTTTGGCACGGAACTTCTCAAGTCCTGTATGATGCCCGTCAGGATTAAAAGAAGCTGAAGAGCCCCTGTTTTTAAGCTGTATTTTGGTGCTTGTCCCCGCCTTGCGCCCACGGTCCCTGGCGTGCTAACGTCTTAAAACTTATCCAGGATGCCGATGTCAACCTTGACCACCCCAAAACTAAAAGTGCTAGTCGCCATGTCCGGGGGCGTTGATTCGTCCTTGGTCGCGGCGATGTTGTCGCGCCAAGGGCACGATGTGACGGGTGTGACGCTTAAGGTCTGGGACGCCGTGAATAAGGGCACGACCGCGCTCCCGTCCACGCCCGGCCTGCAGCCCGTTGAGCCCTGTGATGACGAAGAGAACCGTTGCTGCGGAGCCGAGGCCATGGGCGATGCCCGGGGCGTGGCGCGCGCCATGGGCTTTCCCTATTACATCTTGAATTACGAAGACAGCTTTCGCGTGAACGTCATTGATGACTTTGTGCGCTCATACCTAGAAGGCAAGACGCCCAACCCTTGTGTGGCTTGCAATGACAAAGTGAAATTTGATCCCTTGCTCAAGACGGCGCTGGGCCTGGGCATGGATCAATTGGCCACGGGACATTACGCTCAGCTTGATACTTTGGCGGACGGCCAGGTGCGCTTGCTGCGCGCGGCGGACCGCTTTAAAGATCAAACTTATTTTTTGTACCGCTTGCAGCAACCGCAGCTTCAACGACTTAGCTTTCCTTTGGGTGGCATGACCAAAGAGCAGACGCGCGCGCTGGCGGCCGAGTGGGGCCTAAGCGTGGCGGCCAAAGCCGAGAGCATGGATCTTTGTTTTGTGCCCAACGGCGACTACGGCGCGGTGCTCAAACGTTTGGCGCCCCAAGCGGCCCAAGAGGGCGCGATCGTTGATGAGCAGGGGGTCGAGTTGGGCCGTCATCAAGGATTAGCTTTTTATACAGTCGGGCAACGTAAAGGGCTGGGCGTGTCTGGGGCCGACCCACTTTATGTCGTGCGCCTTGATCCTCAAAAAAATCATGTGGTGGTGGGACCCGAGAGCAGCTTGGCCTGCCCAGATGCGTGGCTTGACGAGCTAAGTTGGACCCGCGAGACGCCGATCGAAGGCGCGCGCGTCTCACTCAAGATACGCTCGTCCCATCCTGGCGCGGACGCGACCTTGCATTGGGTGGGCCAACGCTTGCAAGCGGTATTCGACACGCCTCAGCGTGCCGTGGCTCCAGGTCAAGCCGCTGTGGCGTACGCTGGCAATGAATGCTTGGGTGGGGGTGTGATTGCGGTGAGCTCACGATGAGCAAGAGCAGCCAACCTGATCTGAGCAATCCCGTTGATCCGCAGGCCAAAGAAGCCGAGCGCAAGCGCGATCGCGAGCTGGTGACGCGCATGACGCAGGGTGATCAGGCTGCGCTCGAAGAATTGATGACCCGCTGGAAACGGCCCGTCTTTAGTTTGGCAGTCCGCATTGTCAGAAACCCACCCTTGGCCGAAGAAGTCACGCAGGATGTATTTTTTAAGGTCTGGAAAGCGGCTCATCTTTTTGAAGAAAAAAGGGGCGCGTTCAGCAGTTGGATCCTGACCATGACGCATCACGCCGCGATCGATGCCCTGCGGCGTATGAAGTCGCGCGGCAGTCAAGTCACCAACACCCTCGACAACGTGGTGGCGGCGACTCTGCCCGCTCCTAGCCCGGGGGTGACCTCGTGGCAGCGTTTAAAACTCGAGCAAGCCCTGGCCACTTTGCCCGAAAAACAGCGTCAGGTCGTGGAATTGGCTTATTTTGATGGCTACACACGTGAAGAGATGGCCAAGGTTTTGGGTGAACCGGTAGGCACGGTCAAGACCCGCCTGCGTGACGCCATTACCAAATTAACCACTGTTTTTCGAGATCCTGAGGCTGCGCTACAATCCGAACATGGTTTCAAGGCGTAGGACCAGAGGGCGAACTTCTAAGAGTATCGTATGCTGAAAAAGATAAAACATTTGCTTGGATTCGAGGGCGGCTGTCCCGGTTGTGAGAGCTTGATTGAATATGCCATGGATGGCCTTGATCCTGCCCAGCAAAAGAAGATGATGACCCATCTGATGGAATGTTCGCCCTGCGCCGAAGAAGTGCGCGCCTACATGCAGGTCAACGCTGGCCTGGCCGAGCTGGTGCCCGAGACCGAAGCGCCCGGAGCTAGTCTGGACGCCAAGGTGCTTGAGCGCATACGGCAAGACACGTATCAAGAGCGTTGCGGCAAACCAATGCGCATCGGCATCGGTCCCTGGTCTCTCTTTTGGTTGCGCCTCGGCCCCATCTTTGGCGTGATGTCATTGATCATGACTTTTGTCGCGTTGGGCGCGGTTTGGCATGGTGGCGCTAAGAGCGGGCTTGGATTGAGTGAAGCGGATGCTCTAGTCAATGACCCCTTGGCCAAGACCATCGCATTGGAATCCTCGGGCACCAAAGGCCCTCACGGTAGCTTGGTACTGGCCAAGGGCAAGGATTGCATCCTGCTCAATCTGCTGGGGCTGAAGCCTTGTGCCGCGGGTAAGAGCTACGTGCTTTGGTTACAGCGCGAAGGCGTGCCTAGCTATGAACGCTTGGCTAGCGTGCATGTCGATGACCCGCGCGAGTCCAGTCACTTCACGCATCTGGCCAGCGCCCTCAGCGCCGCCGGGGCTACGCGCGTGCTCGTGACTCTTGAGGATATGAAGGACGCTACCCAACCTGACCCCAAGACAGCGCTCTTGAGCGGAGTGGTCAGCCTGTGAGCGCTCTGCGCCTTAGTTCTGGGGCGCTCGAGCAGATCAAGGCTCACGCGCAGGGCGGTTATCCCTACGAAGTCTGTGGGCTTTTGCTGGGCCAGCGCCAAGAAGGTGACGCGATCGTTTTAGAAGTACGCCCCGCCGCCAATCTCGATACCCAGCGCGCTAAAGATCGCTATCAGTTAGACCCCCGTGACGAGTTGGCCGCCCAAAAAGATTGCCGCGCCAAGGGCTGGGACATCTTAGGCTACTACCATTCCCACCCCGACCACCCCAGTCGTCCCAGCGCCACCGATAGCGAACTCTCTTGGGAAGGCGTCGTCTACATGATCGCCAGCGTCAGCGCCCAAGGCGTCAGCAGCGTCCAAGCCTGGATGCGCCCCGTCGGCGTGGATGTTTTTGAAGAAGTGGGGATCGTGCAGGGTTAGTTACTTTGAATCGAAATTGCCTGAAGTGTTCTTGGTTCTAATTCAGCTGGTGCCAAAAAAAGACCGCCTCCGAGCTTGGAGACGGTCTTTTTGTTTTAAACAAAGTACGGAAGGGGACTCAGCCCCACAACGTCAGCACAATCCCGCCGGCCAGCATTGAAACTAGTTGGTAGCCACTAACGATCAAGAAAAACTTAAGTGGACGGTTCTCATAGGCGGCCATGCCCATTTGTACGGTGCCAACCAGGCCCAGCCAGGCGCAAAAAGTGATCAGCAGGCCCTGTTGCAGCTGGCCCGCGCCACCGCCAAGCTTGATGGCGTAAAGCAGCACGACGCCCATGAGCAAGCTTCCGGTGATGTCCGACGCCATGCCCTTGGCCATGCCTTTTTTCATGTCATTTTTAGTTATTTTAGTGATCTTGGCCCAAGGTTTCCAAAAGCCGATGGGTGAATACCAAAGCATGCCAACTGCCAAGCGGGCGACCAAAAATCCGACGATGGCCCAAATGTTGATGGTGATTGCTTGCATGTTTAGCTCCTTGTTAGATTGAGTGTTTCTGGACCAACATTATTCTATCGCAGGGATTTACTTGGTGGCGTCAAGCGTCGGCGGGTTTCGAGTGACTAAAATACGGTTGTTCGTTTGATCTAAGATATAGACTCGACCGTCCGCGGCGGCTACGCCGTGGGCGTACCAGCCAGCCTTTTCACCACCTTGCCAGATGCCGAGCAGAACCCGCTCTTCACTGAATTCTAGAACGCGGTCTGTGTCGGCTATCAAGACGCGTCCGTCTGGGCGTAGGGCAATTTGGCGCACGTGTGAAAAGCCGTTGACGCGTGAGTCTTCGGTGCCTGTCCAAGTCGCCAACGAGTTTCCAACACTGTCAAAGATATGAATGGTTCTGTCATTTTGGCTACCCGCGTAGACCCTACCCCTTCCAGCGGCGAGCGTAAACGGCTCCCAGGCGGTGGCGGTTTCAGTAAGAGGGTGTCCCCAATGGGTCACATACTCTCCGTCGGGCCCCAACTTTTGTACGCGGTGGTTGAAAATTTCAGCCACATAAAGATTGCCACCTTCATCCAGCGCCAGTCCCGCCGGGCCATGCGCGGTTCCGGTCAGGCCTTCTTGTGATGGGCCTAACACCGTCGCCAAGCGCGCGCCTGTTTGATCCAATTTTCTTACCGTGTGAAAGCCAATGTCGGAGTGATAGAGAAAGCCGCGTGGATCCACGACGATGGGTCCCACAAAACCGAACTCAACGGGGCCATTTTCGCCCGCGGCGAAGACGATAGAACCGTCAGGACGGATAATTTTTAAGTACTTATTTATGTGCGGTCCGCCCATCACCCAAAGTGCGCCTGAGGAATCGAGGGCGATGGAGTCCGGTTCGGGTAACGTGGTGGAGTTGCCGAAGCTAGCTTCAAATTGCTCAGGCGTGGTCAGCGTTCGCGCGCCAAACTGGACATTGATCGACTTGAACGCCTGAGGGAGGCGGAACACAAAATACGCGCCGCCGCCTAGCAGGGTCAGCCAGAAGAGCGCGGTCGCGATGATCCACGGCCATAAGTGAGAGTTTGAGCTTTTTTTGGCGGGTTCCTTCGCCTTGGGGGGAGCGACTATCGCGACTTTCGGCTCCTTAACGTAAGGCCATTGATCGGCGTTTTTTCTCGCGGAAAGCGCCTTGTGCACCTTGATGATCAAAAAGCCAAGGCCCAGCAGACCAAGACAAAATGCGAACCATCCACGATAGTCGTGGAGAATCGTGACCAATGTTATGGGCGGGCCCGAGTACGGCTCGTCTAGCCGTCCAACACTGCCGTCGGCGTTTAAAGTGAGCACCACTCGACCACCAATGAGAGCTGGTGAGATGGGCGCTCCACCATCAGGCGTGTGCTTACCGCTGGCGTCGGTGTATGAAATTGTGAACGTTTGGGGGTCTTTCAGCCGGACCCATCGCGCGTAAGTATAATTGGGACCAAAGATTTGAATTTTGAGCGAGGAATCCCCAGCGTCCAGACTAAAGTCGCGCAGGTCTTGGTCCGTGGCGTTCTTGACAGCCACCCAAACCGAATTGCGGGCGCTATCTTTCGCGCAGGCAAAGGAGGCTAGCAGGAGGGCAATCGTGGACAAATACCTGAATAGTCGCATAGGGCATTATAGATCATTCAAATGGGTTTTCGGCCAAGCATCCTGCCAAGCCCCTCTCGCCAAGAACCTTCTTTTAACCTACAATGCTCCCCTATGAGCATCCCCGAATACATCCTGCGTTCTGGTAAAGAAAAGCGTTTAGCCGCTGGGCACGCCTGGGCTTTTCGCAATGAGATCGATTTTGGCCAAAAAGATCCTGGGCCGGGGGCTTTGGTGCGGCTTAAGACCGCCAAGGGCCGTCCGATCGGGGTTGGGTTCTTAAATAGTTACGCCAACCTTTGCTTTAGGCTGATCGCCCGGCACGGAGAGTTTCCCATCGACGCGACGGTCGAAGCGTTGCTTGAGGCTCGGCTTGAGCAGGCTATCGCGTTGCGCCAGCGTTTGGGTCTGCAGAGCGATGGCTCGCAGCGTTTAGTGAACGCCGAAGGTGACTTTTTGCCGGGTTTGATCGTCGATAGCTACCATGGTGCGCTGGTGGTGCAGATCAATGGCCATGGCATGGAGCGGCATCGAGAATTTTTGCTGAATCGCTTGCGAACTTTGACCAACGCGCGCGCCGTCATCGAGCGCGGGGACGAAGTGTCGCGGACCAAAGAAGGGCTTAAGCCCAGTCAGGGCGTCAGGCATATCGACGCTGGCCTGGCCGAGGACAGTCTGCGACATTGGCGTTTTCAAGAAGGCCCAGCGGTGTTTGACGCCGATTTGCTCGAAGGCTCTAAGACAGGCTTCTTTTTAGATCAGCGACCCGCGCGCGAGCTGGCCAGTCATTTGTCCCGCGGTCAACGTTGTCTAGATGTCTTTTGCAATACCGGTGGCTTTGCCGTACGTCTGGCCCAGGCTGGCGCCAGCAAGGTCGAGGCCTTGGATCAAAGCGCTCCAGCGTTGGCGCGCGCAGCTGAGCACGCTGTGTTAAACGGCATGCAGGACAAGATTCATTTTGAGCGTGGCGACGCGTTCGTCCGCATGCGCGAGATCGCGGCCAGTGGCGAGCGTTATGGCCTGATCGTGCTGGACCCGCCCGCCATGGCCAAAGAAGACGAAGCCCTGATTGGCGCTTTGCGCGGTTACAAAGAATTGAACCTGCGCGCGTTCAAAGCCCTCGAGCCTGGCGGCTTGCTCTTGACCTGCAGCTGCACAGGCGCGCTTGACGACGAGCGCTTTGACGAAGTATTGCAGAGCGCCGCTCAAGACGCGGGCTGCGCCGCGCGCGAGACCCACCGCCTTGGCGCGGGACCTGACCACCCCAGCGTGCCTGGAATGCCAGAGAGCCGTTACCTAAAGGTCCGTGTTCTGAGGAAAGATTGATGGAAGACGCCATTGTCGTCAAAGACCTGCGCAAGAGCTATTTTCGGCGCAGCCGCGAAGCCGGATTGTGGGGCGCGATCAAGGCGCTGATCCACTCGCCTAAAGTTGAGGTTCCCGCGGTCAAGAGCCTTAGCTTTTCTATACGCCGTGGCGAGACAGTAGGGCTCATCGGTGAGAATGGCGCTGGCAAGTCCACCACCATCAAGATGCTGACTGGCATCCTCGACCCTAGCGGAGGGGTCTTGCGCGTGTTGGGCCTGGAACCCTGGCGCCAGCGCCAACAATTGGCGCGCCGCATTGGCGTGGTCTTTGGTCAGCGTCCCCAGTTGCTCTGGGACATCCCTGTTCGCGAGACCTTCACCCTTTTGCGTGATATGTACGATGTGCCCGCGGCGGTCTACGCCAAGACCAGCGAGACCGCGCGCCACTTGCTTGACCTTGACGACCTGCTCAAGGTGCCTGTGCGCCAGCTCTCGCTGGGACAGCGCATGCGCTGCGATCTGGCGGCGGCCGTCTTGCACGCGCCTGACCTTATTTTTTTAGATGAGCCAACCATCGGCCTGGATGTGGTGGCCAAGCGCCAGGCGCGCGAGCTGATCAAATGGTTGTGCCGAGAATTTGGGACCACCCTGGTGCTGACCACCCATGACCTTAAAGACATCACCGAAACCTGTCGCCGTGTGATCCTCTTGGACAAGGGCGGTTTGCTTTTTGATGGCAGTCTTAAAGGTTTTGAAAAACACTTTGCCAAGGACCGGCGCTTGATCGCGGACTTTGCCTCGACGTTGACCGCCCCCAAGCGTCGTCGTCTCGAGACCAGCCTCAAGCGCCTAGGTTGCCAAGTGTTGGCTTGGAAAGGCGGGCGTTTAACGGTCTCGGCGCCACGCCAAAGCCTTTTGGCACAGGCCACGCGCTTGGTGCTCTTGGCCGGCGAGGTTGAGGACCTCAATTTTGAGCGCACCGAGATCGAGCAGATCGTCCATCAGATCTACGCCAAGGCCTGAGCGGTGTCCACACGGGCCTATGTCAGTTTTTTTAAAAAATCGCTGCAGGCCCATCTGGCCTATGGGGGCGCGTTTTTTGTCAGCTTGTTGGCCAACGCGGTCGGCTTTGCGTTGATCTTGTTGGTCTGGCGCCATGCCTGGCGCGGACCCGAAGAACAGCGCGCTAGTTTTTTTGCGTATCTAACAATTGCCTTTGCCGTTAATTTTTCACTCAATCTTTTTTTAGAACGCAGCATTGGTGAGCGCATTCGCGAAGGGCTCATCGCCACCGATCTGGTCAAGCCTGTAGATTTTCAACGTTTGTACATGGCGCAATCACTGAGTGACATGCTCTTTCAAGTGTTTTTGGCCTTGGCTGCTGTCGCAGTTGCCGTGCCTTTTTTGGGCACGGCGCTGGCTCCCGCTTCATGGGCCCACGCGGGCTATGGTTTGATCAGCCTGGGGCTCGCTTTTTTTGTTCAGTATTTTCTTTGTTTTGTCTTTGTCCAAGGTATTTTTATCACGTATCAAAACTATGGTGTTTTTGCGACGCGCTTGGCATTGCATCAAGCGCTCAGCGGAACCTTTGCGCCCATCGAGAGTTATCCGCCAACCTTGCGCGCGGTGGCCGAATGGTTGCCCTTTCAACACGTGGTCTACACCCCGACGTCTATTTTCTTGGGGCGCGTGCCTCTTGAACGTGTCTCAACACTCTTACTGCACCAAGCGCTCTGGGCTGTCGCGCTCTATGCCTTGGGTCGCTGGATCTTTTCTTTGGTCTTACGTCAGATGACCGTTCAGGGGGGTTGATGGGCTGGCGCAAAGAGCTGAGCATTTGTTTCAAGGCCTTCAACGCGGCCTTGCAGACCAAATTAGAATATCGCGCTGACTTTGTCTTGGGTCTGACAGGCGCCATCGGTTTTCAGGCCGCGAGCCTGGGCATGCTCAGCGTGCTCTTGCATTCGACCGAATTGTTGGGGGGTTGGCGTGGGCCCGAGATCCTGCTGCTCTTTGGGCTGACGGCGCTGACGCAAGGCTTGTCCGAGCTTTTTTTCAATCACATCTGGTATGTGCCTTTGTATGTCGTGCGAGGTCAATTTGACCGCTTGTTAACGTATCCTGTTTCGACGCTACCCTTTTTTTTGGTGACTAGCCCTGAATTGCACGCCTTTGGCAATCTGATCGCGGGGCTTACTCTCTTTAGCGTGGGCGCCATCAAGCTAGGTTTGCCTTGGACCGTGTGGGCCTTGCTACCCTGGTGGGCGGTCTGTGGCTGTCTGATCCACACCGCGGTCCTGACGCTCTGTGGCGCGCTCAGTTTTAAGATCGTGGGTAGTTACGGCCAGCATTACTGGGTGAGCAACGCCTTGTTGCAGGCCAGCCGTTATCCCCTCAATATTTATCCTCGCTTTATGCAAGGCTTGCTTTTGGTGCTCTTGCCCTTTGGGTTGATCAATTACGTGCCCGCAAGCGCGTTGACCCAGCGTTTGCCCCTGGCCTTGGCCATCATCGCGCCCGCCCTGGCCGCCGCACTTTGCGTCAGCGTCGCTTGGACCGCGTTTAACCATGGTTTGCGCTATTACGAGAGCAGCGGTAGCTGACGCAGGTCATACTGTCTCAATATCGCAAACTGTTATCCTTTATCAATGGAAAGCATGCGCCCTAGCACCCTTGTCTTTAGATTGCTGAGCGCCAGCCTGCTGGGCTTGGTTCTCTTGATGGCGCATACGCCGATGGCGGTGGCTAAAGACGCCGCGCCCAAGGCCGAGAAGCACTGTTGCCGGGGCGTCTGTCGTTGCCCTGGGCACGGCCATGGCGCTTGCGCCATTAAGCCAGTCGCGGAGCCCGGGGCCCTGGCCTTTGCCGCTTGCCCTGTGCCGGGCAGTGCTAACGCAACCCACGCGCTCGCTCAGCTGAGCAAGGCCCCCTCGCGTTTTGAGCTGCAGGCTCCCTTGAGCTTAGCCTTTGCCGTTTGCGCCACACGCGCCCCATCTTTGTCCGCCGCCCTTAGACTTTTAAGCCCCCCGCCCGAAGCTTGACCCCAGCTCAGCGCGCGTCGATTCGCGTCGCGCGCCATTTTTATCTTTGGGGTCTGTCATGAAAAAACAGCTATGCCTGTTTGTCTTGTTTATATGCGCTCATGTTTTGGCGCGCGCGCATCACGCCAGCGACGCGGGAGCGTCACCGTTGGCCTCGCCCGTGCTCAGCGCCGACTTGCTCGAGCCTGGAGCGATACAGCTTACGTTTGGCGTGCAGTCCTCTTTTAACCGACCGACGGGGGACGAGCAGCTAGAAACCGAGTTGCGTTCGCATCCAGGGCACGACGAGGCGTTCGTGAGCGACAGCAGCTTGTCGCAAAGTGTCGATCTAGGCTTGGGCTTGACCACGTGGTTGCAGGCGAACCTCAGTGTCGGTAGCGTCCGGGTCGAAAACTTACGCGAGGGACACCTGCATTCTGATGGTAGCTTTGGCGTTCACGACCTGGGGTCGCCAAGTGGGCCTAGCGACACGATGGTTCAGTTGAAAGCGCGAGTCGCTGGCGACGAGCGGTGGAGCCTAGCGATGGTGGCAGGCGCGTCGTTGCCGCTAGGGCGGGATGATGTGTTGGGCGGATCGATACACGTCGATGGTGTTGCCGATACCACAACGGGCGAATTCGACGCGCACGCCCATCTGCCTACGCTGGCTCCCGCGTCACAATTGGGCGGGGGTGTCCCCTCGTACCAAGTGGGGCTAGCCTGTAGCCGACACCTTGCCGACGCCTGGCACTTGGATAGCAGCGTCAGCGCGAGCCTAAAACCGGCGTACAAAGGTTTCAAGACGGGCAATCAGATTGCCGCGGGTCTGTCGCTGGCGTGGGTCTATGACCCTCAAGTTCACGGTCGCGGGCGGGTGGCGTTAGACACGGTCTTTAATCACGTTGAGCGTAGCGATTTTCATGGCTTGGTCAACGAGGATAGCGGGGGATGGGTCCTTTCGGCAGGACCTCGATACAGCGTCGGGATCAATGAACGCATGGTCTTCACGCTGGGAGCGAGCGTTCCCGTCACCCAGTCTCTCAATGGTCGGCAGGATCACGCGCCTACGGTGGCGACCCAGACCAGTCTTAGTGCCCTTTTTTAGCGACTACGGAGAGCTCCACGCCAGGGAGCTCTCCGTGCTATGATGGAGCATCCTCGTCTTTGGAACTGCCTTGCGCCACGTAAAGATCAAATTCAAAGAGCCGCGCAGTCACGGTTACAGCGTGCTCATCGAGCCTGGCGCGCTTGATCGCGCGGGCGCTGAGTTGCGTCGAAACTTTAAGGGGCACAGCCCCTTTGTCATCAGTTCGCCACGGGTCTGGGGTCTGTGGGGTGCTCGGTTGGGCGCCAGTTTGCGCCGCGCTGGATTCAAGAGCGCAAAGCCTCATCTTATTCCCGATGGCGAGCGCAACAAAAACTTAGAGCAGTATCAGCGCGCGCTCTTGGCGTTGGCGGCTTTTGGACAAGGGGCGCGGGTCAAACCGTTAGGCATCGCCTTGGGTGGCGGCGTGATTGGTGATCTGGGCGGTTTTACGTTCGCGTCGTACAAGCGTGGCATCCCGTTTGTTCAAGTGCCGACGACTTTGCTGGCCATGGTGGATAGCAGCGTGGGTGGCAAGCTGGGTGTGGATCTTAAGACCCCGCGGGGCGTGATCAAAAATCTGGTGGGCGCGTTTTATCAGCCTGACGCGGTGTTCATCGACCCAAACGTGTTGACAACTTTGCCTGGGCGCGAGCTGCGCGCGGGTCTGGCCGAAGTGGTGAAGACCGCCGTGCTCTTTGACCCCACGCTCTTTGCCGCGATCGAGGGTGCGGTGGATCGGGTCTTGGTGGCCGAACCTCGCGTTATCGCCCACATCATTGAGAGCTGCGTCGCGCACAAAGCGCGGGTCGTCGGGTTGGATGAGTTTGACCGTCAGGGCAAGCGCGCGCTGCTCAACTTGGGACATACCTTTGGGCACGCGGTCGAGGCCGCCAGCAATTTTAGTCTCTTGCATGGAGAGGCCGTAGCCTTTGGACTGGCGTGTGCCTGTGACCTAGCGCTGGCACTGAAGGTTGCGCCAGCCAGTCGGCGTGTCCAGTTAGCCAGGGTGCCCGCGCTCTTAGAGCGCCTAGGCCTGCCTACGCGTTTACCGGCCTTGCCGCTGGGCGCGGTGCTGGCAGCCATGGCCGAAGATAAGAAATTCGAGGCCCAGCCACGCTTTATCTTGCCCAGTCGATTAGGCCATGCCCAGTTGCGCTCGCTCAAGAATCTGGTCGTGGTCAAACGTGTCTTGCGAGCCCGTTTTGACTAAGTAGGCCAAGCCTTGACCCCGCTTGAAGGCGGGCGTAACGTAACACAAGTGATTCACAGAATGGCGTGCGTATCGTTTTACTTGGAGCCTGCATGGCTGAGCTTTCCGATCTAAATCAATTACGCCTGATGCCGATTTTTCAAGATTTTAGTGAGCAAGAGCTGTATCAATTGCTCAAACTAGCTTTTGAAAAAAAATATCCCAAGGACTCCACGCTCTTTATTGAGGGGATGAGTGGAGAAGTGCTTTACATCATCAAGAGCGGCAAGGTGGATATCTGCAAGAAGGCCACATCCGGCGAAGTGGTGATCGCGTCGTTGGGACGCGGTGAGTTTTTAGGCGAGTTGTCGCTCTTAGACGACGCCAAGCGCTCGGCCACCGCGCGGGTCAGCGAAGACGCCGAACTGATCGTCATCACCAAAAAAGTATTTCAAGAAATGCTCAAGGGCGATCCGGTCATCACCGTCAAATTGTTGTTGCACTTTTTAAAGATCAACGCCCAACGCCTGCGCAACACGGACAAACGCTTCGAAGGCCTGTGAGACTATTTTTTCTGCTTTTATGCCTGAGTCTTAGCCCCCCAGCGTTTGTCCAGGCCAAGGCTCTCACCCTGACCGCCGCGACCCCCGACACGGGGTGGCAGCGCGCCGAGGCCCAATTCAGGGCCTCGTTTTTTTATGCCACGGCTCACCTAGCGCTCCTGGATGAACTGCCGGCCCAGGCCGAGATGCTGCTAAAACGCGCCGCAGACGCGGACCCCAACTCTTTGTTGTTATGGCGCGAGCTGGGGTCCTTGAGCGAAGACCGGGGCAACGCGCTAGAGGCCGAGCGCGCTTGGCGCAAGACGCTCGAGCTGGCTCCCAAGGACGCCGAAGCGCGCCGGCGTTTGGCGCAGGCCCTGCTGTTCCAAAAAAAGAATGGCGAGGCGCGCGCCTTGTATCGGCAAACGGATGGCTCGGATCTCAACGACCTCGAATCGTCGCGCATGCTCGCGGCCATGGACGTGAGCGAGCTTATTTGGAAGGATGCCATTCGACGCCTGCGCGATGTTTTGCGTCTGGCACCAGGGGATCTTGATCAGCGCGAGTTGCTCGCCGCTTGTCTAGAAAAAGACAAACAAAGACCAGAAGCTTTGCGGCAATTGCTTCAAGTCCTTGTCAGCGATGCCAGCCGCGTCGCCACGTGGATCCATTACGCCGCCACGCTCGATGAAGCTGGCCAAGCTGACGCTGCGCTTGAAGTTTATAGCGAGGGCTGGGTTCAAAATTCAGACAGCCTTCCGTTGACCAACGCGTTCGCACGTGCGCTGGTCCAGCACGGGCGTCACCAAGAGGCCGATGCGCTTTTTACAAAGTTGTTGGCGCACGATGGTGCCGATGCGCCAAGCTTGTATAGCCGAGGCATGACAAGGCTTCGGCTCAAGCGTTATGTTGAAGCCGAGGCGGACATGCGCGAGCTGGGGCGTGTCGCGCCAGAGAGCCCTGGCTATCTCTATGGTTTGGGGCAGGCTTTGCTGGCGCAAGGCAAGAACACAGAGGCGGAACGGGTCCTGCTTCAGTTTGCCGAGCTACGCCCCGAGGTGACGCAGGCCTGGGCCCAGTTGGCGCTGCTTTATGATCGCCAAGGTAAAGGCATTCAGTCGCGCAAGCTCTTGCAGCGCGCTCTAAAGAAGGTTCCCGGCTCGACCGAGCTGCAGCTCTTGTTGGGCGCGGCGCATCACGACCTAAAAGAACACAAAGAATCTGAAGAGGTCTATCGCAAGGGGCTGGCCTCGGCCCCCGAGCAAGACGCGGTCTTCCGTTTTCAACTCGCGATCCTCTACGAAAAAACCAAGCGTTTTCCGTTGGCTGAGAAAGAATTGCGGCTGCTCTTAGATAAAAAACCTAAAGACGCGCGCGCTCTCAATTATCTGGGCTATTCGATGGTAGAACGGAACACGGATCTTCCTGAAGCGCTGGCGTTGATCCAGCGGGCGGTGGCTGAAGAGCCTGATAATTTTTATTATCTCGACAGCTTAGGCTGGGCCTACTACAAACTTGATCGGCCCATAGAAGCCGAAGCACCACTGCGGCGAGCAGCCCTGGGGGTGGAAGCTGGATTTCAGAGTGACGAGGCGATCATCTTGGAGCACTACGCCGAGATCTTGCGGTCGCTTAAACGAGACGCCGAAGCGGACACCTGGGCGGTGAAAGCCAAAAACTTAAGAAAGCGTCCCAAGGGGAACCCAGGACCCTTGCCGAAGGAACTTCCGTGAAAAAATTAATTGAGTGGGCGCCCGCCAAGATCAATCTTTGCCTAGAGGTCTTGGGCAAGCGACCTGATGGTTTTCACCAAGTACGAATGTTGATGGCCAGCCTTGGTCTGGCGGATCGTCTTGAGTTGAGCGTGGCTAAAGAGCTGAGCCTGCGTTGCGATGACCCCAAGCTGGATTGCGGCAGTGGCAATCTGGTGCTGCGCGCCGCGCTCGCGTTACGTCAAGCGGCCAAAGTGGATCTTGGCGCGCGGATCGTTTTGCGTAAGCGGGTGCCCATCGCCGCGGGTCTGGCGGGTGGAAGCGCTGACGCTGCCGCGACTTTGCGTGGGCTTAATAAATTGTGGCGCTTAGGCTGGTCACAGCGCCGCTTAGAGCGTTTGGGCGCGACGCTCGGATCCGATATCCCATTTTGCGTGCGGGGCGGTTGGGCCCTGGCGCACGGCAGGGGGGAGCGGCTGCGTACGCTAAAGGCGCCGCGCCAGTATTGGGTTGTCTTGCTTAATCCTGGTCTGCATGTGTCGACTCCCTGGGCCTACAAGCATTGCCTTAAGCGATCCACCAAAACGCCAAACAAAAGTCTCGCTCTGTGGAATGCGTTAGGTCGGCAAAATTATCACGCAGCGGAACGAAATTGTTCGAATGACCTTGAAAGCGCCACAGCCACAAAATACCGTGTAATAAGCCAATACAGGACGCATCTTCTTGAAAGCGGGGCACTCTTGTCGCGTATGTCGGGCAGTGGCCCAACGGTTTGGGGGTTGTTTAAGAATGAAGCGCTTGCTAGAAGATCAATGAAAAGCATTAAAATAAAGGCTCAATTCTCCTTTGCTTGTCCGACAAGCAGCTCATTTAGGTCTTAAATTTTCGCTATGTGGAATATAAGGATTTTGGAAATTGCCATATTGAGTAATTTGTAGTATTCTGTTGGCGGTTCACCCTATTTCGCCTACTAAAATAGAAGTCCGAAAAAGCCTTTTAGATAAGCCTAAAAGGCATCTTCGGATGCTTAATTTTTGGCGTTTTTCGTCTCATTTTGGCCTTTTCAGGCAGAGACGGCCTTAGTGGGGGGTCGTTCAACGGTAGGACACCAGATTTTGATTCTGGTTATGTAGGTTCGATTCCTGCCCCCCCAGC
>JANLXT010000180.1:0-7110 GCA_031365225.1 candidate division FCPU426 bacterium
TCACAGAGTGTGTCACCCGTAAAGGTGTGCTTGAATCCAACCGCCGCGACAATCTCTGTGACGAAGATAATCCAATTGACCTCGAGACGATGAAGATTGCGGACCCAGAGATTGATTTGGCGGTGGAACCTAAGACTAAGGCCGATCAAGAGAAGATGGGCTTGGCCCTCAGTAAGTTGGCTGAAGAAGACCCGACCTTCCGTGTACGTAGCAACGAAGAGACGGGACAGACGATTATTGCTGGAATGGGCGAGCTGCACCTTGAGATTATCGTGGATCGTATGCGACGAGAATTCAAGGTTGAAGCGAATGTCGGAAAGCCTCAAGTCGCTTATCGTGAAACCATTCGTAAAGGTTCCGAGGTCGAGGGTAAATTTATTCGCCAAACGGGTGGGCGTGGACAATACGGGCACGTTTGGCTCAAAGTCGAGCCTCGCAAGCCTGGTGAAGGATTTGAGTTCGTTGATGGTACGAAGGGCGGTTCTGTGCCCCGCGAGTTCATTCCGGCCGTTGGTAAGGGTGTGGCAGAAGCGCTTGGTTCTGGTGTGATTGCCGGATACCCAGTAGTTGATGTCAAAGTCACACTGATTGATGGTAGTTATCATGATGTTGATTCTAACGAAATGGCATTTAAGATAGCTGGTTCGATGGCTTTCAAAGAAGGGTGTCGTCAAGGCGATGGTTATTTGCTCGAACCAGTCATGTCTGTTGAGGCGACAACACCCGAAGATTACATGGGCGATGTAATTGGATACTTAAATTCGAAACGTGGACGCGTGGAAGGTATGAGTAAGCGCGGAAACGCTCAGATTATCAAAGCGATGGTGCCGTTGTCAGAAATGTTTGGATACGCTACGGCATTGCGTTCTATGTCGCAAGGTCGTGCCACTTACAGCATGGTCTTCTCGCATTACGAAGAGGTTCCACGCGCGGTGGCGGAAGTTGTCATTGAGAAGAACGCGGCCAAGGCTAAAGCTTAGGCCCCTGAGACCCGAGACGGAGGAAATATGGCCAAAGAAAAATTTGAACGAAAGAAGCCCCACGTCAACGTAGGCACCATTGGACACGTTGACCATGGCAAGACGACCTTGACCGCGACCATCACGCGTTTTAGCGCGGACAAGGGCCTCGCCAAGGCGCGTCGTTATGACGAGATCGACGCGGCGCCAGAAGAAAAGGCGCGTGGCATAACGATCAATACAGCCCATGTCGAGTATGAGTCGGTCAATCGGCACTACGCGCACGTGGATTGCCCTGGGCATGCTGACTACATCAAGAATATGATCACTGGCGCGGCGCAGATGGATGGTGCGATTTTAGTGGTTTCTGCGGCCGACGGCCCGATGCCTCAAACCCGCGAGCATATCCTTTTGGCCCGTCAGGTGGGCGTCCCGTACATCATCGTGTTCATGAATAAAGTGGACATGGTGGATGACGCTGAGTTGTTGGACCTTGTCGAGATGGAAGTGCGCGAGCTGCTCAGCAAGTATGAGTTTCCTGGCGACAAGACCCCGATCATCCGTGGGTCGGCATTGCGCGCTTGGGAAACCCTCGAGAGCGGAGCCAAGGACGAGAAGTGGCTCAAGCCCATTCAAGACTTGTTAGACGCTTTAGACACGTATATCCCCGAGCCAGTGCGCGAGATCGAAAAGCCATTCTTGTTGGCCGTCGAAGACGTGTTCTCGATCACGGGTCGTGGCACGGTTGCCACGGGACGTATCGAACGCGGGATCGTCAAAGTTGGGGAAGAAATCGAAGTCGTCGGCTTGCGCGATACACGCAAGTCTGTGGTGACGGGCGTTGAGATGTTCCGCAAGCTCCTCGACGAAGGGCGCGCTGGCGACAACGTCGGCGTCTTGTTGCGCGGCATCGAAAAGACCGACATCGAGCGTGGTCAAGTGTTGTCCAAGCCTGGCTCGATCAAGCCACACAAAAAGTTCACCGTACAAGTTTATGTGCTTAGCAAAGAGGAAGGCGGTCGACACACGCCGTTCTTCAAGAACTATCGTCCTCAGTTCTATTTCCGCACGACGGATGTGACGGGCAGCATCACCCTTAAAGACGGGGCAGAGATGGTCATGCCTGGAGACAACACCGAGATGTCGGTAGAGCTGATCACGCCTATCGCCATGGAAGAAGGCCAGCGCTTCGCTATCCGCGAAGGCGGTCACACTGTTGGCGCCGGCGTCGTCGTCAAGATCCTAGAATAAAAACTGAAAGGAAGATGAATCATGCCCGCAGAACACATCACCTTGGCTTGCACCGAGTGCAAAGAGCGCAATTATCTGACCAAGAAGGACAAGCGCAAGCATCCCGAGCGCTTAGAATTCAAAAAGTTTTGCGCGCGGTGCCGTACGCATAAGTTGCATCGCGAAGTTAAGTAAAAAGCACCAGCGCGCCATAGTGTGTGGCGCGCGTGTAGGGCCGTAGCTCAATTGGTAGAGTACTCGTCTCCAAAACGAGTTGTTGTAGGTTCGAGTCCTACCGGCCCTGAATCTTTCTCTGGTTGAGAAGTCGCATGTTTCAAAAGCTAAAAATGTTTTTGACCGAGTCAGTTCAGGAGCTGCGAAAAGTCACCTGGCCTGGCCGCAAAGAGATTGTCGCGTCGTCTGCGGTGGTGCTTGTGGTCGCTGTGATCTTCATGATCATGGTCGCGGCTGCGGATTCTTTTATCGCCTGGGCACTGGCACTCTTCTACTAGTTTGTCTTGAATAGCCCTCGGGGCAGGAGCAAGGATGGCGTCAAAGCATTGGTACGTGGTCAATACTTATTCGGGCTACGAGAACAAGGTCAAGACCAACCTTGAGAATCGCATCAAGTCCATGAATATGGCCGACAAGATATTCACGGTGTTGGTCCCCGCAGAAAATGTGAGCGAGACCAAAGCGGGTGGCAAGAAAAAGATATCGAGCAAGCGTTTTTATCCCGGGTATATCTTGGTTGAGATGGCCCTGGATGATGACAGTTGGTATGTTGTTAGAAACACCCCCAAAGTCACTGGTTTTGTGGGTTCAGGCAACAACCCAACTCCGCTTGAAGCGGGCGAGGTTGATTCCATCCTGGGACAGATGAAAGGCACCAAAGAGCGCCCGACGCCCAAAGTGCAGTTCGAAAAAGGGGATGTCGTCAAAGTGATGGACGGACCGTTCGCTAGCTTTATTGGCAAAGTCGAAGAAGTGAATTTAGAGCGAGCCAAGCTCAAAGTGATGGTAACAATTTTCGGAAGAGCAACGCCAGTTGAGCTCGACTTCGGCCAGGTAGAAAAGAACACATAAGCAGAGTATGGATTTTCGCACGATAACACGCCCCTTCGCGGGCTAGACGAGGAAAGTCATGGCAAAGAAGGTCAAAACATACGTCAAGATTCAGATTCCCGCTGGTCAGGCAAATCCCGCCCCGCCCGTGGGTACAGCGCTCGGACCGCACGGTGTCAACATCATGGAGTTCTGTAAGGCGTTTAACGCCAAGACTCAAAAAGACGCCGGGTTGGTGATTCCAGCGGTTATCACCATCTACACCGACCGCACATTCACGTTCATTACCAAGACGCCCCCCGCGGCTGAGCTGTTAAAAAAGATCACAGGGCTACAAAAGGGAAGCGGCGTTCCTAACAAAAACAAGGTTGGAAAAGTTACGGCTCAGCAAGTAGCGGACATCGCTAAGCAAAAAATGCCAGATTTGACCGCATCGAATCTAGCGGCAGCCATTCGCATGGTTGAAGGAACAGCCCGGTCCATGGGGATCGAGGTAAAGTAACTAAAAAATGTGGTAGCGCCTCGCGCGAAATCCCAGTCCCATCAAGGGAGCACCACACAGGAGGAAACAATGGCACTTACTAAAAAGCAAAAAGAGATCAGGCCCCTCGTCGAGAACGGAAAGCTCTATCCTTCAAAAGACGCTCTGGCGATCATCAAACAAGGCGCCAAAGCCAAGTTTGACGAGACCGTGGCGGTCGCCGTGCAGTTGGGCGTTGATCCCAAGCAGTCCGATCAGCAGGTCCGCGGAACCGTGGTGTTGCCCGCGGGTTCGGGAGCCAAGCAGCGAGTTTTGGTGTTTGCGAAAGGTGAAAAAGAGAAAGAGGCGCGCGACGCTGGTGCCGCTTATGTGGGCGCCGAAGACTTGGTCGAGAAGATCTCTAAAGGCTGGGTTGATTTTGATGTGGCCGTGGCCACACCTGACATGATGCGCGAAGTCGGAAAACTCGGCAAAGTGCTCGGCCCACGCGGTTTGATGCCCAATCCAAAAACCGGCACAGTGACCTTTGATGTTAAAAAGGCGGTTGAAGACATCAACAAGGGCAAGATCGAGTTCAAAGTCAACGCCGAAGCCGTGCTGCATACGCGCATCGGCAAAGCAAGCTTTAGTCCAGAACAGTTAGAGCAGAATTTGCGTGCGATCATGGATGCGGTTGTTCGCGCGAAGCCGCCGACGAGCAAAGGGCAGTATCTCAAGAGCGTAGCAATCTCTTCTACCCAAGGCCTGGGTGTCCGTCTTGAGCTTGGCCAGTTTTCATCGTCAAAGAGCGCTAAGTAATTTTGGCGTAATCAAGTTACTCGAGCCTTTGGCTCGAGCATCAAGCGAAAACCTACGTATCAACTGTGTCTATGACCGCCGGTCCCGCAAGGGATAATGCCTCAAAGGTGAGGCGCCTGCAGAGATGCGCCATTGTCCTGCCTTTTTTCCGGCAAACACGGGCCTCTCGTTTCACGGGGGGTCCGTTTGTTTTTCGAAAGAGGGGGGGTGAGGATTCAATGCCCACAAAAGAAAAAGAAGAAGCGATCAGCGCGCTGGTTCAGGACTTTAGTGGTTCCACTGCGATTTATGTGACCCATTACAGTGGTTTGTCTGTGGCCGAGATCACAGATTTGCGCAAGCAATTGCGCGAGACAGGCGCGGTCCATCGCGTGGCCAAAAATACTTTGGCGATTCGTGCGGCAAAGCAGGCTGGTATCGAAGGGCTCGAAAGTCATCTTTCGGGACCGACGGCTATTACCATCTCAAAAGGCGATATCGTTGCTTCGGCGAAAGTCCTCGTGACATTCTCCAAGGCGCATCCCCATATGGTGATCTTGGGAGGAGTTGTAGAAGGGAAACCTGCTACGTCCAAGGATGTCTCAGTTATTGCCACGTTGCCCAGCAAGGAAGAGCTCGTCTCGCAACTTTTGGGCACGCTTAACAGCCCTGTCACGGGATTGGCACGCGTACTCAATGGTCCCACGACCAGCTTGGTTCGCGTGTTAGGAGCTATCGCAGAAAAGAAAGCCGCAGCCGGAGTTTGATCCAGCGCGTCATAGTTGACTGTCTCAAATAAAATAGGGAGTAATACCATGGCATTGACCATTGAACAATTGGTCACCGAGATTGAAGGCTTGTCCTTGAAGGACGCTTCGGCATTGGTGAAAGAATTAGAGACAAAGTTTGGAGTTTCAGCCGCTGCGCCCATGATGATGGCCGGTGGTGGTGGTGGCGGCGGCGGTGCCGCGGCTGCTGAAGAGAAGACAGAGTTTGATGTGATCTTGGTCTCAGTGCCTGCAGACAAAAAGATCAGCGCAATCAAAGTGGTTCGTGAGCTCACCGGATTGGGTCTGAAAGAGGCCAAGGATCTGGTGGATGGCGCTCCCAAGCCTGTTAAAGAAGGCGTTAGCAAGGATGAAGCCGCTAAGATCAAGAAGCAAATTGAAGACGCCGGTGCCACTGCCAACGTTAAGTAGGATCTCTATTGAATACAAAAAGGCCACCCAAGCGGGTGGCCTTTTTTGTTAAAATCTACGAATTTCATCAATAGTTTCATATTGTGAAACTATTGAGTCTTTAGGTCCGCAATTTTATATGTTTGATATTGACGATTTTTGCGCTGCGCACTAAAATCTCTGTCCTTTCGTAAATCCAGGCAAAGGGAACGATTGCGCAAGAGTTGAAGGATCATGGACGAAGCGACCCAGCCCCAAGAGCCATTCTTGTGGGCAAGGCATGCTTTTTGCTTGGGGCAGCTTCGCTGTACTTTTTGTCTTCCGTTTAAAGCGGAATGGCGATAGGGAGTCAACGCATGACAACGCGTGGCGCAGACCAAGGACGGATCAAGCGCGAATCTTATTCACGGATTCCCGAGATCATGGAGCTTCCGAACCTTATGGAGCTTCAAAAACGTTCGTATGACGAATTTCTTCAAGTGGGCGCTCTACCCGAAGAGCGCAAAAAAAGCGGCCTGCAGGCGGCTTTCACATCTGTATTCCCAATTTATGACACCAACGAGAACAGCTTCTTAGAATTCGCCGGCTACACTTTCGGCGAGCCACGCTATAGCGTTGAAGATTGTATTGAGCGCGACATGACCTATGCGGCTCCGCTAAAAGTGATCATGCGTTTGGTCGTTCGCGAAGAAGATCCCGAGACCAAAGTGAATCGAATTAAGGATATTCGCGAGCAGGAAGTCTTTTTCTGCGAGCTTCCCTTAATGACTGATCGCAACACATTTATTATCAATGGCGCCGAGCGGGTCATTGTTAGCCAGCTGCACCGCAGCCCGGGCGTGAATTTTGATGATGACGATGGAAAGACACACAGCTCAGGCAAAAAGCTTTTTATGGCCCGCATTATTCCTTATCGCGGGTCGTGGTTAGAGTTCGAATTTGATATCAACGACATCCTGTTTGCTCGTATTGATCGCAAGCGCAAGCTCTTGGCGACACTCATGCTGCGGGCTGTGGGATATTCTAGTGATGCCGACATTCTCGAGCTCTTCTACGAGAATGAAGCGATCTCCGCGGATAGCAAGCCTGGTCGGATTACCGCCAAAGAAGTTATTGATCCGAGATCGGGCGAGGTGCTCTGTGCCGCCAACAAAGAGCTGACCAAAGAGCTGCTCCTAAAGATGGAAGGCGCAAAAGTACGTAAGATTGATGTGTTGGTTATCCCTAAGCTGGATATTCATTCGTCAATCCGGCGCACTTTAGAAAAAGATGGCATCCACAATCAGGACGAAGCGCTGATTGAGATTTATCGCAAAATGCGTCCTGGTGATCCTCCAACCCTTGAGAGCGCAAAAACTCTTCTGCAAAACATGTTCTTTGCTCCTCGGCGTTACGATTTGGCCAAGGTCGGTCGCTACAA
>JANLXT010000207.1:0-8532 GCA_031365225.1 candidate division FCPU426 bacterium
ACTGGGCGTACTCTTCACGCCGGCGTCCGTCGGCCAAAAGCGGGCTACCGTACCAGCGATCACGTTCGACCAGCATATAAAAATTCATGCCACGCACGCCGCCCATCAAAGGCGCCAAGATCACGGCTTGGTGGTCGGTCAAGGTCCAGCCTTCACTGCCCACAGGCCAACCGCCAGCGCCAAACTCGGGTATGTATGGCAAACGCGCGCAGGTGCTTAGATAACGGGCTTGGTCCACGGCCCAGTTAGCGTTCTCGGCGCGGGGATAGCAATCGATGCCCACAAAATCCAAGCCGCTTTCGGCCTCGAGTTCCGGCAGATTAAATGGTGTGTCCCAAGGCGCGAATAAATTGTGAAAGAGGGGCACCGAGCCCAAGCCCCGCGAGCGAAATAATTCGGTCAAGCGTGTCAGCGCCCACAAAACTTGATATTCACGGCTCTCGGCCCAATCCAAGGCCGGCCTTAAGGTCTTGATATCGGTCGCGTTGTTGCCACGCGGCGCGGGCACATCGGCAAAGGACGCGTGCTTGGTCCCGTACGCCTTGTTCAATTCTCTGATCTCGCGGTACTTGAGGTCTAAGAAATGGCGGAACAAATTGATGGCGGCGTCGCTATAGTCCATGTCAAAACAACTGGTGCGGAAGAAATAACTGATCTCGTTCTCAACCTGGATCGCCACGATCGGTCCATGGGGATGCAGGTGCTTTTGTAAGATGGGCGCCAGATGGGTGAGGTACGGCTCAAACTCATCAAAAAGCGCTTGGTTGGCGTAGCTGGGCACCCTAAACGCGGTGACCATATGCGCCAGCACCACAGGCGCGCCCTCGGCGTCCAAGGCCCAAAACTTGGGGTCATTGCGCACACGCTCTGGGTATCCAAATCCCGACAGCTCACTATTGATCTGCGGACCAGGCCGCACGATGACCCGCAGCCCCTTTTCGGTCGCCAAGGTCAAAAACTTATCCAAGTCTTTGGCCGGATCAATACGCCCAAAGTCATAATCGCCTGGCGCGATCTCGTGCACGTCCCACGGCACATAGGTCTCAATGATCTTGTAGCCCAAGACCTTGACCTGATCCATGACATGGCCCCACTTATCCGGGTCCAAACGCCAATAATGCATCGCGCCCGAAAACAACGGCAACAAATTGCCATCGATCTCAAGGCCGTTATATCTGACTTTAATGGGCATGCAAGGCCATAAAACAAAGAAGAAACAACGCTATATCGTGTGGTCAGGGCCTACAAAATACAGTATTTAGGGGGTGGAGTCAATTTGAGTCTGAAACCCGGGTTCGTCCTTAAATCGTACGCTTACGCCGACCCTTCGTGGCCCGGGCTTCCCTTTGCATCCAACGACTGGGCACCTCAGGGCAGGCTTTCGGTCGAATGAGGTACGGCCCACATTCCCCATTCTCTGCCCTCCCCATCCGTCCTAAACGTCTCGATGCCAGTGTCTTGCAGCGTGACATAGGCCGTGCGACCGTCCGGGCCGCCGAAGGCTATGTTGGTGACTTTGCTACCGATGAGCTTTTGTTCGGATAAAACTTTGCCCTGGGGGCTGAGCTTTACGATGGTGCCCTTGCCATAACGGGCTATCCAGAGGTTGCCGGCCGTGTCGCAGCGCATGCCGTCTAACCCGTAGTCCGGGAACTCGATGAGCAGGCGCTTGTTGGAGATCTGGCCGTCTTTCAGGTCGTAGGCCCAGACCCGGCGCTGCACGCCCTCGTTCACATAAAGGATCTTCTCGTCCGGGCTGACTTCGACGCCATTGGTCGTGCCCATCTTGTCTTCCAGCAGCTTGGCCTTGCCATCCGTGTCCACGCGCCAGAGCTGGCCCGTGTTGTCGGCCCACTTGGGGTCGCTGGCGTAGAGGCGGCCGTCGCGGGCGATGGCGATGTCGTTGGGCTGGTTCATGCGCGGCTCGTGGGCATAGACGCTTATTTTCTTCGCCTTCATATCCACGCGCAAAACGTTATGGCCTGTGTAGTCGGCGATGAGCATGTCGCCTTTGGCATCAAAGCGTATGCCGTTGCCGGTGCTTCCCTTCGGCAGATCCACAAAGAGGCTAGCCTTGCCGTCGGGGGTGACGATCCCGATGCTGCCATCGTGGTCAAAACTCACGGCATAGAGGTTGCCCTTGGCATCGCAAGCCGGTCCCTCGACGCCCTGCGTGAAGGCATTGGGAACACTGAAGGCCTTGCTCTTGGGCTGGGCACCGGCACAAGCGCCCAGGACCAGGGCTGCCATGCTTAGGACAAACAGATTCCGCATTATTTACCCCTCTCGCGCCAAAGCGCCCATTCACGGCCCACCGCATCGGCTTGAAACTTCTCGATGCTACCATTGTCCACCACCGTCACATAGACCGTGCGGCCATCGGAGCCACCAAAACAAAGATTGCTGGGTCGAGCGCCACCCACTTGGATCTCGGCCAAGACGTGGCCCGCGGGGCTCAGCTTCACCACCGTGCCCTTGCCATAGCGCGTAACCCAAAGATTGCCATCGGTGTCGCAGCGCATACCATCCAGCCCAAAATCGGGGAACTCGATCAGCAAACGCTTATTTGAAACCTGACCCTCTTTCAAATCGTAGCCCCAGACCCTGCGCTGGTTTGACTCGTTGACATACAAACTGCGTTCGTCCTGACTGACCTCGATGCCATTGGTGGTGCCCATGCCCGTTTCTAATAGATGCGTGCTGCCATCGGGATCCACCCGCCACAGCTGGCCCGTGTTATCGTCCCACTTGGGATCGCTGGCATAGACCCGGTCTTGGCGATCGATACAGATGTCGTTGGGCTGATTCATGCGCGGCTCGTGAGCCAACGTCGTGACCTGGCGCGTCGCCATATCGACGCGCAAGACATGGTGCCCTTTAAAATCAGCGATCAGCATGTCGCCTTTACTATCAAAGCGGATGCCATTGCCCACCGACCCCGTCGGCAGCTCGACAAAGAGCTGACCAAGCCCCGCGGGCGTGACGATGCCGATCGCGCCGTCGTGATCAAAATTGACGGCGTAGACATTGCCTTGCGCGTCACAGGCGGGGCCTTCGATGCCCGCCGTAAAAGCGTGCAAGGCGCTATGCGCCACACTCTTTAGGTCCATCGCGTTCCCTTGGTCAACGTACGACCGCCAATTTCATGAACGTCTTTTGGCGCTCATCGCCCGCCACCGCCACAATGCTATAAATAAAGACACCGCTGGCCACTTTGGCGCCCGAATCGTTGCGCTGATCCCAGTACTGTTCATTGGGACCCGGGCGCGCGGCGTAAGGCTCGAGCCCGCGCACCTTTTCACCCGCGACCGTGTAGACCGTTATGGTCACCGTCGCGTCGCGCGTCAACACATAGGGCAAAAAGACACCCGCGCCATCACTAGGATTAGGATTGGGCGGCTTGGGGGTCAGCAACAAGATCGGCGGTGTGGGCAAGGGCGTCAGCGTGATCGTGCGCGTAGGGCTGAACGTGAATGTCTGACTGACGCTAAACGTCGCCGTGATCGTCGGCGAGACCGTGATGGTGGGTGAATGGGTGGCGGTAGGGCTGGCGGTGAAGCTGACCGTGATGCTGGGTGTGGCCGTGCGTGTGGGGCTAAAGCTAAAAGTCGGCGACGCGGTGTAGCTAGGGCTACGAGTGAACGTGGCCGTGCGCGTAGGACTGAAACTAAAAGTCGGGCTGATGGTGTGTGTCGGCGTGCGCGTGGGGCTGACGCTAAACGTCGGGCTGATCGTATGCGTGGCCGTGATGGTAGGTGTCGGCGAGACCGTGGGCGTGTCGGTGTACGTCACATACGGCGTCAACGTCTGTTGCAACGGTTTGGTCTGCAAGCCGTAGTAAGTGATAAATTCTTGCGTCTGACCGGGAGCCACCATGATGGAGGCCGTCTCGGGCAAGCCTGTTCCTGTCCACCACAGCACCACCGCCGTATCGCGGTGCGTGTAATTGGCAAAAGGCTCGCCCGGATCATCATGCGTCAGATAAAACGCCGAGGCCTCGATCTCATCCCAATGCGCAAATTCGACCGCGTCTGGCTGGGTGGCAGGCTGTCCGAACTGATTGCCCCAGGTGACACCCCGTCCGATGATGCTGGGGCTAGGAAACTGATCGTAGGCCCACCAATCGGAGGGCACGCCGCCCGAACGCGGGATCATGGTGTTCGATAAATAAGTGCTGAAGCCGTTATCAGGTGAAAGCGCCGTCTCGTCGATGGCATTGGACAACAAGGCTACATCCAGCATCAAACGAGCGCCTACCGGCAACGTGAGACCGCCCGTATTCTTGACCCACAGCCGTATCTCGACAAAGCCATCCCCCGTGCCATCGCGGGGATCGGCGACCACCGTGTAACGCACACCGTATTGAAAATTGCCAAAACTCTTGGCACTCTCCAATTTAGCCCCCAAGCCCGACCCCGTGGCGGTCAGTGGCTGGATGACCGTGGCTGGATCCTGCATGTCTTTGAGTGTGCCGTTCAGATTAAAGACAAAATGGCTGGTGTAGCCAGGGTCGTAGAGCAAGAGCGCGTTGTCGGCCCGGCGTATGACCGCCGTGTGATTCGCGTCATCGCCCACGATCTTGATGGTCGTGCTGTTCACCTGCACCGTCCCAGCCCGCGTGCTGCCCGCAAGCGACCCAAGGACAAACGTGAGACTTAAAAATAATAGCGAGGCTCGGGACACAGCCGTCCTTAGCGTTTAGGAACGCGTAACCAGCGGGTCGCCCACGCCGCCCGACCAAAGCGATCCGAACGCGCCCGCAGCCCGACCAAGATGTCCTGCCCAGGCTTGGCTCCCTTGAGCGTCAAGGTCTGCGCAATACCCTCGTCGGCGCTGGCAATCACGCGCGTGGGTGGCCATTGGGTACCCCAACGTAACTCGACCGTCGCGGCCCGGCTTAACAAAACTCGCACAGCAGGCGCTCCTTTTTGATCAAAGACTGGCTTAACCTCGCGTATAAAAAGCGCCGCAACCCCTTTGCCGTTGGCAGGCGGCCAGATGTTCTCGTCCTCATCCGGCCAATCATCCACCGGCCAGGGGCCCACCAAGCCTGCCATGCTTTCAGGCGCTTCGAGCCGTTTTTGACGCTCGTAACGGCTACTTTGACGCCAATCGTGCCGCCAAAGCACGGGGGCGTCCACCCCCTGCGCCAAGCCAGCCAAGCGCTCGCCCAGGTGATGCCAATCTTCGCTGTCTTGGGTCAGCTCAATAAGATCTAAGTGCGTGCTCGGCAACAAGGCTTGAAAGAACGCTTCCATCGCGTCCCAATCCACACCTTCAAGATCCCAAGGAGTGACAGCCTTCAAAGGGGCGCCAGGCGCGCCGCCATCGTCTTCCCCTTCTTTAACACCCGGCACGGGAGGCAAGCCGTCCAAGGCCATCGGATCTTTTTGCGCGGCATCTTTACCGCTGAGCTCGGCGACGGGCGCCACAGCGCTGATCACCACGGGCGTGGCGTCTTCAACACCTGTCCCAAGGTCCTGCTTGGGCCAAAAGCCCATGCCTAATAGTTGACCAAAGCCCGCACGGCGGGCCGATGCCACTTGCCAGGCCGCCCAGTAACGCATCGAAGGCGCCCACTGCGCCGCCTTGCTGTTACCAGCGGCCTCGACTGGCTGCACCCGCCACGGACCCCGGTAAAGCATCCAAGCGCCCACCGCCACCGACTGGGTCAAGGGCTGACCCACGCCCTGCGCTTGCGCCACTTGTCGCAACAACCAAGTCTGCCATTGCAGTGAGGTCTTGTTGGTGTAAAACGCCTCTTCGTCGCTTTTGCTGAGCGCGATAAAAGCCTTGGCGGCAGTTTCGGGCCAAAGCACCGGGAACAAATAAATATGACGAATGCGCGCGGATTCAACCAAACGACGCAGGGACGTCAATCGCACCGTGTCGACCACGCCTAACTTGACGCAAAAACCTTTGGGGCCGTAAAGGGCCGCGTCAAAACTAACGGCATTGAATCCAGCCGCGCTGGCTTTGTCGAGCAAGGCGTCTTGTTCTTGGGCGGAACGCTCTAAGAGCCCCGCCTCTTCGAGACAGCGCAGAGGAAGCCCGTCGCGGTCCCCGTGAAACGCGGCCCCATTGCTACGCAAAGGCTCGAGATCGATGATCACGGCATGCGCCAGGCTTGCCGACAAAACACCTGCCAAAAATACGAGAAAACGCATCGCTAACCTCAAGGCGCGAGATCGGGAAGTTTTTCGAGCATATCAAACGAGTACACACCGTGCTTGTGCCCATCGCTAAAATAGAATTGCACCGCGTAGGCGCCCACCAGATCAACTTTATCGACGTTTAAACCTGGGAACATGCTGGTCTCAAGCGCGATCGGTGCCACGCGACAGATCTGACAAAAACACTTGGCTCTTAAAAAATCCGCGCCCAAGCGCTGTGTGCGTCCACCGCGCCAACGGATCTCAACCAAGGGCCCCAAGGTGAGCGTGCCCTCACCAAAGTCGACTAGCTCACTCATAGCCGCCTTTGATGGGCTTGCGCACGATGACCAAGGACATGTACGTCACCGTGTCAGGATCCACGGCATCGAGATCGCTGGTCACCTGCTCACCGGGAGAGCCCAGCTTGAGCGCCAAGTGACTATGCTGTAAAAGCCCCATGCCACGCAGCATCTCGCGCAGGTCGGCAAAGCGCCGACCGACCTTCATCAGCACCACGGTGTCAAAGCGCTCTAGATCTGGCCGCATGGACTCGACTTCGCTCAGACAAGGCAAGATCGCCATGCGCTCGGCCTTCTCGACCAACGACAGATTAAGGCGCGCGGCCGCTTCACTAAAGCTGCTGATGCCCGCCGAAGTTTCGATCTTGATGTTGGGCTCGGCCTGGCGCAATTCAGTCAACAGATTCATATACGTGCTGTAGATCGCCGTGTCACCCAGCGTGATAAAAGCGCAGTCCTTGCCTGTGCGCAAGGTATCCAGCACGGCATCGCGGGCAATGGCCCAAGCCGGCTTAAGCACTTCGGGGTCCTTGGACATAGGAAAGACCAACTCGTTGAGCGTCGCGCCCGTCTTGTTAACCACGCTGTTGAGCAGGATCTGCAACGCCATGCCCTCGTCCGTGATCTTGGCCTTGGGCACAAAGATCACCGGCACGCTGGATAGGATCTTGGTGGACTTGTGGGTCAACAACTCCGGATCGCCTGGGCCGATGCCCACGCCGTAAAAAGTCCCTAAACGCATAGTTCCCCTTTGCGATTCAAATTAACCTTTGACCTGACTGCCACCCTCGGCCCACAGCAAAAGGGCGTTGGTGGTCGCCACCGCCGCGGGCGAGCCGCCCTTGCGGCCGACACAGGTGATGTAGGGCACGTCCCCGGCTTCGCCATCGGCCAAGGCCTGCTTGCTCTCGGGCGCGGCCACAAACCCAACCGGCACGCCGATGATCAAATGCGGCCGCCAGCCCTCTTCGCGGATCAGGCGCACGCTCTCCGTCAAAGCCGTGGGTGCGTTGCCGATCACCAGCACACCGCCCTGACCCATCCGCGCGACCTTGCGCATGGCCTCGATCGCCCGGGTATGCCCAGCAGCCTTGGCGGCGGCGGCCACATCGGTGTCATTGATGGGCGACAAAATCACGCAACCCGCCGCCTCGATGCGTGGCTTGCTGATACCCGCCACGACCATCTGCACATCGCAAACAAAAGGCGCTTTGTCTTTAAGCGCCTGCTTGAAAGCGTCAAAGACGCCCGGGTGAAATCGAAGATTTTTGGCGTACTCAAAGTCCGCCGTGGCATGAATAACCCGCCGCACCACCAAATGCTGTTCAGGGCTAAACTTTAAATCTGGCGAGAGCTCGGAGTCGATAATACGAAAAGACTCTTCTTCGATCGCGGCTGGCTGGCGTATGGCGGGTTGATACATGAGTTAAAGCCTTGGGAAATATGTGGTTTCAAATAGTCTACCTAAAAATGGCAAGAATCTCTGCCCGACTTCTTCAAATAATCTTGATGATATTCTTCGGCCTTGTACCAGGTCTGGGCGGGCTCGATGACGGTGACGATGGGCTTGGGGGCCCACTTGCCAGTGGCGGTGACAGCGGCTTTGCTAGCTTGGGCCAGCGTGAGCTGTTCGGCGTCGTGGGTAAAGATGGCCGAACGATACTGATCACCGACATCGGGGCCCTGGCGATTGAGGGTCGTGGGATTGTGATTGTCCCAAAAGACCTTCAAGAGCGCTTGGTAGCTGACTTTGGCGGGGTCAAAAGTCACTTTGACCGCTTCGGCGTGCCCGGTGCCATGACCGCAGATCTGCTCATAGGTGGGGTTGAGCGTATGCCCATTGGTGTAGCCGACCTCGGTGGCGAGCACGCCAGGGACTTTTTCGAAGAGCAAGTCAGGGCTCCAAAAACAACCCATGGCAAAGGTCGCGCTGCTTGGGCTCATGGCTTGGCCTTTGCGTCAGCGACAAACTTTAAACTGACCGAGTTGATGCAATAGCGCAAACCCGTGGGCGCGGGACCGTCGTTGAAGACGTGTCCAAGATGACTGCCACAGCGGGCACAGACCACTTCGGTGCG